>JAEWFG010000360.1 GCA_023388935.1 Pseudomonadota bacterium | reverse complement strand
TTGACCACATGCCCACAGCAACAGCAGCAGACAGAGTTTCTGGCAGCGTGATAGAGAAGGATCAGGAGCGGGCAGTTTCCAACTAAGAAATCAGCTCAAGTGGTCCCGCTCCGCGGGTCCATTTCAGGCGATCGAGCGCCCAACCTTACGGTTGAGCACTGCAAAATCATCGGAGGCAACCTAACCAACTCGGGCATTCTCGGCGGCGGAACGTTTGTCGGCAACGACATTTCGCACGTTGGGATTGGCATCCAATTAAAGGACGGCGCGAGCACCGTCGATGGCAACTATGTCCACGACTTGTATTACGGCAGCGCCGATCCTCACTACGACGGCGTCGTCTGCCTGGGCACCCAAAATCATGTGCTGATCCAGAACAATACGATTAGCCTACCCAACGGCAACGGCACGGCCGCGGTCTTTATCGATAACGACTTTGGTTCCGTCAACGATGTCACCGTCAGAAACAATTTGATGTTTGGTGATCCTGCGTACACGGTGCACGTGGACCAAAAGGCCGGGCTGAGCGGCGTTATCTCCAACATCGTCATCGAGAACAACTACCTTGAGAAGGGGTACTACGGCTACGTCGCGGTCAATGGCACGAAGGCGACGGTTAGCAACAATGTCCAATGGGACAACAACAGAGACCCGATTCCGTACCCAAGCTCGCCCCCGACGGACGGTACCCCTGCGCCGTCCGCGCCGGTGATTGCTTCCTTCTCGCAAGACACAGGCGTCGTCGGCGATGGCATCACCAGCGCCAATAAGCTTACGCTGACTGGAACCGCGGCGGCCAACAGCACGGTGAAAGTGTTCGACGGCACAAAGCAGATCGGGACGGCCACCGCCAGCGCAACAGGCAGCTGGAGTTTCGTCACGACGGCCTTGACTGATGCCAAGCACGTTCTGACGGCGACCGCAACCGATGCGGCCGGCAAGAGCAGTGTGGCATCCGCCGCGCTGACGGTCACGGTTGATACCCAGGCGCCAGCCGCCCCTGTGTTGCTTACGGACACGACGGTGAACACCAACCAGGTGAAGCTGTCGGGCACGGCTGAGGCAAACAGCAGCATCAAGGTATACGACGGCAAGACGCTTGTCGGATCCGGGACAGCCGACGCGAAGGGCAACTGGGCCATTACGACGGGTGCTCTTTCCCAGGGCACTCACTCCTTGACGGCGACTGCGACCGATGCCGCTGGCAATGTCAGCGCCGTGTCGCAGGCGCGCGATCCTGTGGTCGGCACGACGCCGTCTCAGGTGCCGGCCCCGTCCATCCTCTCGATCTCCCCCGATAGTGGCATCAAGGGAGACCTCATCACCAACGTCAACAAGGTCACGCTTAGCGGGTCTGCGGTGGCGAACAGCACGGTGACGGTCTTCGAGGGAACGACGAAGGTTGGAACGGCGACAGTGGACAGCAAGGGAGCCTGGAGCCTGACCACGTCCACACTGAATGATGGCGTTCATCATTTCACGGCGATCGATAACGATTCCGCCGGCAACAAGAGCGTCGCCTCTGCGGATTTTGCCGTCACCATCGACACGCATGCCCCGGTTGCGCCTACACTGGCCCACTATTCCCAGGCCGGCGCCGCGGTCGGTGCGACGACAACCTTCAACGACCTTCTGTTGAAGGGGACTGCGGAAGCAAACAGCACGGTCTCGATCTGGGACAACGGCAAGCAGATCGCTACGGTGACCGCCGGTAGCGCCGGGACGTGGAGCTTTGATACCGGCACTCTTGCTAGCGGTGCTCACAGCTTCATTTCCAAGGCGACTGACGTCGCGGGCAATACGAGCGTGGCGTCAGTCGCCGATGTGGTCACGGTGAATCCGACTTCTGCTGCAGTCGGGTCGATCAAGTTCACCGGTCTCCACGGCGATGTGCCCAATTCCGTAGTCAACCTTACGGGTACGGCCGCTGCCAATAGCCTGATCAAGTTCTATGACAACGGGAAACTGATCGGCGAGACGACCACCAAATCGTACGGAGGCTGGAGTTTTACGACGGACAAGCCGCTTTCGGATACCGTACATGCGATCACGGCCCAAGAGTATAATAGCAGCGGAAAGCTCGTTGGGACAAGCGCCGGTTCTATCGTGGTCGGTTCGTCATCCGGCGATACCCTGAAGAGCACGTCGGGTGACGATATCCTCTCGGGCCACGGCGGCGGCGATACGTTCGTGTTCGCCCCGCATTTCGGGAATGACGTGATCAAGAATTTCACGGCGACAGGTCCGACGCACGACGTAATTCAGTTCAGCACTGCTACCTTCAGCGATTTTGCCAGCGTACTTAGCCATGCGACCCAGCAGGGCAACGACGTTGTCATCTCTTCAGGGGCCGACTCGCTGAAGCTGACATGGACCAAGCTGAGCTCGCTGACGAGCCAGGACTTCCATTTCGCGTAGTCAGTGCGAACGCCAGCTGCTTGAATGTGAGTTTGGGGTCAAACTGACGGACGCAAGCAATTGAGATCGGACGGCGGAGGGAATTCCCTCCGCCGAGATATGTTTATGCGCTGCGGGGGTGGAGTTTTGCAACGTTCGGGAGCGTTGTGTGCGGCACACGCGACAACAGCGTGTCGTTTCTCGTTCAATCGGAGTCCGTGCACGGCAAGGAGGGTAGGCGGTTCCGACCGCTCGAACATCGCAAGGACCTCGAGGCAACGTTCTGGACGCGGACCGTGAAGACCGGGGAGGCGGGAGCGCCCGAACGTTCGCTCGAGCACGTCGAGCAGCGTTGGTTCGTCGGATGCCACGCCAACGTCGGCGGTCCGGGGCTCTATTCGAGCCCATAATGGCGGTGGCAGGCGGCGCAGATGCCGTCGCGCCGGTCGCTCACGTCCGAAACCGATTTCAGGTCTCGCGCCTCCGCGGCGCGGTAGGCCTCGTTCGCGGCATCCGCGAGCTTTTTCACGTAGCTGTTCCACTCCGCATCCCGCACGCGCTGCGGAATCATCAACGCGTTGGTGGTTTCCGCCAGCGTCGCGGCGCCTGTTTGTACCACTCGTTCTGCCGTGAACCGTGGCAGGGTCGATTTTCGTGGGTACAGTCAGTCAGCCCCGAAGACCCGCCGGACCAGATCCTCTGTTTGATCTATCGCAAATTATTGAGGTCGCTTTCGGGGTAGCTTTATCATTCAATGGTTCATTGGAGGTCGCAATGATCATTGAGCGTCTATCCCGAGAACACCGCAATATCGAGACGCTGCTCGCCGTGCTTGAGCGCGAGCTTGAGATCTTCGATCGCGGGGACCATCCCGACTATGAGGTCATTCGCGCGATTATCAGCTACTTCGAGCTTTATCCGGAGCTGTACCATCATCCCCAAGAAGAATTGGTCTTTGGCAAGCTAAAGCTTCGAGATCCAGCTGCGGCGGCGAAGGTCGGCGATCTGACGCTTGAGCACCAAAGGGGGACGCTGCGTTTGCTCCGCGTCGCTCAGGCGATCGACGGTGTTCTGGCGGGACGCGAGGTTCTTCGGCAAAATGTGGACAACATCTTTCGCGATTTCATAGAGAGCGAGCGGCGTCACATCATGATCGAGGATCGCGATTTTTTCCCCGCCGCCCTCAAGGTTCTGAAGCCTTCAGATTGGACTGAGATCGCTTCGGCCTCAACGAATCATGAGGATCCGCTGTTCAGCGAGGCTGCCGAAGAAACCTTCGACGCGCTGCGAGCGCGCATCTTGCAGATGGAGCAAGAGTCCGAAGTCGAACGGCGTTAGAAGTGCGACAAGGGTTTGAGATCCTGCAGGCACTCACAGTTCGGGAACTGAGTGATCGACGAAACGCCGCTTCCGCTCCGGCTCGATCTCCGAAAGCCATAAACTCCTGTTCAACTTGCTGGTGTAGCGTCCCGTCCGACCCCAAAATGAAGGGGCAATGTCAACTTGGGACAGCATAGTTGCCGCGATAAATTGTTGCGCCGGTGGAACTTTGAGTATTGAGTTGGAACCAGACAGCGCGGGGGGAAATCCCATGCCGGTCTCGCGTCCGAATACGGCAGTCACGTCAGCTGGATTCATCCTCCTGAGCCTGCTTTGGGCGCTTCCCCTACGGGCTGACCCTGGCGTTTTCGAAGACCGCATCGTGTTTGGCCAGTCTGCCGCCCTGAAGGGGCCGGCGGCGGCCCTCGGCGTAGGAATGCGCGAGGGCATATTAGCCGCCTTCCATGAGGCTAATACCGCCGGAGGCGTGCACGGCCGCAGGCTCGAGCTGATCTCGTACAACGATGACTACGAACCGGAAGCCGCGATTGCCAACACAAGCAAGCTCATCGAGAAGGATGGGGTTTTTGCCCTGATCGGAGAGGTAGGAACTCCCACGTCAAAGGCGGTGCAGCCAATTTCGACGGAGCGGGGGGTGCCTTTCATCGGGCCATTCACGGGCGCTGACTTTCTGCGCGATCCGGCTCTGACGAACGTGATCAATGTCCGCGCCTCATACGGTCAAGAAACTGAGGCATGGATCAAACATCTGACAACCGACCTTGGGGTCTCGCTCATAGCCATTCTGTACCAAGACGATTCATTCGGCCGCGCCGGCCTCGATGGGGTGAAACGAGCCCTTGAAAAACGAGGCTTGGCGCTAGTAGCGGAAGGCACGTACATGCGCGGTACGACCGCCGTCAAGCGAGCCTTGCTGGCCATTCGAAGGGGTCATCCGCAGGCGGTAGTTATGGTGGGCGCCTATAAGCCTTGCGCCGAATTCATCAGACTCGCGCGCATGATCAAGCTGGATGCGGTGTTCGTGAACATCTCGTTCGTAGGTAGCGAGCCGCTGGCCGAAGAACTTCGTCGGGACGGCGAGGGCGTGGTGGTAACGCAGGTCGTTCCGCTTCCGAACAACACGAACCTTCCCCTTATCGCCCGCTATCAGAGGGCTTTGAAGGCAGTGGATCCGAGCGCGAGGCCAGGCTTCGTATCGCTCGAAGGCTACGTCGTGGGCCGGCTGGTTGTTGAAGCGCTAAATCGCTCTGAAAACCCGATAACCCGTGCCGGATTTCTCGCGACCATCAAGAACGTAGGCGTTTTTGACCTGGACGGCGTAACCCTGGCCTATGGACCGGCTAGCAATCAAGGAATGGATACTGTCTATCTCACGGTGATTCAATCGGACGGAAGCTTCAAGGCAGTCGAGAAGCTGAGCAATACCGATGTCAGATGGCAGGAGCCTCGGGCTAGCCCTGGCGCGCCGCAAGCTAGCCTTGACAAATGACACTTGTCCAGGCCCACGATTCCTTCATTGAGCCTTCGCGGCAGCAAGGTGTAGTTACGACCAGTTCACGTCATGTACAGTTCGGCATCAAGGCCAAGCTTTTTATTGCATTTTTCTCTCTTGCCGCGTTAACGGCCTTAGCCAGCGCGGTTGCTTGGTACGTTTTCCGGGATATCGATCGCGCGGTCACGCACGTCACGGACGAAAGCGTTCCCGGTATAATTACTGCCCTGGGCTCCGCAGAAAAAAGCGCTGAAATTGCAGCCGCTGCGCCAGCGCTAATGGCTGTCGGCAATCAGGAAGAGCGCGTTTCAGAAGACGCAAAACTGGAAGCGCACGCTCGTGCATTAGGCTCTCTGATCGAGACATTGGTTTCATCGAGCGTGCCGCCGGAAAAAACCCTTGCGCTTTCGAAAATCGAGCATGAGACCACGACGAAGATTAGAGAACTGAACGCCGCAGTCGAAAACCGGCTGCGACTCGAAACACGCCGTCAATCTCTCATGAGAGGGCTCGCCAGTGCCCATGATGATTTTCTGCTCGCGATTGAGCCACTGATCGACGACTCCGTGTTCAACTTGGTGACCAGAGGCGAGGACGTCACGGCGGAGAGTACCAAGGCGACAACGGATCTCGTCGAAGGCAACGTAAGTAAAATCGATCAGCTGTTTACCATCAATGCAGAAGGCAATTTGGCCGCCGGCTTGCTTACGGAGGCTGCTCATGTGAGCGATCCAACGTTGGTCCAGCCGATTCGCGAGCGATTCCTTTCCTCAGCTGCGACGCTCGACAGGAGTCTACAGCTTCTTCCTAGCGGGCCTGAGACAACACCACTCCGAGGACGCGTCGAACGTCTGCTGGCTCTTGGCACCGAGGCCGATAACATCTTCGATCTCCGCGAGCGGACGCTGCGAACGGCATCGGGCGATCGGCAGCTTTTTGCGGTGAACGAGCACCAACTGTCTTTGCTGAAGGCTGCGCACGAGTCGTTACTACTCACACTGATTCCGATGATCGACGATGCTGCCTTCGATTTGGTACTCGCAACCGAAAAGGCCACCACGAACGGCAGGAGAAAGCTAACAGAACTCATCGACGTAAGCGCCGATCTCTTGCAGCTTTTGCTGACGTTGCGCGCGGAGGGCACTCTTGCGG
>JAEWFG010000304.1 GCA_023388935.1 Pseudomonadota bacterium | reverse complement strand
CTTCTGCAAGCTCAAGGAATTCAAGCGCATCGCGATGCGCGCCGACAAGACCGATCAAAGCTTCGCTGCCATGCTCCATCTCGCCGCCGCCGTGATAAATTCCCGATGAATCCCAACAGGCCCTAGTACACGTCGGCCTGGAAACGGCCCTTCTTCTTGAGCTCGGCGACAAAACTCACGGCTTCGTCGGTCGAACGTGCCCCGAACTGGGCGACGATGTCGACCAGCGCGCGCTCGACGTCCTTGGCCATGCGCTTGGCATCGCCGCAGATGTAGAGATGCGCGCCCTCGGCGAGCCACGTCCACAACTCGCGGCCGACTTCGCGCATGCGGTCCTGCACATAAAACTTCTTCTCGCCGTCGCGTGACCAGGCCAGCGACAGGCGCGTCAGCAGGCCCGAGGTCTTCATCGCGTTGAGTTCGTCCCGATAGAAGAAGTCGCAATCGCTGCGCTGGTGGCCGAAGAACAGCCAGTTCTTGCCGGGTGCGCCGGTCGCCTTGCGGTCGAGCAGAAAGGCGCGGAACGGGGCGATGCCGGTGCCCGGGCCGATCATGATGACCGGCGTCTTCGGATCCTGCGGCAGGCCGAACCCATGCGCCTTCTGCACATAGACCTTGAGCTTCTCGCCCTCGTTGATGCGCTCGCCGAGGAAGGTCGAGGCGACGCCGAGGCGCTTGCGCTTGCCGATGACGTAGCGCACGGAATCGACCGTCAGCGACAGCTTTCCGGGCGTCGCATTGTGCGACGAGGAGATCGAGTAGAGCCGCGGCTGGAGCGGCTCCAGCGCCTCGACGAAGGCTTCGGGATGCGGCCGCGTACCGGAAAATTTCTGGAGCGCTGCCATGACGTCGAGCGTCGCGGCATCGCCATCGGGATCTTCGCCCTGCGCCAGCGCCCTCGCCTTCTCGCGCTGCGCTCCGCCGGTGATGAAGGAGATCAGCTCGAACAGCTTGTCGGGCGCAGGCGACAGCGAGACGTCCTCGATCAGCGCCTGGCGCAGCGTCTTGCCGTTGACCTCCGTGGTATGGGAGGCGCCAAGCAGCGCGATGATCTGGTCGACGAGGCCGACATCGTTGCGCGCGAACACGCCGAAGGAATCGCCGACGACATAGTCGAGCTTGCTCGCAGAAAGATCGAACTCGATGTGATGAGTTTCCTTCTCGGAGGCGCCCTTGTTGAGCAGGCGCCGCGACAGGAAGGTCGCTTCGGCCGGATTTTCGCGCGCGCGGCCGGGCTCGGCCTTCACCTCCGGCGTAGGCGGAACGCTCGCTGCCGTACCCGCAGCGGGCTTTGCAGCCGGTGCCTTGTCCAGCTCCTCGAAGAGCTGCTTCAGCATCCGCGCCGTCTCCTTGCCGCCGGGAGCGCAGAGGTTGAGGCGGGCTTCGCTCCTGTTGGCGATCGAGTCCGAATAGTCGGCGCAATTGTAGCCGCACTGGCCGCAGTCCTGCTGCGCCATCGCCGCCATCATGCGTCGGCGGAGCGGACGTCCTTCCGCGAGCTTCATGCGGTCGGCGATCGGCATTGCCGGGTCATGCCAGGGCGCCTCGCCGTCATCGCCGTCTCCTTGCGGCGCGAGCATCGCGCCGTTCTCCGCCGGCGACAGCGGCGTCGAGCCATCGAGCCCGAGCATGCCGACCAGAAACCCGTTCAGCCACAGCCGCTGGCCTTCGCTGAACGGTGCATTGGCCGGAATGATTTCGATCTTGGGAGGCACGGTCATCTGGTTCATGCTGCTGCTTCCGCTTCGGCGAGCTTGCGCAAGGCTTCACCGTCGTGGCGACGGGAGAAGGTCAGGAACGTCTCGTCACGCGAGGTGCGGTTGGCGAGATAGGCCTTCAAAAGCCCCTCGACAGTCTTCGGCACATCCTCGGCCTTCACGTCGTGGAACACCTCCTGCCCGATATCGGCATCGGGACCGAAGCCGCCGCCGGTGAAGAGGTGATAGCCCTCGACCGTGTCCTCCTCGCTCGCGCCCGGCACCTTGGCCGCGATCAAGCCGATGTCGGAGATGTAGTGCTGGGCACAGGAGTGATGGCAGCCCGTCAGATGGATGTTGAGCGGCGTGTCCAGACTCAGGCGTTCGTCGCACCAGTCGCCGATCGCGGCGGCATGCCGCTTGGTATCGGAGGCTGCGAACTTGCAGCCGGCATTGCCGGTGCAGGCGATCAGACCGGCGCGGATGTTCGAGACCTCAGTGGCAAGGCCGAGCCTCTCGACCGCGGCGGTGACGAGCACGACGTTCTCGTCGCGCACGCCGGAGATTAGAAGGTTCTGCCAGACCGTCAGGCGGATATCGCCGTCGCCGAGGTCCTGGGCGATCCTGGCGATACCACGCATCTGCTCGCAGGTGAGCCTGCCGACCGGCAGAGCCACGCCGACCCAGTTGAGCCCGGCCTGCTTCTGCTTGTGCACGCCGACATGGGCCATGCGGTCGGCCGCTGGACGCGGCGCAATCGCTTCGGCCGGCACGCGCGCGAACGGCTTCTTGAGGCGCTCCTCAACCAACTTCAGAAACCCGTCATGCCCCATGTTGTCGAGCACGTATTTCAGCCGTGCCTTGTTGCGGTTGGTGCGGTCGCCGTGCTCGATGAAGACGCGAACGATGGCGTCCGCAACTGATGTCGCGTCCTCGGGACGGACGACGATGCCTGAATACTTCGCAAAGTCCTTGTGGCCGGTGATGCCGCCGAGGCCGAGCCGAAACCAGACGCCGGGCGCGACACCAAAGCCGTCCTTCACTTCGACCGCGGTAAAGGCGATGTCGTTGGTCTCCTCCAGCACGGCGATCTTGCCGGCGCCGTCGAAGGCAACGTTGAACTTGCGCGGCAACCCGAACAGCGAGCGATCGTTGAGGATGTGGTAGTGCCATTTGCGCGCATAGGGGCGCGTGTCGAGCAGTTCCTGCGGATCGATACCGGCGGTCGGCGTGCCCGTGACGTTGCGGATGTTGTCAGCGCCCGCGCCGCGCGAGCACAGGCCGATGTCCTGGACACCTTCGATCAGCGCAACCGCGTTCTTCGGCTCGATCTCGCGGATCTGCAAGTTCGCGCGCGTCGTGACATGCGTGTAGCCGCCGCCACAGCTTTCGGCGAGATCGGCAAGCCCCGACACTTGCCAGTGCTTCAAAATGCCGTTCGGAATGCGCAGGCGCGCCATATAGGAAGTCTGCGCCGGCGCCACCCAGAAGATGCCGTAATAGCGCCAGCGGAAATTGTCGGCCGGCGTCGGGTTGGCGTTGTTGCGCGCCTGATCCTTCAACCGCTCGTAAGCGTCGAAGGGATGCAACTCGCGCTTGAACTTCTCCTGATCGGCGAGCTTCTTGCCCGCGGCAATGAGCTTGTCCTGTGCCTTGATGTGCGCGGCATCGGGACCGATCGGCTCCGCGGGCGCGCTCGCGCTCGGCGCGCCGCCGGCTGCGAAAGCGCGCCCGACGCGTCCGACCTGCATGCCGGACATGAAGCCTTCGAGATAGCGCTTCTGCTCGTCGGAGAAATCGGCCGTGGGTGCTGTATCGAGTTTCATGGGCTGAATGGACCTACTCTGCTGCCTGGACCGCGACCTGCGCCACGTCGGCCGCGGGCTTTGCGGGCTTGTACGTCGCGTAGAGAGCAAGGCCGGTGAACACGAAGCCACCAACGAGATTGCCAAGCGTCACGGGGATCTGATTCCAAAGCCACCAGTCGGCGACGGTGACCTTTGCGCCGAACAGCATTCCGGTCGGGATGACGAACATGTTGACGACGGCGTGCTCGAAGCCGAGCGCGAAGAACAGGAAGATCGGCAGCCAGGTCGCTGCGATCTTGCCGACCGTCGAGGTCGAGGTCATCGCCATGACGACGCCGAGACAGACCAGCCAATTGCAGAGCACAGCCTTGACGAAGACCGAGACCATGCCGGCGGTGCCGATCGCGGCGTTGCCGATGGTCTTGGCTTCGGCGACCGCGACGATGCGGGCGGCAACGCCGGCGACCTCGACCTTGCCCATATTGGTGAGCGAGATTGCGATCAGCGCGCCGAAGGCGATGCTTCCGAGCAGATTGGCGACGAAGACCCAGGACCAGTTGGCGATCACCGCATTCCAACTCGCCTTGCCTTCGAGGCGCGCGAGCGGAACGATGGCGAAGCTGCCGGTGACGAGCTCGAGGCCAAGCAGCACGATCATCACGAGGCTGACGGGGAAGATCAGCGCACCGACGATGGGCTGTCCGGTGCTGATGGCGCCGGTGAAGGCAAGCGTAGTGGCCGCGCCCAGTAGCGCGCCCGAAAGCGCGCCGCGGATCAACAGGTCGCGCGGGGCAAGCGCCAGCTTCTTCAGGCTGGCATCGACCATCGAAGCCACGACGTCGGAGGGTTTCGCGTAATCCATATCGAAGCTCCAGCTTGCCGCGCGCGGGGCGGCGTCAACGGGTGAAACGGACGTTGATCGCGGGGAGCAGGTTGCAGGCGCGCGCCTGACCGGAACCCGGAGCGATCCGATCAGCCTCGTTGCTGCGGAAATCCACCATGGATCTGGGGCCGCCGGCGCCCACGCCGGGCGGCTTGGGTTCAACTATTCAAGACGTGTGCCAACGCAGTATGAGGCGCACAACGCAACAAAATCAGCGGCTTAGCTTGTGTGCAGCGCATGAAGTGGATCAAGGTTCATGCTGCTTCGGGCAGCAATGGCCCAAAGATTAAGCTTCGAATCGGGATGATTATTTTCTAAGCAGTCGCTAGAGCGCCCGCCGCCCGACCTCGAATGAGGCTAGGTAAACGCCGACATTCCGCGGATCGAAGGCCGGCCCTGCGAAGGCACTCAAGGTGCCGCCGGCCTGGTCGCCTCCGGCCTGCCCCAGAGCCGCGTCGTAGAGGTCGGGCCGGAATACGCCCATGGCCGTCTTCAGCGCCTCCGGGCTCAGCGCAATCTGCCCCCAGCGCACCATCTGCGCATAGAGCCACGCCGCCTGGACCGGGTCCGGGCGCCCTGCCCCTTCGCGTCCGACCAGGAGGTAGCGGCCGCTTTCGCGCACCGTGCCGTCGGGCGAGATCTTCAGGCGCCCGACGAGCGACCGCTGGATCACCTCGGCATCGACACCGATCCGCTCGGGCTGCGACAGGATGTGCGTCGCCTCGGTCAGGTTCGCAGGGTTCTCGATGAACTCGGCCGCCTTCACCGCCGCGCGCACCAGCGCAGCGACCTCGTCCGGGTGCTTGCCGGCCCAGACCTGACGCAACGCCAGCACCTTCTCTGCCGCGCGCACCAGGATGTCGGAGACGAAGTGCAGGATGTGCCCGACGCCGAGATCGACCGCGACCGAATTCCAGGGCGCGCCGACGCAGAACGCGTCGATATGGCCCTTGGCGAGGCTGTCGACCATAAAGGGCGGCGGCACCACCACCAGGCGCACGTCCTCGTCGGGATCGACGCCCGCCGCCGCCATCCAGAACCGCAATTGATAATTGTGGGTCGAGAACGGGAAGGTCATGCCGAAGGTGAGCGGCTCGGCGCCGGTCTTGCGCCGTTTTGCGACCACCTTCGCCAGCGCTTTTGCCGTGGCGAGCGGATCGAAACGATCGCCGTCAATCTCCCCCATCAGCGCGGCATGGAGTGCCGGCGACACCGTGATCGCGTTGCCGTTGATGCCGAGGTTGAAGGGCGCGGTGAGCGGCACCTTGATGTGACCGAGCCCGAGCGAGGACGCGATCGCCACGGGCGCGAGCAGATGCGCGGCGTCGAACAGGCCGATGTTGAGCTTGTCGCGCACGTTGGACCAGGAGACCTCGCGCACCAGCTCGACCTCGAGACCCTCGGCAGCGGTAAATCCCTTGTCGACGGCAACGATCAGGGCGGCGGCGTCGACCAGCGGGATAAACCCGATGCGAAGGGGAGCGGTCATTTCAGCATCTCCGACGCGGTGATGATCGACTGCGCTATCTCGCCGATTTTCTTCTTCTCACGCATCGCGGTGGAGCGCAGCAGCACATAGGCCTCGTCCTCGGTGAGGCTCTTCACCTTCATCAAAATTCCCTTGGCCTTCTCGATGATCTTGCGATCCTCGAGTTGCGATTTGGTGCGCTCGAGCTCCTGTTGGAGCTTGGCGAAGGCGTTGAAGCGGGACACGCAGAGGTCGAGGATCGGCTTGATCCGCTCCTTCTTCAACCCGTCGACGATGTAGGCAGATACCCCCGCCTCCACGGAGGCCTGGATCGAGGCTGAATCGCTCTGGTCGACGAACATCGCAATCGGCCGCCGCACCGCACGGCTGACCTGGAACATCGCCTCCAGCACGTCGCGGCTGGGGTTTTCCAGATCGATCAGAATGATGTCGGGGTCGACCGCATAGATGCGGGCGAGCAGGCTCTGCATCTCGCGGATATGGACGACCTGCGTAAATCCGGCCTCCCGCAATCCGTCCTCGAGGATCGCAGCCCGGATCGGGCTTTCATCGACAATCACGATTTTAGGCGACTGTTCGGCGTTCATAGGTCACTCACCACCCGCGGTTCATCCATAGCATGGCGGAGGGCGATGCAAAGGGTCGTAATTATGGGCAATTGGGACTAGCTGCGGCCTGCCAATCAGGCAGATCGGATATGGATCAGACGGCTGCGCCCGAGGTGAGCTTCGTGTCGCTCGGGCGCTCCTGAGACAGCGGATGTGAATTTTCTGAGTCACCTACTCCCAAAGAAAATGCCGCCCGAAGGCGGCTGTCATTCGGACTATCAAACTCGTCAATTCGGGCGTGTGCTCATCACAGCGAGATATCGGCTTTCGGACGCGAAACAACACTCATGTGCTCAATCTAAGCATGCCTATCGTGCCACATTGCAGCCTTGGCGTTGGGGCTGTAAGGATGATCCAATCAGCATAGAGCAACCACTGGCGGTAGTTATGACCACATCCGAGATGCCAGCCGATCAGTTCTGGGAGATCATAGAGCGCGCCACGCGATCCGACGATGATCCGGCCGCCCACATAGATGCCTTATGCGCAGAGTTGCGAGGACATACTCTCGAAGAAATCAAGTCGTTCGAGATGGCATTTCGGCGCTATCTCAACAAAGCATACACTTGGAATCTTTGGGGTGCGGCATACGTGATCCATGGCGGCTGCTCTGATGATGGTTTCGAATACTTCCGGCGCTGGCTCGTATCGAGAGGACGCGACGTATATGAGCCTGCGCTGGTCGATCCCGACAGCTTGGCGCAATTGGAAGCTCGACCAGGTCCTTATGGCACATGGGAATTCGAGGAGGTCTACTACGTCGCGAAACGAATTTTCGAGGAAAAAGGCGGCAAAGGCGACGTGCGCGACTATTCTGAGCCCGAAGCCGGATTAGGAGGACCCGGGCCCTCCGGCCAGCCTTTCGAGGAGATCCGGAGCATCTGGCTCGGCGCTATCCAAATCTCTGGCGGCGGTTTGGAGCCGAACCGTTAGGCTGACGCGTTCAGTGGACGATGCTAGATTGGTCCACCCTCCTGCCTCTGGCGCGTCGCTTGGCTGGCAGATGTTGGCTCCTTTGCCGCTTGTGGGTGTTAAGCAGACGCTCAACGGGCATGGCCGGTAGAGCGCATCCTTCATCGCTCCGGTGAGCTCGATCGGAACCAGCTTTCAACCCATCAGAAACTTTCAATTTGTCCATGCCCTGCTGCGTGGCGGTTGAATTTTTCTATCGGACCAATTAGTTGGATCGCATATCCGAACAATTCAGCTGCAGGTTCCAGGCGATACCATGGAAAGAGCGCCGCGTATTTCCTTTACAAGTCTCGGTTGCCCCAAGGCATTGGTGGATTCCGAGCGCATCATCACGCGGCTGCGCGCCGAGGGCTACGAGCTTGCCCGCAAGCATGACGGGGCCGACATCGTCATCGTCAACACCTGTGGCTTCCTCGACAGCGCCAAGCAGGAATCGCTTTCGGCGATCGGCGAGGCCATGGCCGAGAACGGCAAGGTGATCGTGACGGGCTGCATGGGGGCCGAACCCGAGCAGATCGAGCAGGCTTATCCCGGCGTGCTCTCGATCACCGGCCCGCAGCAATATGAGAGCGTGCTGGACGCCGTGCACCGCGCGCTGCCCCCTGCGCACAATCCGCATCTCGACCTGGTGCCGCCGCAGGGCATCAAGCTGACGCCGCGGCACTACGCTTACTTGAAGATCTCCGAAGGCTGCAACAACCGTTGCACCTTCTGCATCATCCCGAAGCTGCGCGGCGACCTCGTCTCGCGTCCGGCCGATGACGTGCTGCGCGAGGCCGAGCGACTGGTCGGCGCCGGCGTCAAGGAGCTGCTGGTGATCTCGCAGGACACCTCGGCCTATGGCGTCGATCTCAAATACGCCGAGAGCCCGTGGAAGGATCGTCAGGTCCGCGCCAGATTCCTCGACCTTGCGCGCGAGCTCGGCGAACTCGGCGCCTGGGTGCGGCTGCAATACGTCTACCCCTACCCGCATGTCGACGAGGTCATCGCGTTGATGAACGAGGGCAAGGTGCTGCCCTATCTCGACATCCCCTTCCAGCACGCGAGCCCCGACGTGCTGAAGGCGATGAAGCGTCCGGTGGCGCAGGACAAGACGCTGGCGCGGATCAAGCGCTGGCGCGAGGAATGTCCCGATCTCGCACTGCGCTCGACCTTCATTGTCGGCTTCCCCGGCGAGACCGATGCCGACTTCGCCTATCTGCTCGACTGGCTCGAGGAAGCCGAGATCGACCGCCTCGGCTGTTTCAAATACGAGCCGGTCGCCGGCGCCACGTCGAACGCGATCGAGAATCCTGTCCCCGAAGAGGTCAAGCAGGAGCGCTACAACGCGCTGATGGCGCGCCAGCAGAAGATTTCGGCACGCAGGCTGAAGCGCAAGGTCGGCACACGCCAGCAGATCATCATCGACGAGGTCGGCCCGACCGTCGCGAAGGGCCGTTCGAAGGCCGATGCGCCGGAGATCGACGGCGCGGTCTATCTCTCCAGCCGCCGCCCCTTGCGTGTCGGCGAGATCGTCACCGCGAAGATCGAGCGCGCCGACCAGTACGATCTGCACGGCAGCGTCGCGGGGTTCTGACGCTGCTGCGTCAGACCAGCCATTTCGGCACCCAGCGCTGCGGGCGCGGTGCGCGGGCGAGATCGGCCTTGGCTTCAGACAGGCTTGCGGGCTCGCCGTCGATGGTCGGGCGCGTATCATAGTCGAACTGCGGCATGATGCGACCGTCGCCATAGAGCGCGAAATTCATCGCGTACCACAGTCCGAGCTCGGGCTGCGCACGGCGCATCTCCTCGCGGAGATCGCGCAGCAGGGACTCGATCGCGGCAGCTTCCTCGAACGGCTGCGGTCCGCGCGTCAGGACGCGGGCCTGGTATTGTGCGCCGACGATCGCGACCTCGAAGCGCGTGGGGTTCCTGCCTTTCGGCAGATGCGCAGATAACCGCCAGCCGAGCTCGGCCATCAGCCGGTGATTGGCCCAATAGTCTTCGCGATCCCGGCTCCACTTCTCCACGAAGCCGCGGAAGTCTGGCAGTTCTGATGTCCCTTCGTCGGGCGGCATCTGCTCAACGACCGGCCGTCCGGCGAGCCACCGCGCGAGCTCGACTGTCTGGCACTCGACCGCGTCATCCGGCAGCAGATCGCTCCAGGCTTTGTCGAATTGCTGCGACGTCAGTTTCGCGAGCAACCCGTTGAGGCTCGGCGCAAGCAGCTCGTAGTTGCCCTCGGAGCCCAACCCCACGATCGGCGCATTGTCGCGATCAAGACCGGCGCCGTACCAGCCGCCGATGGCAGAGCCATCCGGCAGGCGCATGAACAGCGCGAAGCTGTTGCGCAGCGGACTACCGTCGAAGATCGGCGCATGATCGGAGAACTGGCCTTGCAGCGAGAAGCAACCGACACTACCAAACGGTCGCCCCTTCAACCAACACGCGAAATCCAGCAGCAGCGGCGGCGCCTCGATACCCGGCGGAAACGCGTCGCGAATGCTGTCGAGATCGATCGGATAAGGCGTATCGGACAAGGGCAAAAACTGTCTGGTTGGTCCGCCCTTCTTGGTCTGACCCGTCCAAGGGCCGGTTCGAACCAATTCGCGTCCCTTGATCACAAACGCGCTAGAGGCTCTTTTGTTTCCGCGGCGATGCAAGCTCGACGAGCGTCTTGCAAAACCACCCGCTTGACAAGCCCTGCCCTTCGGCTGTAGGGACGCGCCCCATGATCAACTCTCGGACCCACCTGCGCCAGGCCATGCGTCGTCGCTCCCGCGACGATGATGGGTTGCGCCATGTCCGACGACGCCGCTGAATCACTGAATTCAGCCAGTTTTCGAGAAGGCCGCACCCGCAAAGTGCGGCCTTCTCGCTTTTCGCGTCCCTTTTCCACCCGCCCCAGAGGAGTTCGATATGACCACCGCCACCCATCCGTATGACGCGTTGATGGACATCACTGCACGGCCCAAGGCCGTGTTCGTTCGTGGCGCCGGCTCCTACCTCTGGGACGACAGCCGCAAGCGCTATCTCGATTTCGTTCAGGGCTGGGCCGTGAACTGCCTCGGGCACTCACCGCCGGCTATTGCCGATGCGCTCGCGGCGCAGGCCAGGCGGCTGCTGACGCCGAGCCCGGCCTTCTACAACGAGCCGAGTCTGAAGCTCGCGCAGGCGCTTGTTGCAAACAGCGCGTTCGACCAGGTGTTCTTTGCCAATTCAGGTGCAGAGGCCAACGAGGGCGCGATCAAGCTCGCGCGCAAATATGGCAGCCTGCACAAAGGCGGTGCGTTCGAGATCATCAGCTTCGAAGGCGGCTTCCACGGCCGGACGCTGGCGACGATGTCGGCCTCGGGCAAGAAGGCGTTCGAGCCGCTGTTCGAGCCGAAGGTTGCCGGCTTCAAGAAGGCGAAGCTCAACGACATCGCCTCGGTCAAGAAGCTGATCAACGACAACACCGTCGCCGTCATGATCGAGCCGATCCAGGGCGAGTCCGGCGTGTGGCCTGCGACCGATCAGTTCCTGCAGGAGCTGCGCGCGCTCACCGAGGCGCATGACCTGCTCTTGATTTTCGACGAGATCCAGACCGGCATGGGCCGCACCGGAAGGCTCTTCCACTACGAGCATGCCGGTATTGCGCCTGATATCATGACCCTCGGCAAGGGCATCGGCGGCGGCGTACCGCTCGCGGCGCTGCTCGCGACCGAACACGCCTCCTGCTTCGAGCACGGCGACCAGGGCGGCACCTTCAATGGCAACCCGATCATGTGCGCAGCGGGCCTTGCGGTGCTGGAGCAGGTCAGCAAGCCCGACTTCCTGAAGGCGGTCACCGAGACCGGCCTGCTGCTCGAAAGCGAGTTGCAGAAGATCTCGGCCCGGCACGGCCTCGGCGGCGTCCGCGGGCGCGGCCTCCTGCTCGCGCTCGACCTCAAGCTGCCAATGGCGCCTGGCATTGTCGCGCAAGCCTTCGAGGCCGGCGTGCTCCTCAACGCGCCGCAGGTCGACTCGCTGCGGTTCATGCCGGCGCTCAACGTCACGCGGGCGGAGATCGCGGAGATGATCGATTGTCTGGATGTGATCCTGACCAAGGCCGGTGCGGCCCGGCGCGTGGCGTAACGCCAGTCTCGTGCCCCGGACGCAGCGCAACGCCTCTTCGGCGGTGCGCTGCAGAGCCGGGGCCCATCCCGCCGCAGCGCCCCGTGCCGCCTTCTGGATCCCGGCTCTGCGCAGCAGCGTAAGAACGCTGCAGCGCGTCCGGGACACGGGAGCGGATGATGACGAAAGAACTACGGCTTCAAAATCGACGCGCCCGTCGTCTTGCGGCTCTCGAGATCGATATGGGCCTTCGCGGCGTCCTTCAGCGCGTAGGCGTGATTGATCGGCACATGCAGCATGCCGTTGATGACGGCGGCGAACAGCGTGTCGGCGCCTTCGAGCAGCTCCGAGCGCTTGCCGATATAGTCGTTGAGCTTCGGCCGGGTCGCAAACAGCGAGCCGTGTTTGTTGAGCTCGGCGATCGAGAACGGCGGCACGGGACCTGAGGCATTGCCGAACGAGACGAACATGCCGCGCGGCTTGAGGCAGGACAGCGAGCCCGGAAAGGTCGCCTTGCCGACGCCGTCATAGACGACGTCGCAGCCCTCGTTGCGGCTGATCTGCTTCACGCGCGCGGCGAAGTCTTCCTCATTGTAGAGGATGACGTGATCGCAGCCATTGGCCTCGGCAAGCTCGGCCTTCTCGCGCGAGCCCACCGTGCCGATGACGTGAGCCCCCAGCGCGCTCGCCCATTGGCAGGCGAGCAGGCCGATGCCGCCAGCGGCGGCATGAATCAGCACGCGATGATGCGGCTCGACCTTGAAGGTCTTGTGCAGGAGATACCAGACGGTGAGCCCCTTCAGCATCAGCACGGCGCCCTGCTCGTGGGTGATGTGGTCGGGCAGCTTGACCAGCTTCTCCCAGGGGATGTTGCGCTCGCCGGTATAGGCACCGAGATTGTCGTAGTAGGCGACACGGTCGCCGGGATGGAAATGTGTGACGCCCGGCCCGACCGCGACGACCTCGCCCGAAGCCTCGTTGCCGGCAATGAAGGGCAGCCCCGGCGCCTTGTAGAGGCCCGTGCGATAATAGATGTCGATGAAGTTCAACCCGACCGCATGCTGGCGGATGCGCACCTCGCCGGGGCCCGGCGCCGGGACATCGACGCTCTCATAGACCAGGGCTTCGGGGCCTCCGACCTTGTGCACACGGACGGCTTTGGTCATCACTGACCTCCTCTTCTCGCGGCTGAGCGAAAGACATCGCGCCCGCCTTGTCAACTCGAACGCCTAAGCGGGCTGTTTGCGGTTCCTCCTGCGGTTGCGCTTCGCCAGCACGTTGAAGAATTCGACCGCCGCCGAGAACGCAATTGCGAAATAGATGTAGCCGCGCGGAATGTGGAAATGGAATCCGTCCGCGACCAGCGCGACGCCGATCAGCACGAGGAAAGCCAGCGCCAGCATCTTCGTGGTCGGATGCTCCGCGACGAATCGCGACACTGGCCCTGATGAAAGGTACATGACCAGGCAGGCGATCACGACGGCCGCGATCATGATCTCGATGTCCTGCGCCATGCCGATCGCGGTGATGATCGAGTCCAGCGAGAACACGATGTCGATGACGATGATCTGGGCGATCACCCAGAAGAAAGCGCTGCGCCCGGAGGCCTGCTCGCCTTCGCCATCATCGGCTTCGACCTCGGCGTGGATCTCATGCGTCGCCTTCGCGATCAAGAACAGGCCGCCGCCGATCAGGATGAGGTCGCGCCAGGAGAAATCGTAACCCCGAAGCGAAAACACCGGCGCGGTGAGGCCGATCAGCCAGACCAGCAGGCTGAGCAGGATGATGCGGAAGACCAGCGCCAGCCCCAGCCCGATCTGGCGGGCGCGGTACGCCTGCTTGCCGGGGATGCGCGACACGATCACCGACAGGAAGATGACGTTGTCGATACCGAGCACGATCTCGAGCGCGGTCAAAGTAAGCAGCGCGGCCCAGGCTTCGGGGCTGGTCAACAGACGCATCATAAGAAGGATCTTGCCAGCCGGATCAGCGCGTCGCTGAAGCTGATCCAGAGCGCGATCGCGCAGAGCGCGACGGTCACGCCGGTGCCGACGCGAAAATCCATCTGCAGCGTGTAGATCCCGAGCAGCCCCCAGATCACGATCAGCGACATCGTCAGCCATCGCAGCCGCACGACACGCACCGGATGCAGCACGTGGAACGGCACGAAGGTCAGCACCACCAGCGCCGTCACCAGCAGCGTCGACAGAAGCGGCGGCCAGTGCAGCAGGAACAAATAGAACGCCGCAGCGTTCCACAGCGCCGGAAAACCGCGGAAATGATTGTCGTCCGACTTCATGCGCAGATCGGCGAAATATAACGCGCTGGTGACGATGATGGCGACGCCGAGCAAGGGGGCCGCGACCGGCAGCAGCAGTCCACTCGCCACGATCGCATAGGCCGGTACGAAGACATAGGTGACGAAATCGACCACGAGATCGAGCACATCGCCCGACCAGTTCGGCTGCACATCCTTGACGTTGAGCCGGCGCGCGATCGGCCCGTCGATCGCGTCGATGATCAGGGCTACGCCGAGCCACAGAAACATCGCCGCCCAGTGCTCGCGTACGGCCTCCAGCATCGCCAGCAGCGCGACGGCCGCGCCGAATGCGGTGAAGATGTGCACCGAGAAGGCCGCGGCTCGGATCGCAGGTCTCGGCTTCAGGGAATCCTGCTGAGTATCCATGGCTTCTGCTATCAGAATGAGACCGGTTTGCACATCCGCCATTGCGGCGTTCGGCCACGCAATTCGCCACAAGATCAGGCCAAATCAGCGGGATGGCGAGTTGACGGTCTCCGGAATGACGGCGGAGAGACTCAGCTTGAATTTGCCGTGGGGCGTGTCATTTGTCCTTCATGACAGACGCATCGACGCTCTTTGACACGGCCGTGATCGGCGGCGGGCCGACGGGACTTGCAGCGGCTATCGCCCTGGCCCAGGCGGGTGCACGGACCGCGCTGGTGGCGCGGCGCGTGCCCTATGCCGACAATCGTACCACCGCGTTGCTCGGCGCCTCCGTCGATCTGCTCGAGACGCTCGATGTCTGGCCGCGCTGCAGGGACAAGGCGGCCGCGCTCGAGGTCATGCGCCTCGTCGACGACACCGGGCGGCTGTTCCGCGCGCCGGAGGTACGGTTCTCCTGTCACGAGATTGCTCTCGACGCCTTCGGCTACAACATCGACAACCGCTCGCTGATGCTCGCACTGGAACAGCGCGCGGCCGAGTTACCGAGCCTCGTCCGTTTTGACGACGAGGCCGAAAGCGTCGTCATCGAAGCCGACGACGTCGCGATCCGCACCGCCTCCGGACAATTCCTGTCAGCCCGGCTCGTGGTCGGCGCCGATGGCCGGCATTCGCAATGCCGCGAGGCCGCCGGAATCGCGGTGACGCGGCGCGACCTGACGCAGACCGCGCTGACCTTCAACGTCGCCCACGCGCGGCCGCATCGCAATGTCTCGACCGAGTTCCACACGCCGCACGGGCCTTGCGTGTTCGTGCCCCTGCCCGGCAACCGATCCAGCATCGTCTGGGTCTCTGCGCCCGCCGAGGCCGAGCGGCTTCGCGGACTGAGCGACGAGGAGCTGTCCGCCACGATCGAGAAGCAGTCGCATTCGATCCTCGGCCGCATGACTGTCGAGCCCGGACGCAACCTGTTTCCGCTTACCATCGAACGTCCGAAATCCTTCGGCCGCGACCGCATCGCGCTGGTCGGCGAAGCCGCCCATGTGGTCCCCCCCATTGGCGCCCAAGGCCTCAATCTCGGCCTGCGCGATGCCGCCGACATTGCCAGGCTCGCAGGAGAGGCCATCGCATCGGGCCAGGATCCCGGGGCGGACGCGGTGCTCGAGCGCTACGACCGGGCGCGCCGTCCTGATATCCTGAGCCGGACGTTTGCGATCGATATCGCCAACCGCTCGCTGCTCAACGATTTCCTGCCGTTCCAGCCGGTCCGCGCAGTCGGCATGCACCTGCTCGGGGCCATCGGACCACTCAGGCGCCTCGCCATGCGCGAGGGGCTGACGCCGACGTGGCGAAGGTAGCCGCGGACTAACTGTCGGTTAGGATACTCGGTTTGCCTCTCCCCGCTGGGGCCCTGCGGGAGAGGTGAGCATACCCGCCGTTCACGGAAACGCCAGCCGGCCGGTCTGGATCGCCCACATCACGCTGGTCAGCGTGACCACGGACGCAAAAGTCCCGAGCAGCACAGCGACGGAGGCGGATTCGATCCAGGCATCGTTCTGCCGGGCGATGACGAACACGTTCAGCGCCGGCGGCAGCGAAGCCATCAGCACGGCGGTCGCGGCCCAGGGCTGCGCGAACGGACCGAACGCCAGCATCAATCCAAATACGGCGAGCGGATGGATCAGGAGCTTGACCGCTATCACGCCCGGCACTTCCCAGGGCACGCGGTCGAACGGGCGGAGCGCCACGGTCACGCCGAGCACGAACAGCGCGGTCGGAGCGGCTGCGTTCTGGAGGAAGGTGATGGTGCGGTCGAGCGCGACCGGCAGCTCGATATGCATCGCCGCCACGGCCGCGCCGAAGCAGGCCGACATGATCAGCGGGTTGAGCACGATCTGCTTCAGCACGACGCCGAAGGCATGCACGAGCGACGGATGGTCGCGGTCGGAGAGCTCGATCAGGAGCGGCACGATGGTGAACAGGAAGATGCTGTCGCAGCAGAAGATCAGCGCGGTCGGCGCCGCCGCCTTCGGCCCGAGCACGGCGAGCGCCAGCCCCGGTCCCATGTAGCCGATATTGCCGTAGCCGCCGGACAGGCCTGCCAGCGTCGCCTCGCGCAGCGTGAGCCGGCCGAGAACCTTGCCGACGACCAGCGCGAGGGTGAACGCCGCAACCGTCGACAGCGTGGTCGCGACCAGGAACGGCGGGTTGTTCAGCTCCGCAAAAGGTGTCTTCGACATAATCGCAAACAGCAGTGCCGGGAGCGATACGTAGAGCAGGAAGAAGTTCATCCAGGCCAAGCCCGATTCCGGTAGTGATTTGGTCTTGCCGCAGACGAAACCGACGAATATCAAACCAAAATAAGGTAGAGCCAGATTGAGGATATCGACCATTGATGAAGCGTTTTATGAGGACTTTGGGGCTATCTGCCCCTTTGCGAGGATTAATTCCAAATGAGGCCACTAGCATCGGCCACAATCCTGGTCTATCGACGGGGAATGATTAAAGCGCGGACCGCCAAATTTCAGATCGGTCAGGTCGTGCGCCACCGGATCTTCTCGTTCCGGGGCGTGATCTTCGACATCGATCCGGAATTCAACAACACTGAGGAATGGTGGCTGTCGATCCCTGAGGAGGTGCGGCCCCACAAGGATCAGCCGTTCTATCACCTGCTCGCGGAGAACGCTGAGTCGGAATACGTCGCCTATGTCTCCGAGCAGAACCTCGTGCCGGACGAATCCGGCGAGCCAATCCGGCATTCCCAGGTCGCCGAGATCTTCATCAAGGACAAGGGCGGCGGCTACCGTCCGCGCAACCCCTCGCTGAACTGAGTCTCGCCGCAGCAAGCGGTCAGCAAAAAAGGCGCTCCAACCGAGCGCCTTTTTCATGTCCGGGATTTGAGCCCCGATTACTTCTGACCGGCGGGTGGCGTGCCGGTGCTGGGAAGCGCGCCCTGCTGCTCGAGCTTCTTGCGCTGCTCGTCAGCCTTCTTCTGAAGCTCTTCCTGGAGCTTCTTCTGGGTTTCCTCGAACACCTTCGGGTCGGTCGGCGGACCGTCATAGGCCTTCTGGAATTCGCCGGCGAGCGGCAGCGGCAGGGTCAGCGGCGCCCCGTTGGCATTGATTGCCTGAACAACGAGATTCTGGCCCTTCTTCATGTTGTTGATGAGCTCGGGCGTGGCCTCGTAGTCCGACATGCAGCCGTTCTGGAAGCAGATCACATACGGGCTCTGCAGAGGCGCATTGTTGTCCACAATAATGCGGGTGCCGTGCACCAACTGCATGCCGAGCGGCAGCGTCACGCGCAGGATCTTCTTCGGCTCGCCCTCCGGCTCGATGATCACCGCCGCGATAACCGGCTGGCCCGACTCGATACGGCCGTCCTTGCCGGTGAAGCAGACCTGCTTGGCATTGGCGTCCTGGCCCTTGAGACAGAACTTGGTCCAGGGAGCGTAGATCAGCTGGATCTGCTGATCGGCCGGCTGGGCCGCGCCCTGCTGCGCCGGAGCGCCCGGAGCGGGAGCCTGCTGGGCGGGTGCCTGAGCAGTCGGTGCCGGAGCCTTGGGGGCAGCCTTCGGAGCGGCCTTCGGAGCCGGCGCCGCCTTCGGCGCGCCTGGGGCCGGCGCGGGAGCCTGGGCCTCGGCGGCGAACGGAACGGCCAACGCCGTCGCCGTCAATAGGGCGAAAAGTCGCCCGCGCGGCCGGACGGACGCGACCAAGTGACAGAAATTCATTGCGGAAAACCCTTTCTGAACGGGAAGTGCCCGAACCGCTCCGAAGCGCCGAACCTGACCGCTCTGGGCGCGGCTCTCTCCCCGTCAATTGAGGCGGATAAGTGACGGGCTCGACGCTCTTGCACGATTGACCGCCTTCTTAGCGTGGCCGACGAAAAGATCAATGCCGACAAGCATCTTTGACCGCGCCGTGAACCGCTCCTTGGCCTCCGTCCGGTGAAATTCCCTGTGATAGGATTCAATCCTCGCCGGTCCTCGAATCAACGTGTGCAAATGTTCATGTTCCAGCGCCTTATCGAGGGCCTTCGTGAGAGCCTTCTTGAGAGTCCTGGCGTCCGCCTCTGCATCCTCGCCTTCGCCCTCGCCGGCGGGTTGTCGGCAGGTGCCGCACGAGCCGAGGAGGCCCATGCTATCGCCATGCACGGCAAGCCGGCGATGCCGGCCGATTTCACCCACATGCCCTACACCAATCCCGACGCTCCCAAGGGCGGCCGGCTGACCTGGGGCATCCTCGGCACCTTCGACAGCCTCAATCCCCTCATCGTCAAGGGATTGGCCGTGCAGCAGATGCGAAACTACGTGGTCGAGAGCCTGCTCGCGCGCGGCTATGACGAGCCGTTCACGCTCTATGGTCTGCTCGCCAAAACCGTCGAGACCGACGACGAGCGGAGCTTTGTCACGTTCCATCTCGATCCCCGCGCCCGCTTCTCCGATGGCAAACCGGTTTTCGCCGAGGACGTGCTGTTCTCCTGGCAACTTCTGCGCGACCACGGCCGCCCCAATCACCGGCAATATTACGCCAAGGTCGCCAGGGCCGACGCGCCCGATCCTCTCACCATCCGCTTCGACCTAGCAGGCGCCAACGACCGGGAATTGCCGCTGATCCTCGGCCTGATGCCGATCCTGCCGAAGCACGCCGTCGACGTCGCGACCTTCGAGGAGACGACGCTGACGGGGCCTGTCGGCTCGGGTCCCTACCGCGTCACGGCGGTGAAGCCCGGCGCCAGTGTGACGCTGACGCGCAATCCCGACTATTGGGGCCGCGACCTCGCTATCAATCGCGGGCTCTACAATTTCGATGAGATCAGGCTCGACTATTTTCGCGAAGCCAACGGTCAGTTCGAAGCCTTCAAGCGCGGCCTCTATGATTTCCGGGTCGAGAACGAGCCGCTGCGCTGGCACGACGGCTACGATTTTCCGGCAGCCAAAAACGGCGAGGTGATCCGCGACACTATCAAGCCGGGCGTGCCGCAGCCTTCCGAATTTCTGGTGTTCAACACAAGACGCCCGATCTTCGCCGACATCCGCGTGCGCCAAGCGCTCACGCTGTTGTTCGACTTCGAGCTGGTCAACCGCAACTACTTCTTCGGACTCTATTCGCGCGTAGCCGGCTATTTTGCCGGCTCGGACCTCTCGGCCTATGGCCGTCCTGCCGATGCGCGCGAGCGCGAATTGCTCAAGCCGTTCGCTGCGCAGATTTCGCCCGATATCATGGATGGCAGCTACCGCCTGCCGGTGACCGACGGATCGGGGCGCGACCGGACCACACTGCGCGCTGCGCTGAAACTGCTGTCGGAGGCCGGCTACGATCTCGACGGCACCGTGCTGCGCAACCGTACGACCAAGGCGCCCTTCACCTTCGAGATCTTGGTCACGACCCGCGACCAGGAACGCATCGCGCTCGCCTTTCAGCGCGACCTCAAGCGCGCCGGGATCGAGCCGAGCGTGCGAGCGGTCGATCCCGTGCAGTTCGACCAGCGCCGGCTCGGTTACGAGTTCGACATGATCCAGAACCGCTGGGATCAGTCGCTGTCGCCCGGCAACGAGCAGTATTTCTACTGGGGGAGCGCTGCCGCCGACAATCCGGGGACCCGCAACTACATGGGCGCCAGGGATCCGGCGGTCGACGCCATGATCGCGGCCTTGCTGGAGGCCCGTGAACATCCGGCCTTCGTCTCGGCGGTGCGGGCGCTCGACCGCGCACTGATCGCGGGCTTCTACACTATCCCCTTGTTTAACGTCTCCGAGCAATGGATCGCGCGCTGGAATCGGATAGAACGGCCAAGGACTACTGCGCTGTCCGGCTATCTGCCGGAAACCTGGTGGTCGAAGGGGCAGCCTCAAGCGAAGTGACGCCGTGAATCAGCCAGCCGTATCGCCGACGCTCGACACGCTGTTTCAGCGCACGCTGCTGCGGCAGCCGCATGCCCCCGCTTTGCTCGATCCCCTCAACAAGGCCCGCGTGACCGGGCACCAGCCGCGGCGCATGACCTATGCCGAGGCCGACACGGCCATCGAAGCGCTGTCGGCCTATTTCGTCGAATCGGGTTTGCCGGCCAATTCCGTCATCGCGATCCAGTTGCCGAACACGGTAGAGTTCGTGCTCACGGTGCTCGCCGCCCATCGCGCCGGTCTCGTCGTCGCCGTGCTGCCGCTGCTCTGGCGACACGCGGAGCTCACCGCCGCGCTCAATCGCACCGCGGCGCGCGCCATCGTCACCATGAGCAAGGTCGACGGTGTCAGCTATTCCGATCTCGCGATGCATGCCGCGGCGGAAGCCTTCTCGATCCGCCATGTCTGCGGCTTCGGCACCGACCTTCCCGAGGGCATGGCCTCGCTCGACGAGGTGCTGGCGCGCCCGCCCGGCACTGCACGCGCCGTGATCCAGGACGGCCGCAAGGCGGCGATGATTTCCTTCGACGTCACCGCGGAGGGTTTTCGCCCTGTGCCGCGGCCGCACTATAGCCTGATCGCCGGTGGGCTTGCGATGTCGCTGGAAGCCGACATCAAGCAGGGCGCGACCGTGATGGCGGCGTTCACGCCGATGTCGTTCGCAGGCCTCGCTTCCTCTCTCGCGGTGTGGCTGCTGTGCGGCGGCGCGCTGGCGCTGCATCATCCCTTCGAGCATGAGGTGCTGGAGCAGCAGGTCAACGAACATGAATGCGACGTGCTGATTGCGCCGGCGCAGCTCGCGTTGCGCCTTGGTGATTCCGACCTGGCGGCGCGGATGCCGACCTTGCGCAACGTCGTCGGCCTGTGGCGCGCGCCCGAACAGGTCGCCGCGAGCGAGGCCTGGATCGCGCCGCATGCGCCCCTCACGGACGTTTACCTGTTTGGCGAGGCCGGGCTGTTCGGCGTCAGGCGCGGCGAGGACGGCATGCCGGTAGCCGTGATGCCCGGGCCGCAAGGCGCCCCGCGCGAGCGGTCCGGCTCCTCCGTCGCCGGCGAGATCCTGCTGACGCCGAAAGGCACGCTCGGCCTGCGCGGGCCGATGGTGCCGATCGCGGCCTACGCTCCGCCCCAGCCGGTCGGCGAAACGCTGATCGCGCAGCCGCCGCGCGACTATGTCGATACCGGCTATGCCGCGCGACTCGATCGTCAGACCGGCGCGATCTGCATCACCGCGCCGCCCTCCGGCGTCATGGCCGTCGGCGGCTATCGCTTCCTGTCCAACGACCTCCAGGAATGGGCGCGCCGGCTCGGCCAGGGCGCCCTGCTCACCGCACTACCCGACCGGCTCTCCGGTCACCGGCTCGCTGGGCGGGCCCAGGACAACGCCCGCGCCCGCGAGGCGCTCAGCGAACTCGGGCTTAACCCCCTGATGGTCGAAGCTTTTCGCGACCGCTCCGGGCCGGGTTGAGGGCACTTTCGACGCATCCATTGACGCCGCATTAAGGCGGCCGGACTAGATTGTGCAGCACCTGTTGCGTGATCAGAGTTTGCGATGTCCCAGGCGGGCCCGATCCTGTTTGTATCCAATACCGGGCGGCCGCCCTTCATCGCGGCGCTAAGCGAGGCGCGACTCTTTCCCGTCATCGACACCGACTGGGCCAGCGCGGCGCGCGCGGTCGAGCAGGTGCAGCCGGCCGCGGTTCTGGCCGCGATGCATGGCGGACACGAACCGCATCTGGCGACGCTCGCGAAGAAGATCGCGCACCAATCGCCTTACCTTCCCTTCGTGGCTCTGGATGCGGCGGGTCCGCTGCCCCACAACGCCCTGCCCTTCTCCTCTCACGGCGGCGATCCCGACCGCCTGGTCGCGCGGCTTCGCGCTGCGCTCCGAGTCCGCACCCTTGATGCAACGGTGCTACGCCGGTTGCCGGAAGCGACCGCAAAAGTCTCGCTGCCGGAGAGCGACCCCACGCGCGATGCGACGGTGCTGCTGATCGGCCGCGGTGCGGCTTATCCTGCGCTCTCCGTCGCGCTCGGTGAACACGCCGGCGTCGTCGGTGCGCTCTCGATCGAGGTCGCGGCAAAACATCTCAACACCCGCGACCTCGACGGCGTCGTGCTCGCCGAAGGTTTTACCGCGCGCGTCACCGATGCCTTTCTCACGGTGCTCGCCGAGGACACCCGCTTCCGCAGCCTGCCTGTCGTGGTGACCGCGCACCAACTCACGCAAAGTTACGACCTGCCCAATCTCGAGTTGATCTCCGGCGAGCCTGCGAAGGTCGCCGCCAATGCGCTGCCGCTGATCCGCCAGCACGCGATGGAAGCGCAACTGAGCCGCACGCTGCGCTCGATCGATGCCGGCGGCTGGCTCGATCCGCGCAGCGGCCTGCTCACGACCGAAGCTTTTGCCCGCGATTTTGCCAAGGCGGTCGAACAGACGCTCGCCCGCGGCGGCGGCCTGTCGGTGGCACGCTTCGCCTTCGCCCCCGGCAATCAGCGCGCCCAGCTCGATGCCGCGCGGATCCTGAGCCGGCTGATGCGGCAGATGGACTTTGGCGCGGCCCAGAAGGACGGCTCGGTGATCGTCGTGTTCGCGGAAACCGACTTCCGCACCGCGCACATGATCGCCCGCCGGCTCTCTGCGGTGATGCGGCACACTTCCAACGGCAAGCATGAGATGCGCTGCGATCCCGTGGTCAGCGTGGATTCGCTGTCGCCGTCGGATACGGCACGTTCGCTGCTGGCACGGCTGTCCGCCGACGCGTCGCGCGCGGCGTCGTAAGGTCTCGTGCCCCGGGCGCAGCGCAGCGCCCTTCGCGGTGCGCTGCAGAACCGGGGCCCATGATTGTTGCCAAGAAAGAACTGGGTCCCGGCTCAGCAGCGCACCGTTTCACGCTGCGCCGCGTCCGGGACACGATAGCTCCTACGCCGCCTTCTTGCTCTGCGCGAGTTGAGCCAGCTGGCGCAGGATCTCCGTGGTGCCGGCCAGCCGCTCTTCCGGAGTCTCCCAGTCCTGCAAGAACACCACCTTCATGTCGGGCCGCACCTTCGCGGCCTGGCCGTGGCTGCGGATGAACGACACCAGGCGGTCGGGATAGGCAAAGCTGCTGTCGCGGAAGGCGATCACGGCACCCTTCGGGCCTGCATCGATCTTCTCGACATTGGCCCTGCGGCAGAACGCCTTGATCGCAGCGACCTTGAAGAGGTAGCGCACCTCGTCGGGCAGAACGCCGAAGCGGTCGCGCATCTCGGCACCGAAATTCTCGATCTCCTCCTCGGTGTCGAGATCGGCGAGACGGCGGTAGAGCGACAGCCGCACCGAGAGATCGCCGACATAGTCCTCCGGGATGAGCACGGGCATTCCGATCGTGATCGACGGTGACCAGCGGTCGGCGGCTGGCTCGGACACGCCGGCCTTGAGGTTGACGATCGCCTCCTCCAGCATCGACTGGTAGAGCTCGAAGCCCACCTCCTTGATGTGGCCGGACTGCTCCTCGCCGAGCAGATTGCCGGCACCGCGGATGTCGAGGTCGTGGGAAGCGAGCTGGAAGCCGGCGCCCAGCGTCTCCAGCGATTGCAGCACGGTGAGGCGGCGCTCGGCCTGCGCCGTGATCTTCTGCTGCGCCGGCAGTGTGAACAGCGCATAGGCGCGCAACTTGGAGCGGCCGACGCGGCCGCGGAGCTGATAGAGCTGGGCAAGACCGAACATATCGGCACGGTGCACGATCAGCGTGTTGGCGTTGGGAATGTCGAGGCCGGATTCCACGATGGTGGTCGACAGCAGGATGTCGAACTTGCCGTCGTAGAACGCGGTCATGATGTCCTCGATCACGGCGGGCGGCATCTGGCCGTGCGCGACAGCGACCTTCATCTCCGGCACGTTCTTGTCGAGGAAGTCCTTGACCTCGGCGAGATCGTCGATGCGCGGCACCACGTAGAACGCCTGGCCGCCGCGGTAACGTTCGCGTAAGAGCGCCTCGCGGATCATCAGGGGATCGTGCGGGGCGACGAAGGTGCGGACCGCGAGGCGATCAACCGGGGGCGAAGCGATGATCGAGAGTTCGCGCACGCCTGTCAGCGCCAGTTGCAGCGTGCGCGTGATCGGCGTCGCTGACAGCGTCAGCACGTGAACCTCGGCACGGAGCGCCTTCAGCCGCTCCTTGTGGCTGACGCCGAAATGCTGCTCCTCGTCGACAATGAGCAGGCCGAGGTCGCGGAACTTGATGGCCTTGCCGAGTAGCGCATGCGTGCCGACGACGATGTCGACGGAGCCGTCGGCGAGACCCTTCTTGACCTGATTGAGCTGCTTGGTCGGGATCAGGCGCGAGGCCTGCGCTACGTTCACCGGGAAGCCTTTGAAGCGCTCGGTGAAGGTCCTGTAGTGCTGGCGGGCGAGCAGCGTGGTCGGCACCACGATCGCGACCTGCTTGCCGTCGAGTGCGACCGCGAAGGCGGCGCGGAGCGCAACCTCGGTCTTGCCGAAGCCGACGTCGCCGCAGATCAGCCGGTCCATCGGACGGCCCTTTTCGAGATCCTTCAGGGTGGACTCGATCGCGCCAAGCTGGTCCTCGGTCTCGTCATAGGGGAAGCGCGCGCAGAATTCGTCATAGACGCCCGGCTGCACCGGCAGCTTCGGCGCCTCGTGGAGCTGGCGCTCCGCGGCAATCTTGATCAATTCGCCGGCGATCTCGCGGATGCGGTTCTTCAGCTTGGCCTTGCGGGTCTGCCAGCCGGAGCCGCCGAGGCGGTCGAGCTCGACCGTGGTCTGGTCGGAACCGTACCGCGACAGCAGCTCGATGTTCTCGACCGGCAGGAACAGCTTGGTCTCGGCGGCATAATGCAGCTCGAGACAATCATGCGGCGCGCCGGCGACGTCGAGCGTCTGCAGGCCGATGAAGCGGCCGATGCCGTGGTCGACGTGGACCACGATGTCGCCGGCGGCAAGACTCGTCACTTCCGAGATGAAATTGTCGAGCTTGCGGCTCGCCTTGCGCGGCCGCACCAGGCGATCGCCAAGGATGTCCTGCTCGCTGATGAGCGCGATCTCGTCGGTCTCGAAACCGCTCTCGAGGCCGAGCACGGCAAGCATGGTCTCGTTGCGCGGGGTCGCCTGCACCGTCCGCCAGCTATTGACGCTGGTGGTGTGGGTCAGCTTGTGGTCGCGCAGCATCGAGGTCATGCGGTCGCGCGAGCCTTCGCTCCAGAGCGCGATCACGACCTTCTTGCGCTGGGCCTGCAAGGCCATCACGTGGCTGACGACGGACCCGAACACGTTGACGGTGGTGTCGTTGCGCTCCGGCGCAAAGTCGCGGCCCTTGCGCGCGCCGGCATCGACGACGGTCGTACCATCGGCCGGGACCGAGAACTGCGTCAGCCGCGCCAAGGGCCCATCGCCGAGCCGCTTGGCCCACTCCTCGTCGGTCAGATAGAGCCGGTCCGGCGGCAATGGCTTGTAGATGGGGCCGCCGCCCGGATGCTCCATCGCATCGCGGCGGGCCTCGTAATAATCGAGGATCTGTTTGAAGCGCTCGCGGACGGCGTCCTCGGCCTGCGGCTCGATCGCGATCGCAGCGCCTTGCAGATAGTCGAACAGCGTGTCCATCCGGTCCTGGAACAGCGGCAGCCAGTGCTCCATGCCGGGATGGCGGCGGCCTTCGCTGACGGCCTCGTAGAGCGCATCGTCGCGCTCGGGCGCGCCGAACTCGGCGACATAGCCCATGCGAAAGCGGCGGATGGTGTCGGTGACGAGCTGGAACTCGGAGACCGGCACCAGATCGAGCGAGCGCATGTCGAGCAGCGTGCGTTGGGTCTCGGCATCGAACGAGCGGATCGATTCCAGGCTGTCGCCGAAGAAGTCGAAGCGGACCGGCTGCTCGAGGCCGGCCGGAAACAGGTCCAGAATGCCGCCGCGCACGGCATATTCGCCGGGCTCGCGCACGGTGGAGGAGCGATTGTAGCCGTTGTGCTCGAGCCAGGCGACGATGGTGTCCATCGGCACGACATTGCCGGGAGCGACCGACAACGCCTGCGCCGCGACGAGTTCGCGCGCGGGCACGCGCTGCACCACGGCGTTCACCGTCGTCAGCACGATCAGCGGCTTGTCGCTGCCGGTGAGCGAAGCCAGCCGCGCCAGCGTGGTCAGACGCTGCGCCAGGATGCCGCCATGCGGCGAGACGCGGTCGTAGGGTTGGCAGTCCCAGGCCGGGAAGGTCAGCACCGGCAGATCGGGCGCGAAGAATTGCAGCGCGCGTTCGAGCTGCTGCATGCGCGGCCCGTCGCGGCAGACCACCGCAAGGCTGACGGCGGGCTTCTTCGGCCGCGCCGCGATGGCGCGTGCGAGATCGGAGACGATAAGGCCTTCGGCGCCTTCCGCGACATTGGCGAGCGTGAGCGCACGGCCGGGCGTGAGCAGCTCGGCCGGCGATTTCATACCCAGCTTCATGCGTCGCGGTCCGCGATCGGAAACGCCTTGATGCGGGCAAACAGCGCGCCGGTGACATCAGCCGGCAGCACCTTGTCGCCGGTGATGGCGGCATAGAGGTCGGGATCGTTGACCTCGAGCAGGTGCTCGAGCTCGCCAAGCTCGGCGTCGGACAAATTGCCGATTTCGGCATCCGCAAAGCGGCCGAGGATCAGGTCCATCTCGCGCGTGCCGCGGTGCCAGCAGCGGAACAGGAGCCGCTTGCGGCGATCATCCAGTCCGTTGCTCGATCGTGTCGTTCCCGTCATGTCTCAAATCCAGTCAAACGCCGAAAGCCCGGACGTGCCGGGCCGGGGTGATATAGCCACTCGAACCACCGGTGTCAGCCCTTTGTTGCGACAGTTCAGGCCATCGATTCCTCATGGCTGGCAGCGCGTGCAGAGTCACGAAAAAAGACGTGGATGCCCGGCATAAAGCCGGGCATGAGGAGCCAAAACGATCCTAGATTCGCCTCATGCGCCCCAGCCTGCTCAATCCGCTGTTTGCTGCCGTGACCAGCCTGCCCGGCGTCGGTCCGAAGCAGGACAAGCTGCTGCGCTATCTGCTCAGCCGCGATGAGACGCCGCGGCTCGTCGATCTCCTGCTGCACCTGCCGAGCCAGGTCATCGACCGCCGCGCCCGGCCGAAGATCCGCGATGCCGTCCAGGGAACCATGGTGACGCTGGAGGTCACCGTCGACCGCCACCGCCCGCCCCCGCCGCGCAATTCGCGCGCACCCTATCTGGTCTACGCCAGCGACGACACCGGCGACGTCGTGCTGACTTTCTTCCGCGCCAAGCCCGGCTATGTCGAAAAGCTGCTGCCGATGGGCGCGAAGCGCTACGTCTCCGGCACGCTGCAGATGTATGACGGCATCCCGCAGATCGTGCATCCCGACCGCGTGCTGGACGAGGAGGCGATTTCAAAACTCTCGGGCATCGATCCTGTCTATCCGCTGACGCAAGGCCTGGCGCTCGGCTCGCTGCGCCGCGCGATCGCGCAGGCGCTGCAGAAGCTGCCGGCCCTGCCCGAATGGATCAGCCCGGAGGTTTTGCGCCGCTGCAACTTTCCGTCGATCGCCGAAGCGCTTACTCGCGTGCACCAGCCGGTCGAGCTCACGGACATCCTGCCTGACCGGCCGTTCTGGTCGCGCCTCGCCTTCGACGAGCTACTGGCCGGTCAGCTCGCGCTGGCCCTGATCCGCGCCCAACTACGCCGCCCGGCCGGCGTGCGCAATGCCGGCGACGGGCACTTGCGCAACAAGATCATCGACGTGCTGCCCTATGCGCTGACGCCCTCGCAGCGCAGCGCCGCGACCGCCATCGCCGGCGATCTGCAACAACCCGTGCGCATGTTACGCCTGCTCCAAGGCGACGTCGGTTCCGGCAAGACCGTGGTGGCGCTGTTAGCGGCGGCCGCCGTCGCGGAGGTCGGCAAGCAGGCCGCACTGATGGCCCCGACTGAAATCCTGGCGCGGCAGCACATCAAGACCATCGCCCCGCTCGCCGAACGCGCGGGCATGCGGGTCGCGATCCTTACCGGTCGCGAAAAGGGCAAGGAGCGGCGCGAGATCATTGCGCAGCTCGCGGAGGGCGAGATCGACCTGCTCGTCGGCACCCATGCGCTGATCCAGGACGACGTGATCTTTAGCGATCTCGCGCTCGCCATCGTCGACGAGCAGCACCGCTTTGGCGTGCGCGAGCGCCTCACACTGACGTCGAAGGGCGAGGCCGTCGACGTGCTGGTGCTGAGCGCAACGCCGATCCCGCGTACGCTGGTGCTGACCTATTTCGGCGACATGGACATCAGCGAGCTGCGTGAGAAGCCCGCCGGCCGCCAGCCGATCGACACGCGCGCAGTGCCTCTGAGCCGGATCGAGGAGGTCATGGAGGGCGTCGGCCGTGCGCTCCAGTCCGGCAAGCTCGTCTACTGGATCTGCCCGCTGGTCGAGGAATCCGAGGCGGAGGGCACCGAGCACCTGACCAACGCGACGAAACGTTTCGAGAGTTTGCAGAAGCGGTTCGGCGAGCGCGTCGGCCTCGTCCACGGCCAGATGAAGGGCACCGAGAAGGATCGCGTGATGGGCCAGTTCGCCGCCCACGAGATCGGGCTCCTGGTCGCGACCACCGTGGTCGAGGTCGGCGTCGATGTGCCGGCCGCAACCATCATGGTGATCGAGAATGCCGAACGTTTTGGCCTCGCCCAGTTGCACCAGCTGCGCGGCCGGATCGGCCGCGGCTCGGAAGCCTCGACGTGCCTGCTGCTCTACTCGGAGCCGCTCGGCGAGATGTCGAAGGCACGCCTGAAGGTTATCCGCGAGACCACAGACGGTTTTCGCATCGCCGAGGAAGATCTGAAGCTGCGCGGCGAAGGCGATGTGCTGGGCGTGCGCCAGAGCGGCCTGCCCGGCTATCGCATCGCGCGCTCGGAGGTGCACGGCCAGCTCATCACTCAAGCCCGCGACGAGGCGCTGCGCATCCTGAAGGACGATCCGAAGCTGAAGGGCGAGCGCGGCGAGGCGCTGCGCTGCCTGCTGTATCTCTACGAGCGGGATGAGGCGATCCCGCTCATCGGAGCGGGTTAGCTCGCTGCTCTTTGTCGCCCAACTTCGTACGCCGCCACATGCGCTCGGGCGAGACCCAGTAGTGGCGTGTCGATGCCCAGCGCCCGCGCGCGGTTGGCCATATCACCGAGGATATGCTCCGCCTCGGTGATCGACCCACGCTCGATGTCCCGCAGCATTGAAGCCTTGAGCGGACCCGAAGCCGTCGCAACGGCGCAACATTCCCCGAACAAGCGGAAGATCGCCTCCTTGCCGTTCGGGACAGCCAGGATGTCTCCGATGCTTGCGCGCATCAGGCAGGTGATGCCGGCGAGCGTGCTCAGCTGGATGAATTTCTCCCACATGTCACGCATGATGGTCTCGCTGGCGCGTGCTTCGATATTGGCGCCTTGGAGCAGCGACTGGAGCGCAAGCGTGCGCTCGCTCGACGAGCCGTTGATCTCGCCGAAGACGATCATTTGATTGGGCCAGAACTGAACCACTCGACCTTCCGCATCGAGCCCAGCGCTGATGTTCGCCAATCCGCCCAGGACCTGCGCGGCGCCGAACCGCGCGGTTAAAACGTCGATTTGCCTCAATCCGTTGAGGATCGGCAAAATCATCGTGTTGGAGCCGACGGCCGGCGAAAACTGGGTCATCGCATCATCGAGTGAGTAGGATTTCACACCGACGAGCACGACGTCGAACGATCCCTTGAGTTCGTTTGCGAAGATCATCTTCGGCTGCACGGCAAAGTCGCCGTGCGGGCTCACGATCCTCAATCCATCCCGCCGCAATTGCTCCGCCCGCGCGGATCGCACCAGAAAGGTCACGTCGCCGCCGGCTCGGACCAGGCACGCACCGTAATAGCCTCCAAGCGCTCCCGCGCCGATGACGAGCACTCTCATTCGAACTCCCATGTCATGGGGTGCGCATTCAGCCATTGCCCTCTCGGCAGGGCAAGCAGATTTCGCCCTGGCCCCGGCACGCTCAATGCGCCGACCGGGGGCTGGAATGATCGCGCATGAACTTGCCGTGCTCGGCTTCGGTCTGCTCGTTAGCCGGGAACATGCACTCGAGCCGTAACTCTTCCGCGGTCACCGTCTGCGGTGTTCCAACCGTCGTGATCATGGAGAAATAGTCCAGCGTCACGCCGTCCTTGACGAAAGTGAGCGGGATCATCGGCATCGCGTCGGCCGACGACGGCGCGCGCCATTCCGGCTTCACGCCGGGGTATTGCGACAACTCCTCCAGCAGCGCCTTCGTCTTCGCATCGACGACGTGCCCGACGGCTTCGCGATACACCCGTGCAAGCAGTCCGCGGGCCGTCTGCGGCCAGTTCACGATGAAGGGGCGCATGCCTTCCGGATCGAACATGAGATGCAGCAGATTCCGCGGCCTCGGTCGCTCGGAGAGTAGTCGAGCTGCCAATTGGCTCAATTACATGCCAGGTAATAAAGCCGGCTCAGAAGGCGTACACTTTCCCCGAGGCCGACTTTGTGAAACCCTGCGATCATGCGCCGGATCATCGTCGTCGGCTCCCAGGGAAGTGGAAAGACGAGCCTCTCGCGGAATCTCGGGCGAAAGCTCGGCTTGCCGGTGGTGTATCTCGACGTGCTCTACTGGCAGCCGGGCTGGAAGCCATCCGACAAGCCGAGCTTTCGGGCGCGTGTCGCCGAGGCAGTCGCGGGCGACGCGTGGGTCATCGACGGCAGCTTCTCGGGGCTGGCCTTCGATATCACGCTCGCACGCGCGGATGCTCTGGTGGTCATCGACCGCCCGCGCTGGCTCTGCCAATGGCGCATTCTCTGGCGTTCCGCCTTCGATCGCGACAAAGCGCGGCCCGATTTGCCCGAGGGCTGTCCGGAACAGTTTGACTGGAAATTGATGCGGGAAGCGTGGCGCTACGACACAGAGCGCGCGCCTGTCATCGAGGCCGAGCGTATGCAGTATGGCGCCGACGTCCCGGTCGTCCGCTTGAGGCGCGACCGGGACATCCAGGGCTTTCTGGATTCCGTTTCAGTGCACGGCGAGTGATCCGTTGCCGTGACGTGAGGCGGATGATCAGGACTTTTTCTGCGTGCTTTTTTCCGCGAACGCCTTCATCAGCCCCGCATCCACCGCCTCGCCCTTCGCATCCTCGGCGAGGTGCTCGAACCAGCGCGCGAAGCCCTCATAGATCTGGCTCGCTGGATGATCCGGCCCGAGGAACCCCGAAATCTCCCGCATCTCCGCGACCCAGCGATAGGCCTTCGGGATCATGTCCGGCAGCGCGACTTCGAGCCGCGCCAGGATCGCGGGCTGGCTGAGCGCGAGCTCGTCGCGCAGCGCATCGGCCGCACCCGCCTTCGTTGCCGCGATCACCATGGCCGAGCCGATTCCGGCAAGGCCCTTGACGATACCGGCGTAGGACATTTTCAGCGCCGACGCTGCGCCTACGGGACCTTCGACGGTGCGCACGTCGAGGCCGAAATCTCTGAGCACTGCGAGGTCCTTGGCGTGCTCGCCCGCCATGTAGAAGGCCGGGCTCTTGCCACCGGGCTGCGGCGGGAAACCGATGATGCCGGCATCGACGAACGGCGCTTGCGCCGAGCCGATGATCTCCTCGATCCGCATCACAGTGTCGACATTGACGGCGTTGCAATCAACGACGACCGGCTTCTTCTCGCGCCTGACAATCAGCGCCGCCAAGCGTTCAGCAAGCGCAACGGCCTCGCCCGGCGGCACGATCGAGAGGATGATGTCGGCCTCCGCAATCGCGTCGTCCTCGGCGCCAACCATCCCGGCGTCAGCGGCGCGCTTCAGTGTCGCTTCGCTCCGCCCCTTCAACGACGTCAGCACACGCGCCCCATTCTCGCTGAGGCGGCGGGCCACGGCGCTGCCCATGGCTCCGGGTGCAAGAATCGCAATGGTCTTGGACATCGTCCACTCCAAATCGGGCACCGAGCGACGCGCTCAGTTCAACCGGAAGAATAGCAGAGAATGCGAACGCCTGCGTGAATGCGGCCATCTCGCGGAGGAATGGCTCTACTCCACCTTCGCAGGCTCGGGCTGGAGCGTGGAGGCATTGGCGATGCGCGCGGCATTCGCCATGCCGGCCAGCGCGGCCGCCTTCTTCGGATCGGGTGCTGAGCCCGGCTGCACCACGCCGGCCGACATGATCAGCGTCGCGGCATCCTCGGCGGTGAGGTCGACCTCGATGATCTTGCTTTTGGGCACGTAGAAGAAGAAGCCGGTGGTCGGGTTCGGCGAGCACGGCAGAAACACCGAGACATGTTCTTCCTGGCCCGGCAGGCTGCGCGAGATGTCTTCGTTCGGCGATTGCGAGATCAGCACGATCGACCACATGCCGGGCGATGGAAACTCGACGAGCCCCACTTTTCGGAAGCTCGAGCCCTTGCCCGAGAACAGCGTCTCGAACACCTGCTTCAGGCCGCGGTAGATGGCGCGAACGGCCGGGATCTGGCCGAGGAACGTTTCGCCGACATCGACCAGCGTCCGGCCGATCAGGTTGGCGGCGAGGAAGCCGACCAGCGTCAGCGTGAAGAATGCGACAATCAGTTCCCAGCCGGGAACGCCGTACGGCAGATAGGTTTCGGGTCGATAGGCCAGCGGCACGAAAGGCCGCACGACGCCATCGACCCAGGTGACGAACCACCAGACCAGATACAGCGTAATCGCGATCGGTCCCGTCACCACGAGGCCGGTCAGGAAATAGTTGCGAAAGCGGCCCATCAGGCCGGTATGCGGTTCCGGCGCGGGATCAAGCGGCGCAGGCGCGTCGTGGCGGGTGGTCATTCGGGTTCCAGGTCGGTCGCTGAACTCAAGCTACGGTCTTCTAGCAGGTTTTGGAAGACCACGAAGCGGGCTGCGACCTAATCCCTTTTGCCTGATCCCTTCTGCCTATTCCACGGTCACGGATTTCGCGAGATTGCGCGGCTGATCGACGTCGGTGCCCATCACGACAGCCGTATGATAGGCGAGCAACTGCACGGGGACGGCATAGACCATCGGCGTGAAAGCCGCCGCCATGTCGGGCATGACGATGGTGACGAGCGAATCAACGGTGGCCTCGTCCGCGCCCTTGGCGTCCGTCATCAGGATGATGTTGCCGCCGCGGGCGGCGACCTCCTGCATGTTCGACACCGTCTTTTCGAACACCCGGTCGTAGGGGGCGATGACAACGACCGGCATGGTCTCGTCGATCAGCGCGATCGGCCCGTGCTTGAGCTCGCCGGCGGCATAGCCTTCGGCGTGGATGTAGGAGATTTCCTTCAGCTTCAGCGCGCCTTCGAGCGCGAGCGGGAAGCTGGTGCCGCGACCGAGATAGAGCACGTCGCGCGACTTCGCGATCTCGCGCGCCAGCTTCTCGATCTGGAGTTCGGTGGTGAGCGCGTCCGACATCAAACGCGGGACCTCGACGAGGCCGTGGACCAGCTTGGTCTCGTCCTCGTCAGACAATTCACCACGGGCCTTGCCAGCCGCAATTGCAAGATTTGCCAGCACCATGAGCTGGCAGGTGAAGGCCTTGGTCGATGCGACGCCGATCTCGGGTCCGGCGAGCGTTTGCAGCACGGTCTCACTCTCGCGCGCGATGGTCGACGTCGGTACGTTGACGACGGCCACCGTGTGCACACCCTCGGCCTTGGCATAGCGCAGCGCCGCCAGCGTGTCGGCGGTCTCGCCGGACTGCGAGATGAAGATGGCGAGATCGCCCTTGCGCAAGGGGGCCTCGCGGTAGCGGAATTCGGAGGCGACATCGACCTCGACCGGGACGCGCGCAAACCGCTCGAACCAGTATTTGGCGACGAATCCGGCGTAGCTCGCGGTACCGCAGGCGGTGATGTTGATGCGCTGGATGCTCTTGAAGTCGAACGGCAGCTTGACCGGCAGCGAAACGCGCTCGTTCGCCAAGTCGACATAGCGCGCCAGCGTGTGGCCGACGACCTCCGGCTGCTCGTGGATCTCCTTGGCCATGAAGTGGCGGTAGTTGGCCTTGTCGACCAACGAGGTCGAGGCGGCGTGCTTGATCTTTTCGCGCAGGACGGCGTGGCCGTCCTTGTCGAAGATCGTCGCGCTCTTGCGGGTCAGCACGACCCAGTCGCCGTCCTCGAGATAGCTGATCGTGTCGGTGAACGGGCCGAGCGCGATGGCATCGGAGCCGAGATACATCTCGCCGTCGCCATAGCCGATCGCGAGCGGCGGACCATTGCGGGCGCCGATCAGGAGGTCATCGTCGCCGGCGAAGATGAACCCGAGCGCGAAGGCGCCGCGTAAGCGCGCCAGCGTCAGCTTCACCGCCTCGACAGGCTTGTTGCCGCGCGTGAGCAGGTCGTCGACGAGATGCAGCACGATCTCGGTGTCGGTCTCGGTGTGGAACACCGTGCCCCTCGTTTCGAGCTCCTCGCGCAGCTCGCGGAAATTCTCGATGATGCCGTTGTGGACCACGGCGACGCGTTCGGTCGCGTGCGGATGGGCGTTGTTCTCGGTCGGCTTGCCGTGGGTGGCCCAGCGGGTGTGGCCGATGCCGGTCGTGCCGCCGAGCGGCTGGTCGCGCAGCCGGCTCTCCAAATTCTTCAGTTTGCCCTCGGCACGGCGGCGCTCGATATGGTTGGCTTCGAGCGTGGCGATGCCCGCGGAATCGTAGCCGCGATATTCAAGACGCTTGAGCGAATCCACCAATTGCTCTGCAACCGGCTCGCGCCCGAGAATGCCGACAATCCCGCACATACGGACCCCTTATCCCCCAAATCGTCGAACAATCGCCTAAACGACGCGCCCGGTTTTTAGCGAAGTTCCCAAGGAACCAGATACTCAATAATTATTGCTGATTGAGACATCATCAGTTCGCACCAGGCTTCGCCTGCGTCGAATTGGCCGGCCTTAAACCGCGCACATTAACTCACTGTCAACAAGTTTAACGAACGATTTCCCGGCAGGAGAGTAATGCCATGAAAGGCTCGTCCGACCGCAAAGGTCTGTCATCAATGTCCATGCGCGCCAGCGAGACCACGGGCACGCGCCTTGCGCACTGGCCGCCGCCCCAGCGTGGCAAGGAAAACAAGCCCGTCTTCGTGAAGCACGCGGCCGGCGAGCCTGCCAAACGGGCCAAGCCACGCGGCTGGCGCCTGACGCGCGCGATCTTCTCGGAATTCTCCGACGACTGATAGCGCCGGTCACTTCTCCGGCTTCTTCTCGGCCTTCTTGCCGCTCGTCTTCATCTCGCGATAACGCGCAGCGCCGCCTTCGCGGGTGGTCTGCTGGTTGCGCTCCAGCGCCATCGCGTCGTCGGGCACGTCGCGCGTGATCACCGAACCCGATCCGATATAGGCGCCGTTGCCGATCTTGACCGGTGCGACCAGCGAGGAGTTGGTGCCGACGAAGGCGCCCTGCCCGATCACCGTCTTGTGCTTCTTGAAGCCATCGTAGTTGCAGGTGATGGTACCGGCGCCGATGTTGGAGTTGGCGCCGACAGTGGCGTCGCCAATGTAGGAAAGATGGTTGACCTTGACGCCCGCCTCCAGCGTCGCCGCCTTGGTCTCCACAAAATTGCCGATGCGCGCGCCGTCGCCGAGCGAGGTGCCGGGCCGCAACCGCGCATAGGGGCCGATGGAGACGTTCTTGCCGAGTGTGGTCTGCACGATGTGCGAGAACGAGTGGATCACCGTGCCGTCGGCGATCGACACGCCGGGTCCGATTACCACGAACGGCTCGATCGTCACGTCCTTGCCGAACACTGTGTCGGCGGCGAGATAGACGGTCTCGGGCGCGATCAGGGTGACGCCGGCCTCCATCGCAACCTTGCGCAGCCGCGCCTGCATCACGGCTTCGGCTTCCGCGAGCTGCGCCTTGGTGTTGATGCCGCGCACCTCGTCCTCGCTGGTCTCGATCACCACGGCCTCCCATCCCTGCTCGCGGACGATCCCGACCGCGTCGGTCAGATAGTATTCGCCCTTCGAATTCGCATTGCCTATTCTGTCCAGGATCGCGAGTGCGCGGCGCCCGTCGATCGCCATCAAGCCGGCGTTGCACAGATTGATCTTGCGCTCTTCTGCGCTGGCATCGGCCTGCTCACGGATCGCGACCAGGCGGTCACCCTCGACGATGAAGCGGCCGTACCCGGTGGGATCGGCGGCGCGAAAGCCGAGCGCGGCAATCGCTGCGCCCTTGGCGAGCGGCGCGCGCAGCCGCGCAAAGGTTTCGGCCGAGATCAGCGGCGTATCGCCGAACGCGATCAGGATATCGTCCGCGCCGCGCGCGATCGCCTCGCGCACCGCCAGCACCGCATGCGCGGTGCCGAGCCGCTCGGCCTGCACGAAGGTGAGCGCGTCGGGGCGGATGCGTCTGGCCTCATCCGCGACCGCCTGGTGATCGGGGCCGATCACGACCGCGAGCGAGGTGCCTGTTCCCTTCGGTGCAGCGGCGAGCACGTGGGCGAGCAGCGTCTGGCTCGCGACCGGATGCAGCACTTTCGGCAGGCTCGATCGCATGCGCGTGCCTTCGCCGGCGGCGAGCACGATCGTGAGGCTTGAGCGGGCGGTCATCAAAATCCTGTCAGGTACAGCCGAGTCGATTGCGCGGCAGGCGGCGGGCCGCCCTTGTGGACTAGTCGTCTTGCTACCCCCGCAAACGCCGGGAATTCAAGTGCTGGACGCTTTTCCTGTTAATGTTCCCGGATTGATTCGGGGAAGCTGGACGGGGGCTGGGGCGCTTAAACGGTCATGGCAAGGGATTCCGACCCACTGGCGGATGCCTTCGGCACCAAGGAGACCGGCGGGCTGTTCTCCGGACTTTTGGCCGAGGAAAGCACGTCCGACCGCCGCATGATGTGGCGGCTGGGCTCATGGGGTGTGGCCGCCGTCGGCGCCGTCATCGTGGCCGTGATGGCCAACCAGACCCAGATCGGCTGGCGCCGCGACCAGGTCGCCTCCGTCGATCTCTCGCGCCAGGCCGACCGGCTCCAGATGCTGACGAGGGAGAGCCAGAACGAGGCCCGCCGCCTCGCCTCCGCCATCGAGACGCTCAATACCGATCGCGACCGGCTCTATTCGCGCGTCACCGTGCTGGAGCAAGGGCTCGATTCCATCACCGGCGCCATCGCCAGGCAGAATGCGGCGTCGCCGCAAGCCTCCGCAGCGAAGCCGCAGAACATGTCGGCAGCCGCCGCGCAGCCTGCGCCCGCAGCGCCCAGCGTTGCGCCGGTCACCTCGACGCCGGCTCCGGCGAGCGACAAGCTACGCACGGAGGCTTCGAGGGATTCTTCCAAGGACCCCGCCAAGGATCACGCGAGCCCGCAGACCGCACCCGCGGCCTCGCTCGTGTCGCAGTCGCCAGCGACGACTTCGGCACTGGCGATGCTTCCGCTGGTCCCATCCAAGTCGATCATGGCGCCGCCCGAGCCGGTCGCCTCGAAACTGATTCAGCCCGAGACAACTGAGAAGGCTGCCGAGAAGAAGCCCGAGCCGGCGCCCGCCCCGACCGAGGTGGCCGCCGCATCCGCCAAGCCGCCGGAAGCCGGGGAAAGCGAGGCTCCCGCTATCGCGGTTCAGCAGACACGCTTTGCGATCGACCTCGGCGGCGCCAACTCGATCGACGGCCTGCGCGCGCTCTGGCGTGGCCTGATCAAATCCAATCCCGAGATCGCCGCGCTGCGGCCGATCATCATGATCAAGGAAGGCACCGGCAGCCTCGGCATGCAGCTCCGCCTGGGTGCCGGCCCCCTGATCAACGCTGCCGCTGCGGCGCGGCTTTGCGCCGGGCTCGGCGAGAACCGCCGTTGCGAGACGACCGTGTTCGACGGCCAGCGCCTGTCGATGCGCGGCGGCCAGGAAAAAGCGCAGGACAAGCCTCAGGACAAAGAGCAAGACAAGAACTCGGAGAAGAGCCAGGACCCAGTGCCGCAAGCCGAGGCCGCCCCGGCGCCTGCGCCCAGCGCCAAGCCGGACAAGCACCGCCGCAGTTCCTCCAACAAGCGCTCATCAAAGCGCGAGGAGCCGGCGCCCCCACCTGCGGCGCAGCCACCGGCGCCGGCCAAGCCGGAGACTGCGTCGGCCGGATCGACGCTGTCGTCGTTCTTCAGGCGGTAGCGGGTCTCAAAACGCCTATTTCGTCAGCTAATTCGCCGGACATTCTCACGCGAATTCGCAGGAAACTTCCCCCTCGCCTGTTGCCCGCTCGCGGCATCCCGACCATATTGCCCCCATGACAAAAAAGCCTTTCCGCCTCACGCCCTACCAAGTGCAGTTCCTGATCGTCGTCGGCTTCGCCAGCGTCGGCTATGCGCTCTATCTGCGCTATCTCGGCATCGAGCTCTCGACCGTCGGGCTCGCCTGCGACGCCGGCCTTCAGACCCTGATCTGCAAGGCGCGTTCGGTCTCGACCGTGCTGTTCAAGAATTCGGTGTTCGGCATCGTCGCGCTGGTGGCTGCGGCGCTGAACCTGATGCGGCCGTCGATCGTGCTGCTGACCGTGGGCATCATCGCCGCCGGCCTCGGCATCGTGCTCTACAACGTGGTGTTGTCGGGTCTTGCGATCGGCCTGCTCATTCTTGGATTTGCTCGGCCCGCGCCCGCCACAGCGTGAGCGCGAGCAAGAGATAGATCGCGCAGGTCCAGAGCGACTGCCAGTTGTCGCGGCCTTCGTTGAAGAGCACGTACACGGCCGACAGCGTGAGCACGCCCGCGAACACCGCTTCCGCGATCGGGCGCTGGCCGATCTGCGGCCGGTTCATCATCAGTAGCGCGAACGGCACCACGGCCATCGTCAGCGAGGCATAGGGGAAGTCGTGGTAGCGCGGGTCGAACACGAAGGCGAGCGCAGTCTGCGCCGCGATCACTGCGGTCACCGCTAGCGTTAGACCCAGCAGGGCGGTGAGCTTCGACCATTTCCGACCCTCGCGCGGGCCGAGCAGATCGAGGAAGGTCGGAAGACTGCGGCCGATTACCATCGCCTGCGCGCAGAAGATCGGCGACAGGATGCCGGCGAGAAGCAGCGCGCCCCAATGCAACCAGCCGCCGATGCCGTAGCTCTCATAGTACATCTTGTCGGCGCCAACCCCGAGCAGAATGCCCGCTGATGTCGCCGAGATGGCGACGCCGAGCCAGACCGAGAAGCGCGGCGTCCAGGGCCGCCGCCGCAATGTGAGGCCCGCGACCGCGAACACCAGCACGCTCAGGCCCATGCCGGCGCCCATGTACCATTTCCAGTAAGGAAAATTGCTGATCGGCTCGCCCGGCGGATATTTGACCTGCCGCCGCACGGAATCGAACAGACCCCAATAGCCGCCGACGGTGCCTTCCAGCTTGCGCTTCCACGGCTGGTCGTAGGACTCGATCAGGTTGACGCGAAATTTCTGCGCTTTCGCCAAGCTCAGGATTTCCGAGACGACGCGCGCCTGGTTGGTGCGCGACGGCAACGCGCCCTCGCGCATGCGCCCCTCGCTCGGCCAGCCGGTTTCGCCGATCAGGATTTCCTTACCCGGAAATGCGACCGCCATCCGCTCGCGGATCTCCTCGACATGGGCGGCGGCGAATTTCGCCCTCACCGGGAAATCCTCCCAATAGGGCAGGATGTGGATCGTGACGAAGTCGACGGCGTCATAGACCTCGCGGTTCCTCAACCAGAACTCCCAGACGTCGGCATAGGTGACGGGCACGCTGACCTGCGCCTTCACCGAGCGGATGATGGAGACGAGGTCCGCCGTCGTCATCTCGCCGCGCAGCAGCACCTCGTTGCCGACGATGACCGTGGTGATGATGTCGGGGAACTCCTTGGTGAGGCGCACGGCAAGCGCGGCCTGCTCAGCATTCTTGGAGCGGTTGCTGGAGAGCCAGATGCCCTGGAGCACCTTCAGGCCGCCGACCTTGGCTGCGATTGCCGGCACTTGATCGAGCCCGTTCTCCAGCGAATAGGTGCGGACGCAGTCGGTGATCTCCTTGAGCTGGCGCAGGTCCTGCTCGATCTGCTCGGCCTCGATATGGGTCCATGCGTTCAGCGGCGACTGCTCGCCGCGGAACGGCGCATAGGAGACGCATTGTACCTTGTCGGCGGGATCAATCGGGGCGCGTGCGAGCGTAATCGGCGTGGCAAGCCACCACCACACGGCAGCAATCGCACCCAGTGAGACCAGCAGAAGCGCCAGTGGCGTACGAAGAGAAATAGGTTCCGTCCTCCGCGAAGGGTCGTCGATTACCTGCTCACACGCCGTCTGCCAAGGGGGTGGCTCCGAGGGGATCCGTCCCTCCCCTGAGGAATTTGCCTGCGGCCGTTCGACAGGGGTCTAGGATCGTGACTTTGCTGGACAAAATTCGAAATACAGGTCATGGGACTCCGCGGGAGTTTTCCGCCGCATTGGAGACCCATTTGGACGCCATCAGCGAGCGCGTCCGCGGGATCCTGACGCGGGCGGTCAGCGGAGAAGTTGGGGAATTCATGCGGCAGCGGGTGCGTCAGTTACGAAACACGGTCCTGCGGCAGTTCGCCGCCACCTTGGCCGTCTCCTCCCTTCTCGTCCTTGTCGGTATCGGTGGCGCCTCCGCCCAGAGCGGCACCCCGGACCAGGGCAAGGCGGCCGCCGCCCAACCCGCCGACGCCGCCGCCAAGGATGCAGCAGCACAAAACCAGCGCCGCACCGACGAGTTCGCCGAAGCAGCCCAGGTCATCAGCGGCCCGGCCGGCAACCCCGAATGCGTCTGGCTCGGCCGGCGCGTGGTGCGGCTGATGTGGCGGGATGACCTCGATACCGCGTTCCGCCATCTCGACCTTTACGACCGCTTCGGCTGCCCCGGCGGCCACATCCAGGCTGCCTTCCGCTGCCTGACCCGCTTCGGCGGCCAGATCGATCCCAAGGTCGCGGAGACCCTGGACAGCCGCGTACACGCTTGCTGGATCAACCCGGCAGCCCAGCCGCAGCAGGCGGCAGCGGCGGCCTCCCAGCCGGCGGCCCCGACCACCAGCAATCCGCAAGCCGCTCAGCCGGCCGCGAGCCCCTCGCCTGCGGCAAGCCCGACGCCGGCGCCCCAGAAATAACCGCGATTGTTTCAGCCTCCGTTCAGGAACGATCAGCGATAGAAACTGTTGGCACTGCCGCGCACTCCGCAATAGGCCATGCCCTCATAAGGACATGAGGCCATGACAGTTGGGAAGCCACGCGGCAGAGGTATTCTCCATTTGCCGCGGACTTGGTCGGATCTCGGGGTCGGATCCGCTTCCCTGCCACCTCAGCCCCGTTTGGTTTAGCCGCGATGCGCGTTGTCGCCGCCGTTCTGTTGCTCGTGTCCGTGCTCCACGCGGGCATCTGGGGAGTCCTGCGCGACAGGGAGCCCGCACCCGACTTCAAGGGCCTGCTGCCCAGCGTTTCCTACGCGCCGTTTGAGGGCTCGGCTCACCCCGACATCGACAACATTCCGACCATCGAGAAAATCCGCGCCGACATGAAGACGCTGTCGACGATGACGCGCGCGATCCGCCTCTATTCGTCGACGGGCGGCGTGGAACTGGTGCCGCCGATCGCGGCCGAGTTCGGCCTCAAGGTCACCGTCGGCGCCTGGATCGACAAGGACAAGGATCGCAACCAGCGCGAGATCAAGTCCGCCATCGAGCTCGCCCGCAAGAACAGCAACGTCATCGGTGTCGTGGTCGGCAACGAGGTGATCTACCGCGGCGAACAGAAGGTCGAAGACCTCATCGACATGATCAAGAAGGTCAGGGGCGCGGTCCGCGTGCCCGTCACCACCGGCGAGATCTGGAACATCTGGCGCGACAACCCGGACCTCGCGTCGAACGTCGATTTCATCGCCGCCCACGTGCTGCCCTACTGGGAAAACTTCCACTCGGACCAGGCGGTCGACCAGGCCGTCGACCGCTACAACCTGCTACGCAACCTGTTTCCCGGCAAGCGCATCGTGATTGCCGAGTTCGGATGGCCGAGTGCGGGCTACAACTTACGCAACGCCGATCCCGGTCCGTTCCAGCAGGCGCTGACCTTGCGCAACTTCGTCAGCCGCGCCGAAGCCCTCGGCATGGAATACAACATCGTCGAGGCGATCGATCAGCCCTGGAAGTTCTTCGAAGGCGGCGTCGGTCCCTACTGGGGCATCCTCGACGCCAACCGCGAGCCGAAATTCGCCTGGACCGGTCCGGTCGAGAATCCCGACTACTGGAAGCTGATGACGATCGCGCTCCTGGTCGGCATCCTCCTCTCGCTGCCGATCCTGCGGCTGGAACAGCCCACCGCCAGGCAGGCCTTTTTGCTGTCGGCAGCCGCCAACGGCGTCGGCGCCTGGGCCGCAACCGTGTTCGCGTTCTGGAACGGGCACTATTTCATCTTCGGCTCGGCCTTCGCGCTGACGCTGGGCATGATCCTCCTCGTTCCCCTTGTCCTTATTGCGATGGCCCGCATCGACGAAATCGCGGCCGTCGCCTTCGGCAGGCCGCCGCAGCGGCTGCTCTCCAAGGGCAAGCCGGTCGAGAACGTTCCCGAGAATTACTACCCGAAGGTCTCGATCCACGTGCCCGCCTATTTCGAGCCGGTCGAGATGCTGAAGCAGACGCTCGATGCGCTGTCGCGGCTGAACTATCCGAACTACGAATGCGTCGTCATCATCAACAACACGCCGGACCCCGCCTTCTGGCAGCCGATCCAGGATCACTGCCGCGCGCTCGGTGAACGCTTCAAGTTCATCAACGCCGAGAAGGTGCAGGGCTTCAAGGCCGGCGCGCTGCGCATCGCGATGGACCGCACGGCGGTTGATGCCGAGATCATCGGCATCCTCGATGCCGACTATGTCGTCGATCCCGACTGGCTCAGGGATCTCGTGCCGGCCTTCGCCGATCCACACGTCGGCCTCGTGCAGGCGCCGCAGGAGCATCGCGACGGCGATCTGTCGATCATGCACTACATCATGAACGGCGAATATGCCGGTTTCTTCGACATCGGCATGGTCCAGCGCAACGAGACCAACGCCATCATCGTGCACGGCACGATGTGCCTGATCCGCCGCGCCGCGATGGACATGGCCGGCGGCTGGTCGTCCGATACGATCTGCGAGGACTCCGATCTCGGCCTCGCAATCCAGGAACTCGGCTGGACCACCCACTACACCAACCACCGCTACGGCCAGGGCCTGCTCCCCGACACCTACGAGGCCTTCAAGAAGCAACGCCACCGCTGGGCCTATGGCGGCCTCCAGATCGTGAAGAAGCACTGGCGGCAATTCCTGCCCGGCCGCAGCCGGCTGACGCCCGACCAGAAGCGCGAATACGGCCTGGGCTGGCTGAACTGGCTGGGCGCCGAAAGCCTCGGCGTGGTCGTGGCGCTGCTCAACCTCATCTGGGTGCCGATCGTCGCTTTTGCCGACATCGCCATCCCCGACAAGATCCTGACGCTGCCGATCATCGGCGCTTTCATCGTCTCGCTCGCGCACTTTCTGTCGATGTACCGCCTGCGGGTCGCGATAAGACCCGGCCAGATGCTGGGCGCCATGATCGCCGCGATGAGCGTGCAATGGACGGTGTCGCGCGCGGTCGCGCAAGGGTTGATCACCGAGCACATTGCGTTCGCGCGCACTTCCAAGGGCGGCCTGTCGCGGATGTCGATCGAGTTCCAGGCGTTCTGGGAGGCCGTGATCGGCGCCCTGCTGCTGATCGGCGCCGGCGTGCTGATCGCCTCCAACAGCTATCGGCAGATCACCGAGATCTACATCTTCGCCGGCGTGCTGGTGCTGCAGAGCCTGCCGTTCCTGGCGGCGGTGGCGATCGCCATCCTCGAGCTCAGCCGCATCAACTCGTTCCAGTTCTGGCGCGACAGCGCGATCCGCACCGCCGAGCTGATCGGCCTGCGTCCCATCGCACTGCCGACGCCCGCGGGCACGCCTCAGCCGGTGCCGAACGAGGTCCGGCGGGAAGCGAACTGACGGGACGGATGGCCTCACGGCGCGGGCGATAACCCCGCGCCTGTGAACTATCCTCCCTGTTCGGCGTGGATGACGCCCGCCAATCGGGTTGAAAATTTCGGCCTAAGCGACGGAAGCGGCGAGCCAATCCCCGTTCATGCCACGAGTCATGGCAGTCACCCCGGCTATTGACCTCAACGCCCCATCCCCCTACACAGCGCGGGCCGAAAGCATGGTCCGGAAACAGCCGGTTTTCCCCGCGACGCGAAGCGTAGCGGCAAGATATGCTTCTCGAAATGACCGAAGACGATGGCGATCGATCGCAAGCCATCAGCGGCCATGGGAGCGCGTAGCTCAGCCGGTAGAGCACGTGACTTTTAATCACGGGGTCCTGGGTTCGAGCCCCAGCGCGCTCACCAAATAATAAAGTGATATCAGCAGCTTAATTCTTTGCTCGGCTTCTCTCAAGCCGGGCGGTTGACAATTTTGGGGCGCGAGTTGGCAAACCTTGTTCGCGGTCCGTTTTCGAAGAGTGGCGAGGAGCTTCACGGCTCTGTCAGCGCGGTTGTGCTGTACTGAAAGCGCTCTCCGCTAAAGCTAGTCTCGCCCAATTGTCCGCGGCCTATCCTGCGCCGACGGGCACGGTCGTGTCCCCAGTGATGGTGTAGCTCGGTAGAGCAAAGCCGCCCGGACGCGCGCCCCAAATAGCGCCGTAGCGGGCGGGCGGCTTTGCGGTGGTCACCGGCTGTTCTCCGGTAGGATCGGGTTGCGAGACGCCAACGCAACCGAGGAACCACCGATGACCGACGATATGATGAACCTGCGCACGCTCGTGGAGAAGACCCCTGATGCCGATCTGTTGCGCGAGATGATCGGCTTTGCCGCCCAAAGGCTGATGGAGCTGGAGGTCGAAGGCCAGACCGGGGCGGCTTATGGCGAGAAGAACCCCGAGCGTTTGGCCCAGCGCAACGGCTACCGCGACCGGATCTGGGAGACCCGCGCCGGCGCAGTCGAGCTCCGCATCCCCAAGCTGCGGAAGGGCTCCTACTTCCCGGGCTTCCTGGAGCCGCGCCGCATGGCCGAGAAGGCGCTCACCGCCGTGGTGCAGGAAGCCTATGTGCAGGGCGTCTCGACGCGCTCGGTGGACGATCTGGTGCAGGCGATGGGGATGAGCGGCATCTCCAAAAGCCAGGTCTCGCGGCTGTGCGCGGAGATCGATGACAAGGTGAAGGCGTTCCTCGGCCGTCCGATCGAGGGCGACTGGCCGTATCTGTGGATCGACGCCACCTACGTGAAGGTGCGCCAACAGGGGCGCATCGTCTCGGTCGCGGTGATTGTCGCGGTCGGCGTCAACAGCGATGGCCGGCGCGAGGTTCTCGGAATGGATATTGGGCCGTCCGAGGCCGAGACGTTCTGGACGGCGTTCCTGCGCAAGCTCGCCCGCCGTGGCCTGCGTGGTGTCAAGCTGGTCGTCTCCGACGCCCATGAGGGCATCAAGGCCACCGTCGCCAAGGTGCTCAACGCCAGCTGGCAGCGTTGCCGCGTGCACTTCATGCGCAACGCGCTGGCGCATGCCGGCAAGAGCGGACGGCGCGTCGTCTCCGCCTTCATTGCCACCGCCTTTGCTCAGGACGATGCCGAGGCGGCCCGGACGCAATGGCGGAAGGTCGCCGATCAGCTCCGCCCCAAGCTGCCCAAGCTGGCTGGCTTCCTCGACGAGGCCGAGACCGATGTACTGGCCTATATGAGCTTCCCGCCCCAGCATCGAACCAAGCTGCACTCCACCAACCCGATCGAGCGCCTCAACGGCGAGATCAAGCGGCGGACCGAGGTGGTCGGCATCTTCCCCAACGAAGATGCCATCGTGCGACTGATAGGCGCGATCCTGCTCGAGCAGAACGATGAATGGGCCGTCCAGCG
>JAEWFG010000299.1 GCA_023388935.1 Pseudomonadota bacterium | reverse complement strand
GTTCTCCTCGCGGATGATGTCCATGCAGAGCTCGACGCACTCGTCGCAGATGAAGACCGTAGGACCGGCGATCAGTTTGCGGACTTCGTGCTGGCTCTTGCCGCAGAACGAGCAATACAGCGTGTTCCTGGAAGGTAACTGAACTCCCATGGCGACCTCAATGCGGTTTGCCGAGGACGAACGTAAAGGGGACAACAAAAAGCTCATCCCCCTGGTCGTCGCTAACGTGCAAGACCCAATCGCGCCAGTCTTCGAGGCTAAGCGTATCGGTGAACGAGTGCACGACGCGGGTCACGTGATCGCGGGCTTCGGCGATATCATCGACTACGGCGCCGCGGCGATCGACGAAAACCTTCTTCGTGTTGGAGCAGTGGAAATATACCTGGGTCATCTTCAGCCTCCTTCAAATGACACTTGGGCCGGGTAGCAACCAGATCTCAGCGTCAAAGGTGTCTTCGACGGGACGGCCCGAGGATGGGAGCGGTGACGCTGTGAAGATCTGAAACCACATCCAAGTGGTTATGAGCGGGAAGAGGATCATCTGAGAGCTCGCGTATTGCCATTGCCGGAGAACAGTTAGGTTTCAACTAAAGCACTTCGTCGCGAATAGGTCGTTGAAAGCGTTGATCACGGAATCGAGGACAGCCAGCACTTGCGCGCCGTCAGCGCGGTTAGCAGCCACGTGCCGCAGCACCACTGACTCATAGAATGAAGCAGCGTAGTCGCGACAAATCTTCTCTTTGTCGGCCGCATTGGTGGGTTGGCCGTGTACCGTCACCGCCCCCGCGCGAGCGGCGTCGATGCCCCTAATTGAGGTGCGCTCAGCCGCAACAGCGGGAATCGCGTACGCGTTGATCGCGGCAGAGGCGACGAGAATGAGTACTCTCCTCATGATCGAACTCCACAGAGCGAGTTGATACGAAGAGAGTTACCGTTCTGCGTGGCGATCTTCTATTGCACGCGAGTCGTTCCGAGTACGGCTGTGGTTGCGCAGCATAAACCTTGGCTTAGAAAGGACGAGCGACAGCTCCGGACGCGCCAGATAGGCCACCGCCTCCCGGGGGCGTGTACTCATAAGAGCGATATTGCTAGAGCGATGTTGCTGAGGACGGAGCGGAAATCTTGTGATCTGTCAGAGCATTACTGCAGTGACCCAGAGGAGACCTCGCACGCATTTTCGGACTTGGGTTCCCACGGAGAGCTATCCGAGTGGAGCCTGGAGCGATACCATCTCCGGCCGGTAGCAGGCGCCCGATCGCCGTCTAATACGGCGCGAAATCTGAACCCGAACCAAGGAAACCTCCGCGACATGGATGGCGGCCGATACACGCGCATGGGCGAGCGCTTGATGGGAAGCACGGTTCGCAGGGAAAGGCTGGTGGGGGTTTGCGAGGGAAGGTGCTTTTGCTGCTAGGCGTTCTGGTAGCCAAATCGCTTCCTCAGTCGCGGGACTGCAAAATCAAGGAAGGCACGTAGCTTCAATGGCACCTGGCGCTGGCCGCGGTAGATAATGCTGACCGGCATCGGTGATAGCTCATACGCATCCAGCAGAGTCACTAGCGAACGCGACTTCAGCAAGTCCTCGATGAGATACGACAACACCCGGGAAATTCCGGCTCCGGCGACTGCTGCAGCCGCCGCTGCCTCACCCAAGTTCACAGCGAGACGAGACGGCACATCGATCGTCTGCGTCGCTCCGTTTCGGCGAAACTCCCAGGAGGTCGCAGGATCGAAGGTTACGCAGTCATGCGATGCCAGATCGGTGGGTTCTTTCGGCACGCCGCGGGCCTTCAAATAGGCGGGGCTGGCACACACCACGCGGCGAATTAACCCGAGGCGCGTTACAATCATGCTGCTGTCTGCCAGCTCCCCGATACGCACGGCGAGATCGACGTGCTCTTCTACCAAGTTCACGTATCGATCCATCAGTTGCAGTCGCATCCGGATGTCCGGAAACGTGCGCTGGAAATCTGCGACAATGGGCAGAACGTGGCTGCGACCCAGGACTGCGGGCGCGGTGATGATCAGTTCGCCCTGGGGGGCGCGATATTCGCCAGACGCAGTGCGCTCGACTTCCGCGATCTCTTCCATGATCCGACGACATGAATCGACGTAGCTGCGCCCCGCGTCGGTCAAGACCACTTTGCGGTGCCCCCGGTGAAGCAGCCGGACATGCAAGTGCTCTTCCAGCTCCGCAACTCGACGACTGACCGTCGCCAAGGGAATCCGGAGGTGGCGGCTAGCGGCAGAGAGACTCCCGGTATTGACCGCAGCCAGCAGGATGGTCATCGCCTCCAGCCGATCCATGGCGTTCCTTCCACCAGTGAAAGGGTGCTTCCCGAAACTACCATCTACTTAGCCGGTTTGGGAGGTTTAAATCGTTTGCCGACACGCGCCGCGGTGCGATCAGGATGGAGCAAGGAAGATGAAAGCGATTCAATACCGATCCTATGGCGACTACAGCGAGAACCGCCTTGTTGATCTTCCCCCGCCTGCGCTTAGGGATGGCGAGGTTCTCGTGGCGATGCGGATAGTTGGCATCAATCCACTCGATAACACGTTTCGCTGGGGCCACTTCTATGGGGCACGCCCGAAAACCTGCCACGCATCGGCGGTCAAACGGGGACAGGCACGGTCGCCGCAAGCAAGAGTGATGCCTTCAAGGTCGGCAACCGCGTGTTTGTCAGAGGGCCTGGCTTCGGCATCATGACCGACGGCACCTGGCGCGAGTTCATTGCTGCTCCCGCCGCGAGTCTTTCGCTCATTCCCGACAGCATCGACGACGACCACGCCGCGGCCTATCTCGCGGGTGCGGGGTATTTGACGGGCTATCTTTCGCTAACGGAGCTCGCGAAGTTCAAACCGGGACAGACGGTGCTGGCACCCGGCATCGGCGGTGCGGTTGGGATGGAGACCGTGCAGGTCGCTCGCCGCCTTGGCGCCTCATTAGCAATTTCTACCGTCAGCAGCACCGAAAAGGCTAATCACGCTCGCGCGGCTGGATACGATCACGTGATCGATCTTTCCAAGGAGAGCCTCAAGAATGGTATTCTGCGTATCACCGAGGGCAAGGGCGTCGACATCGTCGTCGACGGCATTAGCGGAAAATTGACTGGCGAAGCGCTCGCGTCGCTCGCCTTTGGCGGAACTGTGGTCATTGCCGGCTATGCTGGAGGACGTGGGGCCGAGGTTAACGTCACCGACATCATCTGGAAGGCTGCAACGATCCGCGGGTTCACTTTCAGGCTTTTCGACCAACAAACGGTGGCAGCTGCGAACGCGGCTCTCCTGGAATTCCTGAAGGAGGGAACGCTGCAGCCTACGATCAGCAGAGTCTTTCCGCTGTCCCAAGCAGCTGAAGCAGTTCGCTACCTGATCGAAGATCGTCCGTTTGGGCGAGTACTGATGGACGCCCAAAGTCAGCATTGGATCGGGAAGGAGCTGCAATGAATCAGCTCGAAACCGGCGAAGCGTCCGAAGCTGCTCGCGGCAATACAGATTTGCAAGAGGAGCTGGCCGAAGTTCTTCGGCAACGGGCGGCTATCTCGGCAGTGCTGCGCGCTATTGCCAATTCACCACACGACTTGCAGCCCATATTCGACACCATCCTCGACAACGCAGTGCATCTCTGCCGAGCAGAGTGGGGTGGCTTCCGTCTTATCGAGGAAGCAGGCTCTCGTCTCGTCGCATTTAAACCGCACCCTGCAGCGTCAGAGTGTCCGCCAATGCTGGAACACGGCAGCTATCTTGGTCGCCTCTTCGGAAGCAAGTCGCCGATCCACATCTCCGACTTAGCCAGAAATCTTGAACTCAATTCTGCAGGAGAAGCTGAACGAGAGGCTATATCCAAAGGTGGCGTTCGGACAACCCTCATCGTACCAATGCTCAGAAACAACGAGCTAACCGGAACGCTTGGTCTTATGCGGTGGCGCATCGAGCCGTTTACGGAGAAAGAGATCGAACTGGTCACGGACTTCGCCGCGCAGACTGCCATTGCCCTAGAGATCACCCGCCGCGAGCGGGAGCTGCGCGGGCTGCAGATCGAGCTGGCACGCGTCAATCGTATCGCAACCATGGAACAGCTGAGTTCGTCTATCGCCCACGAGGTCATCCAGCCGATCGCGACGGCGCGCAGTAACGCCCGTGCGGCTCAGAATTTTCTGGAGATGAAGCCGCCGAATCTGGGCGAAGCCAGGGAAGCGCTCGATTGTGTTGTGGCCGACGCCGATCGGGCCGGAGACATCATCCATCGGATCAAAGATCACGTCAAAAAAGCGCCACCGAAGATGGAGCGGTTCGACATAAATGAAGCGATCCGCAACGCCATTATTCTCACTCGGGGCGAGGTCGTTAAGATCGGCGCCTCGATCCGGACGCAACTCGCCGAGCCCTTGCCTTTCTTTCGGGGCGATCGGGTGCAAATTCAACAGGTGATGGTCAACTTGATCGTCAACGCCGCCCATGCGATGAGCGGCGACGGTGACAGCAGGCGCGAATTGCAGATCAGTACGGAAACCGACGAGGCGGAAGGCGTGCGCGTCGGAGTGCGGGATACCGGGCCGGGGCTGAGGCCGGAGAGCCTCCCCCGCCTCTTTGAACCCTTCTACACGACCAAGGCAGAGGGGATGGGTATGGGCTTGGCGATCTGTCGCTCTATCGTTGAGACACATGGAGGACGGCTTTGGGCCACGCCGTGCGAGCCACGTGGAACCTTGTTTCAATTTACGGTTCCTGCCGAGCATAACGCGACGTCGTAGTCCGACCGTCCATGTCGTCAATTGGTCCATCGGCGACGTGTGGCGATGTCCGCTTTTTTGTCGCTGTTAGGGAATGCGCGGACATCCGAAGCGCTCAAATAAAGCGCTTGATTTATGAGTACGCCTTAGTGAGTGACGGCGCAAGCTCAGTCGACAGCGGACGCGGTCGCCTGCACTTCTAGCTCTTAGCCCGCCTTCTATGGAGACGAAGGACCGGGAATGCAGCCTGGCCGCGCCGGAGCTTCGCCGATCAAGCCGAAAAAGCTCGTCTTCAGTTCCGCGCGAACTCTTTGCAAGAGCGTTCTATTCTCGCCATCCTTGCCGTCCCGAATCGTGACAGTTGTAGTCAAGCCCGATACCAGCGGCACGCCAGGCGGCACCTTGTCGATAGCAATCCGTACCGGCACGCGCTGCGCCAAGCGTACCCAGGTGTAAACCGGATCGACGTTGGGCAACCCCTGCGTGGAAGCGGCTGCGTTGGATACGCTGACGCCGCGCGTCACTGTTGCGATGTGACCAGTAATCGGCGCCGGGTAGCCTAACAGTTTTGCCTCGGCACGGTCACCCACGCACAGGCGGGCCAGCTTGGTTTCCTCGAAATAACCATCAACCCAGTAGCTGTCCGTGTCGATGATCGAAACATTGGTGGCGCCTTGATGCGCGTAGTCTCCCTCTCGGAGCAGGAGATTGGTGACAATTCCATTCACCGGACTGCGCACTTCAGTGCGCTGCAGGTTGATCTCGGCCTGCCGCACCTGCTGCTGCGCCGAATCGACGGTGGCCTTCGCCTGCAGCGCGTTTCCTTCATAGATCTGCTTCTCTTCGGTGCTGCTCGCGAGATCCGACAAGCGACGCCGGCGTTCGGACTGCAAATCCTTCACGTTAAGGTCCGCCATCCTTTGCTGCAAGATCGCCTTGTTCGTGCGCAGTGCGACGTCAAAATCGAAGGGATCGATGACATACAAAAGGTCGCCTTTGTGCACGAACTGATTGTCGACAATTCGCAGTTCCGTGATCTGACCGGAGATTTGCGGCGCCACACTCGCAACTTGAACTCGCACTCGCCCGTCGCGTGTCCACGGCCCGGCGTTGTACTGGTCCCAAGTGACGAGAGCGATCAGCACTGCAACAACTGCGATCCCGGCAGTAGCTACCTTGCGCAGTAGAAACCCCGCGGTTCGCAAGGCGCCACCTCGCCGCCTTGGCGTGGACTTTCCCGAGGAGGAGACGGTCGGTTTGTTGTTTGGACAATCCTCGGATACCCTTCGCGCGATGTCGTCGAATTCACCGGCTTGACGAGCTGATGCGTCACCGACACTCGGCGACGAGCGCGTGACGGTTGCCTGCATCTCGTCGTGCTCAACAGCCTCATCATGAATGGCCGCATCCATGGCGCCCTCCTCTAGAACAACAACATCAATAGACTCAGAACAGTCACGTACAGACTGAGCTCAGCAACTGAGGCATGACTGAACATCTTCGCAAAGCCGACGACATGCAAAAGCGGTCGCAGGACAACGATGAGGACAACAGCTGCCGCCAAATAAGTTACAAACGGCGCGAACAACACGCCTCCGACCGCCAGTTCTGCAAAGGTGTGTGCCATCAGGCTGCCTCCGAAGGAGAATCGAGGCCCCTGCCCCGGTCAGCGATGTTGCTTGTCAGGATTAGGCACGCAGCAACATCTGCCTCGATCGAGTCTTTCTGTGGGGCCGTTTCCTGCAACCGATGCGCAATTGTGCGCAGGGTCGGCGTATCTCGGTTGACGATCGCCGCGCGAGCTTCATCTGCCAACGCTGCAAGGGGCCCGTCAGCGAGCTGCATCAGCTTCGCCTCGCAAAGACGGATCATCGCCGACTGGTCGAAGCAAGAGAGCATTTCCGCGAGGGCCCGACTGTCCTTCGCTCCTCCAACCGCTAGAAATTGCCCGATTCGAGAGGCATCCCGGAACGTTGCCTCTTCCGGAGCTTCTCCATTCTGGTGGATTGGCTCTTGCACCTCGCTGCGCGCCTCTGCGACCAGCCGCGTCCTGCGCTCGTCATCGGAGACGGGAGGAATCAGCGTCTGTGCCGCGAGCAGCAACGACGCTGCCACGACAAGAAACAGAGAGGTGAAGAGGAAGCTCTGCGGATTATAGGTCTGCGGATTGCTCGGTGCCAGGATGATCGGTAGGAAAAGCAGATTGACGCGACCGAGTGACGACCACACAAGGTTTTTCGACTTCATGAGAACCGCTGCGCCGATCGTAAAGGGAGCCATGGCGATCGCCAACAGAGGAAAGGCGTCAGCACCATTGAGGACGAAGAACTCAAGTATGCCGGTCAGGGCAGCTGCGATCGGCGTACCGACAAGCGTGATGGTGGTGAAGCCGCGCGTGTTCGGTGTTGTGGCCCCCAATCCGATAATCAGCGCGACAAAAGACAGCGAAACACTCGCCGCAGGCCATCCGGCCCAAACGTAAAAAATCGCGGCAATCGCAAGCCATAGAGCGGCGCGGACGCCACTTTCGACTGCAGTTCTGTAGGATCGATATAATGGCGCGCGCCAGGCTCGCAGTGGCCATCGCGCCGACCTCAGGGCCAACAGATCCTGGCGGACCTCTTCATCCCGACGCAGAAATTCTCGGGCTGCCCATGCCGACGTTTCGGTTTCAACGTCACGTACACGTTTCTGCCCCGCCACGAGTTCCGGCAGCCGCCGCGCCGGCAAGCCGGAATCGTCCGCTCGCTCGAGCGCAGCTCTTGGCTGATCGCAAGCCGTGTTATCGACATCAGCAGGATCGCTGTTCAAGATCCAGGCTGCCTGCAATTCGGCAACCAACCCGACCGCCACGCTGCGAGCGGCGACGCTCCTGACGGAGCCGCGGCTTGACTCGAGAGCCACGCTTGCGATCTCAGGCCGGAGCGCCACGATTTCCCGAAGCAGCCTCAGGAATGTCGTCGAGTTGCCTGGTTCGCCGCGAAAGGCTGCGCTCGCATATTCGCGAACGCGGCGGCGAATCGCCGCAAGTTGCACCATGAGTCGCGGATGACGGTCGGGGGTATACATCAACGTATTTATGACCGCCATCGACAGAACGCCGACCGCGATCGCGGCGCCACGCGCTACGCCGGATTCAAACACGTGCTGCGGGGTGTCGATCTGCTGTGTCGCGATTATTGCAACGGTGTAGCCGGACAACACTGCGGCATAGGCCCGATAGCCGTCCAATAGGTTCGCCGCAAAGACGCAAATGCCAATCCACACCGCGAATGCTGCGAGGATCAGATCTCTCGTTTGGGAGAAGAGCCCGGTGATTGCGATTGATGCTGCCACGCCCACAATGGTGCCGAGCAGCCGAAAGCCCGCCTTGTCCAGCGCCTGACCGCGGGTCGGTTCGGCAAGAATTCCAACAGTAACTGCGGCCGAGGCCGGCGCTTCAAGCTGCAGCCAAAAACTCACGAACAAGGCTAGGACCATAGCCAGCCAAACGCGGATGGCGAAGCTCCAGGAGCTGACGGGGATATTCGCTACAGTGAACGGCTGTTCTGATACTATCGCGACCACGATAATGCCTCTGCGGATGCTTCGCCACTTGCGCTCAGAACTCGTGTCCCGACACATCGACCGAGGCGACGAAGCAGTAGCCACGTCCGGGGATGTTGACGATGAAGCGATTCCCGTTGCGGCCATCGCGCAGCGCGCGACGCAATGCGGACATGTGGACCGTCAGGTTAGCAGGCTCGACAAAGACATTTGGCCAAACCCGAGCCATCAAATCCTGCTTGCTGACCAGCTCACCACGGCGTTCAAGCAAGGTGATCAGAATTTCCAGAGCCCGGCTACCGAGAGGCACCGGCTTGTCGCCTTCCTGCAAAAGAAACTGCGTCGGAAGCAGGCAGAACGGTCCGAACGAAAATTTGGCTTGAACGGCGCGTTTCACGCCAAGCCCCGATTGGGGATGAAATTGCACCAAGTGTTCGAAAGCTGCAGTCGATTCTGGTGCGCGCATCATGACCTCGCGTGCTTTGGCAGGATTATTCCCGGCAAAGATGCTCGTGAGGCGCAATTTGATGGTTTACAGTGCGGCGGGCTATTGCACCGGGGTGGCACGCAACGACAGATTTGGTTGCGTTTCCTAAACCTAGATTTACAAGCGGCGCGATTCAAATCGGGTGCAGTGACATTGTGAGTGCTATGGCAGGACCAAGGACGCCGCAGGCTAGATCATTCGCGATGACACCGCATGGTGCATATCAAAATGATCGCCCACGGTGATCTTCCTGAAGCTACCCACGCGTCTGCGCGGCGCTTCGTGATCAATAAACCGACGTATATTGGATATATCCGACTTCGGTAATGCGAACATCCCTCAGCACACTCGCGCCATACCCGCGTACAATAGCGTCAGCGGCCCCTCTGCGGTAACGATTCAATCGATGCGGACCGCCTAGTGCACAGCAGCCCGCTCTTTGTTTGCCCCGGCACGCAGTGCTGGGAAACGCAGCGGAACCGGACCCGCGAGCCGGCAGTTGCAAGAACAGGTCGGCGGCGTAGCGCCCGCCGGCCTTTTCTGTTTGCAAGGAGATCGCGCAACTGGGGAATATCTGACCGTGCGAATAGCACGCCCCGCAAGGGGCCAGCTCAGGAGCGTGGCGACGTATTGGGCACCAGCTTGAGCTTGTCAGCCATCCGGCCGAGTTCGGGAAGCGAACCGGCCTGCATCTTCTGCATCGCCCTGCTGCGATGCACTTTCACCGTGGCCTCAGCGATGCCGATCTCATGGGCAATCTGTTTGCTCAAGCGGCCGCGAGCGACCTGAATCACGATCTCGCGCTCTCTGGGGCTTAGCGACCCGAAACGCTCCCTCAGAACGGCCAGGTCCTTGTCATTTTCCCGCCGTGCGCGGTCGCGAGAGAGGCCGAGCTGAATGGCGTCGAGGAGATCCTGATCGCGGAACGGCTTGGTCAGGAACTCGATGGCGCCTCTCTTCATCGCTTGCACGGACATTGGGATGTCGCCGTGACCCGTGATGAAGATGATCGGGATCTCCCTGTTTGCTGCGGCGAGCTCGCGCTGGAGATCGAGGCCGCTTTGGCCAGGCAATCTGATATCGAGCACCAGGCAAGTGGGGCAGTCCGGAGGATCGGATTTGAGGAAGTCGGAAATGGAGGCAAATAGCTGAACATTGATACCGAGCGATCGCAGCAGGCGTCCAACAGACGCGCGGAGATCCGGATCGTCGTCGATGACCAACACGGTGGAGGTTGCGTCAGACATCGCTACTGCTCGAAAGAGATCGCGAAAATCAGCCTTTACCCTGGTCTACAGCCAGACCGCGCATTTCTAATCCTAATTCCGGAACCTGAACAGTCCCATTATTATTTCCTAGAGGATGCGCGCGGGGTACACCAAAGCTTACGCACGCTGACACAGCTCGCCTTCGTCAGACGCACTTTCGGCTTAAGTTCCATCTACGACTGGCCGGATATTTGCTGAGTGATGCTGCCCATCAGCTCACGCACTCCACTCGCGTTCAGCGACAGAAACCGATCGAGCGCACGCCTTGGCTGAATCATCGCGCGAAGCTTTCTCAGCTCGCCGCTCGTAGTCGTCGGCAAGCGCCTTGAGCTGGCCCGCAATCGCTTGGTCAGTCATAGTCCTGGCGGTGCGGAGCAAAGTCTGCGCCGTCTTCAGATATTCTTTGCCTCGTTGCGAGATCTGAAGGGTCATGACGCCCTCGCGCGGTTCGCTGGTGACTGGTCGAATGCGATTTGGAGCCAGCCCATCCAATAGCGGTCACTTTGACTGCGCGCCTTTAGGCGATCGACGCACTTCCTGGAGCAAAGTGGGGTTTTCCAAGAATAATGCCGGACGAGACCAAACTTGCCATCACAGACTGCGCATCGAGCTGCCTCGTGTTGCCCCTGACTTTCTAAACGGTAAGGCATTGTCCTCTCCTTTCGGCGTGTGCGCATTTCGGACGCATGCAGACTAGGAGGATCGTCACCGGCGGCTCAATTGAGCGCAGGTCGACGTCGGGCATCCAAAGGGGGCAAGACGACGATACCAAGGCTTATGGCGCTTGGATCTGGTCCTAAGGTCGCCCGGTGTAATGCCGGCGCCCTGTTCGATCAGTCGAGCTTCTCGATCACAAGCCCTGTCGGCCCAGCTTCGCAATTGTCGTCGAGATAAGCTAAAGTTTACGGGGCACCGGAATTGCATTGGTGGCATTCTCGCCCACATCGGGCAATCCCATGCAGAGCGTCGGCATAGTTGGCTGCCCCACGACGGGTCCAGCGAATGGCCATAGGCGGATGATGAAAAAGGTACTGGTGTCGGTCGTTGATGATGATCAGTTCTGTCGTGAGTCCATGTGCAGGCTCATGAGATCGCTCGGCCATACGGCCGACGTTTTCTCGTCTGCAGCGGAATTTCTCGCGTCCCCGCGCCTCGCCGAAACAGCCTGCCTGATCGCCGACATCCAGATGCCGGCCATGACCGGGCTCGAACTCCACCGACGCCTTATCGACATGGACCACGCGATTCCGACAATCCTTGTGACTGCGTTTCCTAATGACGCCGATCGGGCTCTCGCCCTAAATGACGGGGCCGTGTGTTACCTGCGCAAGCCGGTGAATGACGAGCATCTCACGCAATGTGTCCGCAAGGCCCTCAGGTCTGCTGACTCGCCTGAAGAGAATTCGTGAACTCTCCTTCTGTTCCGGGCAAGGTGAACTGAAATGCAGCGCCGCGAGGCTCGTTCGCTCCCGCGCACAGCTTGCCGCCATGAGCATGGATGATGGAGCGGCAAATCGACAACCCCATGCCTGTTCCACTGGACTTCGTGGTGTAGAAGGCGTCGAAGACGCGATCGAAATTCGACGGATCGATGCCCGGCCCGGAATCGCGCACGGCCACGAGGGCGCCTGCCTGGTCCTGCTCGGTACTGATCAACAGCTCTCTCGCCCCCTCTTCGAACGAGCCCATTGCTTCAGCCGCGTTGAGAACCAGGTTCAACAACACTTGTTGCAGCTGGACGCGATCCCCCAGAACCGGAAGCAATCCCTTCGAAAGCCGGGTCTGGACCGAAATGCCATTCCTGAGAGTCACGCTTTTCGCCAATACAATCACTTCGTTGATTGCCGCGTTGAGATCAAAACGCTCTTTTCGCGGCGGTGCTTTCTTGATTTGCTCTCGGATGCGATCGATGATTTCTCCGGATCGATCTGCGTCCGCAACTGCAGAGGAGAGCGCTTCCCTTACCTCGTCCAGGTCCGGCGGCTGCATTTTCAGAAAATTCTGGGCTGCTCGGACGTTGTTGCGCGCGCTGGCAATCGGTTGCGCGATCTTGTGAGAGAGCGAGGCTGCCAATTCTCCCATCACGCTCACGCGGTTTATGTGGGCGAACTCCGATTCCATCTCCTGCAACCGCGCCAACGCCTGTGTGCGATCCTCGATGTCCGTGTTGGTGCCGTACCACGCAACAACCCGTCCTGTGTCGTCGCGCGAAGGCTCCGCCCGAGTCAGGAACCAACGATACGATCCGTCATGGCGGCGCATGCGGGCTTCCACTTCACCCGGCTTTTCAGATGCAAGCAGTTGCAGCCAGATATCATTCACGCGAGGAAGGTCTTCGGGATGGATCAAAGCACGCCACTGCCAACCCAGCGCTTGATCAAGCGAGACCCCCGCGTAGTCGAGCCACCGCTTGTTGAAATACTCGGCGAAGCCGTCGGCTCTGGTGCGCCAGGCAGCAACCGGAATTGAATCTAGGGTCTGTTGCACGCGCCTGACGTCGGCCAATTCCGCCTCGCTTCGTCGCAAGGCACTTTCGACCGTCTTCAGGGCCTGGATATCCGTTTTGGTGCCGTACCATGCGACAACTGCTCCTGCCTCGTCGCGTGACGGCTTCGCACGGATGAGGAACCAGCGATACGATCCATTGGAGCCGCGCAGGCGGGCTTCGGCTTCGCAGGGTTTTGCGGATGCCACCGATTGTAGCCAGTTGTCCCGCACGCGCGGAGCGTCGTCGGGATGGATCAAAGCAAGCCACTTCCGACCCAGCGCTTGATCAAGCGAGACCCCCGTGTAGTCGAGCCAACGCTTGTTGACGTACTCGGTAAAGCCATCAGCCCTGGCGCGCAAAGCCATCGCCGGGATCGAATCAAGCGTTGCCTGTAGCTGAAGCGCCTGTTCCGCCCGCTTGTGCTCGGTCAAATCGAGGACGAACGCGACGCCCTCCTTGCTGCCTTTGACTTCCACCGGAATTCTGTCCAGACTGCATATGTTTTGCTGCTTTCGCAGCGGCGGCGCTCTTAGCTCCGGGCGTCCATGAGTACTCGCCCAAACGGACGATCTTCGATCAGATAGCGAACTGCTTCAGCAGCTTGAGACAGCGGGAAGACCCTGCTGATCGTAGGCGCCAGCTTACCTTCCTTCAGGAATTCCAAGAGAGTTGCGTTCGCTGCAGCCACCGTTTGTTGGGCGAAGAGTCTGAAAGTGAACCCGCGGATTGTTGCAGCTTTCCAGATGATGTCGGTAACGTTAACCTCGGCCTCACGTCCTCCAGCATAGCCGGCAGTGACCACAGTGCCACCAAAGCCGAGCGACGCGAGCGCCTCACCAGTCAGTTTTCCGCTGACGCCGTCGACGACGATATCGACGCCCTTGCCTTCGGTGATCCGCATAACACCCTCCTTGAGGCTTTCCTTGGAGAGGTCGATCACATGATCATATCCAGCCGCGCGAGCTTGGTTTGCCTTTTTGGTGCTGCTGGCAGTAGAGATCGCCAACGAGGCGCCAAGGCGGCGAGCAACTTGCACCGTTTCCATCCCAACCGCACCGCCGATGCCAGGTGCCAGCACCGTCTGTCCCGGCTTGAACTTCGCGAGCTCCGTTAGCGCAAGATAGCCCGTCAAATATCCCGCACCGGCAAGATAGGCTGCGGCCTGATCGTCATCGATGCCATCGGGAATGAGCGAAAGGCCTGCGGCGGGAGCAGCAACGAACTCGCGCCAGGTGCCGTCGGTCATGATGCCGAAGCCAGGCCCTCTGACAAACACGCGATTGCCGACGTTGAAGGCATCACTCTTACTCGCGACGACTGCGCCTGCCCCCGTCTGGCCGCCGATGCGTGGGAGGTTTTCAGGCGTTGCCCCATAGTAGTGGCCCGAGCGAAACGTATTGTCGAGCGGGTTGATGCCGACGGTCCGCATTGCCACGAGAACTTCGCCATCCCTAAGCGCAGGCTGGGGAAGATCAACGAGGCGGTTCTCGCGGTAGTCGCCATAGGACCGGTATTGAATCGCTTTCATCATCTTGCTCCATCCTGATCGCACCGCGGCGCGCGTCGGCAAACGATTTAGGCCTCCCAAAACGGCTAAGTAGATGGTAGTTTCGGGAGGCACCCTTTCATTGGTGAAAGGAACGCCATGGATCGACTGGAGGCGATGACCATCCTGCTGGCTGCGGTCGATACCGGGAGTCTCTCTGCCGCCAGCCGCCACCTCCGGATTCCCTTGGCGACGGTCAGTCGTCGGGTTGCGGAGTTGGAAGAGCATTTGAAAGTCCGCCTGCTCCACCGGGGCCATCGGAAAGTGGTGTTGACCGACGCCGGTCGTAGCTACGTCGACTCATGTCGTCGGATCATGGAAGAGATCGCGGAAGTCGAGCGCACGGCGTCTGGCGAATATCGCGCCCCTCAGGGCGAACTGATCATCACCGCGCCCTCAGTCCTGGGTCGCAGCCACGTTCTGCCCATTGTCGCGGAATTCCAGCGCGCGTTTCCGCATATCCGGGTGCGGCTGCAGCTGATGGATCGATACGTAAACCTGGTGGAAGAGCACGTCGATCTCGCCGTGCGCATCGGGGAGCTGGCAGACAGCAGCATGATTGTAACGCGCCTCGGGTTAATTCGCCGCGTGCTGTGTGCCAGCCCCGCCTATTTGAAGGCGCGCGGCGTGCCCAAGGAGCCCGCCGATCTGGCATCTCATGACTGCGTGACATGGGACCCTGCAACCCCCTGGGAGTTTCGCCGAAACGGAGCGACGCAGACGATCGATGTGCCGTCTCGTCTCGCCGTGAATTTGGGCGAGGCGGCGGCGGCTGCAGCAGTCGCCGGAGCCGGAATTTCCCGGGTGTTGTCGTATCTCGTCGAGGACTTGCTGAAGTCGCGTTCGCTAGTGACTCTGCTGGATGCGTATGAGCCATCACCGATGCCGGTCAGCGTTATCTACCCCGCGCAGCGCCAGGTGCCGTTGAAGCTGCGTGCCTTCCTTGATTTTGCAGTGCCGCGACTGAGGAAGCGATTTGGCTACCCGAGCACTTAGCAGCTCAGCGTCTTCTCGCCACGAGCCCACAGCCTTCTCCAAGCGATCCCCGCCCCCCCAACAGTGAGAGAATTTTTTCTCTAGATAATTTATGAGTCCTCTTGGGCCGCCGGCAGCGTGAACTGAAATACAGCGCCGCGGGGGTCATTCGCCTCCGCCCACAGCTTGCCGCCATGAGCATGGATGATGGAGCGGCAAATCGACAACCCCATGCCTGTTCCACTGGACTTCGTGGTGTAGAAGGCATCGAAGATCCGGTCGAGATATACCGGATCAATACCCGGCCCGGAATCGCGCACGGCCACGAGGACGCCTGCCTGATTCTGCTCGGTGCTGATCAACAGCTCTCTTGCTCCCTCTTCATCCGTGCTCATTGCCTCAGCTGCATTTAGAATAAGATTCAGCAAGACTTGTTGCAGCTGAACGCGATCCCCCGGAACCGGAAGCAATCCGTCCGCAAGCCGGGTCTGGACCGAAACGCCATTCCTGGCGGTCACGCTTTGCGCCAATACAATCACTTCGTTGATTGCCGCATTGAGATCAAAGCGCTCCTTTCGCGGCGGCGCTTTCTTGATTTGCTCCCGGATGCGATCGATGATGTTTCCGGATCGATCTGCGTCCGCTACCACACAGGAGAGTGCTTCCCTGACCTCGCCCAGATCCGGCGGCTGCATTTTCAGAAAATTCTGAGCTGCCCGGGCGTTGTTGCGCGCGCTGGCGATCGGTTGCGCGATCTCGTGAGAGAGCGAGGCTGCCAATTCTCCCATCATGCTTACGCGGTTCATGTGGGCGAAATCCGCTTCCATCTGCTGCAACTGCGCCAATGCCTGTGTGCGATCCTCGATGTCGGTATTGGTGCCGTACCACGCAACGACCCTTCCCGTGTCGTCGCGCAACGGCTCCGCACGAGCCAGGAACCAACGATACGATCCGTCATAGCGACGCATGCGGGCTTCTACTTCACCAGGCTTTTCAGATGCGAGCAGTTGCAGCCAGATATCATTCACGCGCGGAAGGTCTTCGGGATGGAACGACCCAGTCCATTGCCAACCCAGCGCTTGATCAAGGGAGACCCCCGCATAGTCGAGCCACCGTTTGTTGAAGTACTCGACGGAGCCGTCGGCTCTGGCGCGCCAGGCAGCAACCGGAATTGACTCAAGGGTTTGTTGCACGTGCCTGACGTTGTCCAATTCCGCCTCGCTTCGTCGCAAGGCGCTTTCGGCTGTCTTCAGGTCCTGGATATCCGTGCTAGTGCCATACCAAGCGACAATCGCTCCTGCCTCGTCGCGCGCAGGCGCGGCACGAATGAGGAACCAGCGATACGATCCATCGGAGCCGCGCACGCGGGCTTCGGCTTCGCCCGGTTTTTCGGATGCTAACGTTTGTAGCCAGGCGTCCCGCAGGCGCGGAGCGTCGTCGGGATGGATCAAAGCAAGCCACTGCCAACCCAGCGTTTCATCAAGCGAGACCCCTGTGTAGTCGAGCCAACGTTTGTTGACGTACTCGGTGAGGCCGTCAGCTCCGGTGCGGTAAGCCATCGCCGGGATCGAATCAAGCATTGCCTGCAGCTGCACCGCCTGCTCCGCGCGCTTGCGCTCGGTCAAATCGAGCACGAATGCGACGCCCTCGTCGCCGCCTTGTTTGAAAAGTGTGGCGCCAACAAGCACTGGAACGCGGCTGCCGTCTTTCCGAACATACTCCTTCTCGAAAGGCGGAACGATCCCCGTTGTGTCCAGTAGCTCCCGCGTGAGCAGGTCGCGCTCGCGCCATTCCGGGGCACTCAAGTCGGCCCAGCGCACGCGGCCCCAAGCCAGGTCCTCGCGGTCATATCCCAGGATACGGAGAAACGCGTCATTGGCCTCAACAATCCGACCTTGGCGGGCAAAGAAGATCCCGATGATGTTGGCGTCGACCAAACGCCGAATCTTCGCTTCCCGATCTGCGAGATCGCGATAAAGCCGAGAATTTTCGAGCGAGATTGCTGCTTGCGACGCAAGCACCTCCAGCAGCGTGACGCGATCAGGTGTGAAAACGTTCGGCGCCAGGTTATTCTCAAGGTAAAGAATGCCGATGAGCTTGTCCTGGCTGATCAATGGCAAACAGAGGATGGAACGAGGGCAGCTCCGAATGATGTAAGGATCGGCAGAAAACGCATTCTGAGATGACGCATCAGTGAGAATCAAACGCTCGTGGGTCCGCGCTCCATATCGAACGAGTGACTCCGGAAAGCTGACTGCAGCGTCGGGACTATCCCGCAGATGCACCGTTACATGCTCGCCACTGGCGAACGCTTCCGCTTCTATCTGCAGCGCATCTCCTCGCGGAACGATCAAGAGACCTCGCTCGGCGCCGGCGTGCTCGATGGCCGCGCGCAAGAGCCTGTCGATGAGTTTTTCGAGAACCATCTCGCCAGAAAGCGCTTGGGAAGCTTCAATCATTGTCGCGAGATCGAGCTGTTCGACCGGCGCTTCGATAGTACCCGCTGGAGCCGTCGCGCGCTCGTCCTGCCTCAGCCATGGATGGAGCTGGTCGAGTTGCCGCACCTTTCCGTCGGCTCCCCATCGGAGATAACCATCCCGCGCATTCTTTAGGTAGAGGTGCGCGATCTCCTCGAAGCCGCGCCCCGCGTAGAAGCGGGCCGCCAGCTCGTAGGCGAGCGCCTCATTGTGGACGAAGCCATTGGTGCGTGCCGAGCGGATGGCCTGTTCATACAACTGCTCGGCATCGAGCACGCGGCCTTCGATCCGGGCGATCTCCGCGCCAACCAGGGCGGCGCGGTTCTCGAAATTCTCCGGACAATTGACCTCCCACACGCGGAGCTGCTGGTGATGATCGGCCAATGCATCCACATGCTGCTGCCGTTGCTCGGCAAGCGCGGTGTCGTAAAATGCTGCGTGAGAGAGTGCGGCGTAGAACTGATATTCCGCGCTCTCCCAGTACGACGTTGCTGTCCACACCAGCGGTTGCGCCTTGGATGATGCATCAACGGCCCTGGCGTAGTCGCCTGCAAAAAAACAAGCCTGAATCTTCTGAATCAAATACCAGCACGTGGCAAGCGCCAGATTCGGATTGCTCGATAACCGGTGCGCTACTTGATCCTCGTCGAACTCGTCGCTGCCCAACGAACCGAATGTTCGCGTTAGCCCCCGCAGCATTCTGATCAACCCACGCTGGGCAGCGGCAACATCAGTTCCCCATCCCATCCGCGTGCTCTGCACAAACGCGAGACAGCGGTCAACCTCTCGTTGCACCTCAATGAGCGGATCTCCCGCCGCCAGCATGTGGGTGACCAGTTGGCTCCAGCTGTACGCGGCGATGGTAAGATCGCCAATTTGATTGGCCAACGTGACCGCGCGGCGCAGCAGATCGCGGCCGGTCTTCACATGTTTCGTCCAGGGTGTGACCAGGCCAAAGATCTGATACGTCGTGCCCTGGAAGCGCTTCAATTCCCGTCCTTCGCACAGTTTATAACCAAGCCGGGCAAACCGATACCCGGCCTGGTAATCACCGAATGACGGGCCGGCGAGCATCCCCACTCGAATGTAGGTGGCGCAAGAAGCGTCGCAGTTGCCATGCTCGAGACTGAGAGTGACGCCGCGGCAGGCTGCTAAGGAGTAGAGATTCATATCCGTGAATCGTGCGGGCGCCCCTAGCCTGACCAAAACATCGAAGATCGCGAGGATTGCCGGGTCGTTCACCAATGGCAGTTTGATCAGATCCTCGATCGAGCGGCCGCCAAGCTGCGACCATATCCGGTCGTACTCACATCGGGCTTCCTCTCCCGTCGGATGTGCCGACCATTCGATGCCCAGATGACGGAAAAAGTCGAGGGCCACCGTGACCGCGTCACTGCTCCTGCCGAATATCGCGTGCACATCCATGCGCAAGCACGCAACGGTCGCGCGTTCGACGGGATTGGCGGCACGCATTGCAAGCGCAGCCAGGCGTTCATTCGCGGAGTTCAACTCGCCGGTCAGAAATTCGCACTCCGCCCGGAGCAGCTCTAACGCGAAGATGAGCTCGTGCTGGCACTCCCAGCAATCGTCCGTCAGCAGCCCTACGCCAGTGATGCAATACTTAAGCGCCGAGGCATAGGCGGTGGACGCCTTGGCGCGCCTGCCAGCGGCCAGGTTCAACTCTGCGAGCCGCTCGCGTTCGTCCTGTGACGTGATCAGGGTCACGCCGCGGTTGAGCTGGCTGACAATCTCGAAGACTGCCTCGTCGCGCTTTTCCGGCGGTGTCTCTGCCAAGAACAGCCGGCCGATTTTCAAATGCGCCTCGGCCCGCGCCACTTCCGGGATCAGCGCGTAGGCTGCCTCCTGCACCCGGTCGTGAACGAACCTGTAGGAGCCTGCGACACGATCGATCAGTTGCTGGTGCAGTGCGTCCGCCAGAGCGGCGTGCACCTGTTCCTTGGGTGTTCCGAGAACGACTGAAAGGATATTGAAATCGGCAACGTTGCCGAGGCACGCAAGCTGCCACAACGCGTCCTGCGTGTCGGGCGGTAGCCGCGTCAGCTTCCCGGTCAGAAGCTCCACGACGTTGTCTGTGTATCCTTTAGCGTGGATGCCTCCCGTGTCCCAAGACCATCGCCCCTGTTCGTGATCGAAGGCCAGCAGCCCCTCGTCGGCGAGCACGTGAAGAAATTGGATCACGAAGAATGGATTGCCGTCGGTTTTCGTGTGCACCAACCTTGCAAGCGGGGCGGCCCGCTCGGGGTCGCAACGGAGCGCGTCCGCGACAAGACTTCCGAGGTCACTGGTCGCAAGGGGCGCCAACTTGATATCCTGCACCCTTCCGGTTGCGCGGATCGCCTCGAGCTTGCGCATGAGCGGATGCGCTGCGGTGACTTCATTGTCGCGGAACGCGCCGATGAGGAGGAGATTGCGGAGATCGGACCGGCTCAACAGGTTTTCCAAAAGATCGAGCGTCGCCGCATCAAGCCACTGCAAGTCATCGAGGAAAAGCGCCAGGGGATGTTGCGGCCGAGCAAAGACACCGATCAACTGCCGAAGCACCATCTGGAAGCGTCTTTGCGCGTCTTGCGGAGGAAGCTCAACGACCGGCGGCAGCTCTCCAATGAGGAGCTTTAATTCGGGAACGAGATCGGCCATCAGTCCCGCGTTGGGTCCCAGGGTCTCCCGCAAGGCGTCGCGCCAGGGCGCAAGGTCGGCCTCGCTCTTGCCGAGCAGCGGCCGGATCAGGCCCTGAAGCGCCTGTGCCAGCGTCGCGTAGGGGATATCGCGTTTGAGCTGATCGAATTTGCCGGAAGCGAACAGGCCACGCGGTGGGACCAGCACCGGCTGCAGCTCGTTGACGACTGACGATTTGCCGATGCCGGAATAGCCGTAAACCAGGACCAGTTCCGGGGCGCCACCGTTGACGACGCGATCGAAGGAGGCGAGCAAAGTCTCAACTTCGCGCCGACGCCCGTAGAGTTTCTCATGGATCAGGAGCCGATCGGACGTGTCGTGCTCGCCGAGTGGAAAGTCATCAATCCGACGCCGCCCCTCCCATTCGGTCTGGCAGCGGCGGAGGTCGCTTTCGAGGCCGGCCGTCGTTTGATAGCGGTCTTCGGCCCTCTTCGCGAGTAGCTTCATGACGATCGCCGAGACGGCGCCTGGGATCTCTTTCAGCCGCTCGGCAGGCGGCACCGCCCGCCTGGCGAGATGGCAGTGCACCCATTCCATCGGGTCCACGGCGACAAACGGCAAAGCACCGGTGAGCATTTGGTAGAAGGTGACGCCGAGCGCGTAGAGGTCGCTTCGCGAATCTATTGACCGATTCATGCGCCCGGTCTGCTCGGGCGCCATGTAGGCGAGTGTGCCGGCGATCGTCTCGGGAGGGTGAGGCGATTGGCGCTCGCGCGCGACGCGTGACGCAATGCCGAACCCCGTCAGCCTCACCTCGCTGGTAGCGTCGTTGAGCAGAATGTTGGTCGGCTTGATATCCTTGTGAACGAGCCCTCGCTGGTGGAGCCTGCCGAGAGATAGGGAGATAGCGATGGCGAGGTGCAAGAAGCGTTCCGCCTCCATGGGCACGCCAAGTAACCGCTCGAGCGGCTCGCCACCCGCATCCTCAAGCACCAGCATAGTTCGACCGGCGTCACGTACGAGGTCCAGCGGCCGTACTGCCCACGCCTCATCGAGCTCGTCCTTAAGTTCATATTCGTGCGTGAAGCGCTCGAGGCTTGAACGGGACGGGTGGTCGGCAGCTGGAGAAGCGATCAGCACGTCGCGGCGCTTGCCGTCGTCGTCCAATCCCCAGCCGCGATGAAAGACGCGCTCGCTGTCTCCCCACAGGATCTGAGAGTCACTGTCCGCGTACGCGACGTTCAGCGAATGCGGCACCATCTATCAGCCTCCTGCATCCGTGCTCCGAATTGAGGTCGGCCCACCCGGCCTCTCCAGGGCCCTGCAGAAATCGTACTGCATCGCCCGAGAAATGCCAGCCGTCCATTGATCTTGCCTGATCCAGAATGCGCGGAACCCTTTCTTCTGGTTAGCAGCAATTTGGCGCGATTTGCCGACCTTTACTCGCGACTATGGCGCACGTGGGTCAATAGAGGCCAACGCGGGCGAGGGAAAAGATGACGGCATGGCCACGCAGTTTGAGACGGAAACCCACACCATGAATGTTCAGCTCCAGCCGCAGTTCAGAACAGCCGAAGGACGTCTCCCGTTCGAATGCATCGCCCTGGTGTTGCAAGGTGGAGGTGCGCTCGGGGCCTACCAGGCCGGAGTCTACGAGGCCCTTGCTGAGGCGAACATCAATCCCGACTGGGTCGCCGGTGTCTCCATTGGCGCCGCTAACTCAGCCATTATCGCGGGAAACGAACCGGCCGAGCGTGTCGGCAAGCTGCGCACCTTCTGGCAGGAGATCACCGCCAATCCCCTGCTCGACTGGGCTGCACCCGCCGACGCCCTCACTCCGAAAGGCAGCTTGCCGCGCGCGCTCTTCAACCAGCTTAGTGCGACCTACGCCCTCTTCGCGGGCACCTCGGGCTTTTTCACGCTTCGGCAGCCCGCTCCCTGGCTGTACCCGCACGGCGCTCTTGAGGCCACGAGCTTTTACGAAACCAAGCTCCTGAAGGGCACGCTCGAGCGGCTTGTCGACTTCGACCGGATCAATGCCGGCGAGATGCGCTTCAGTGTCGGCGCGGTGAACGTGCGCACCGGCAATTTCGTCTACTTCGATAACGAAAAGCATACGATCCGAGCCGAGCACGTGATGGCGAGCGGATCGCTTCCGCCAGGCTTTCCCGCGGTTGAGATTGAGGGAGAATTCTATTGGGACGGAGGCCTCGTCTCGAACACACCGCTGCAATGGGTCATTGAGCAAGGCCCCCGCCAGGACACGCTGGCCTTTCAGGTGGATCTCTGGAGCGCGCGCGGCGAGCTTCCCGGCAACGTAGCTGAGGTCGTGATGCGCCAGAAGGAAATCCAGTATTCAAGTCGCACGCGCGCCCACACCGATCACTTCAAGCAGAGCCAGCGCGCTCGAAAGACACTCGCGAGCCTTCTGTCAAAGCTGCCGTCAGACCTGTTCGCCGGCGAGGAAGCCAGGATGCTGAGCTCGATCGCCGACAGCAAGGTCTACAACCTCGTCCAGCTGATCTATCGTTCCAAGCATTACGAAGGGGGCTCGAAAGATTACGAATTTTCCCGGCTGTCCATGGAGGAGCATTGGCGCGCCGGTTATCACGACGCGGTGCGCACGTTGCGCCATCCCGAGGCCCTGCAGCGACCCCGCAATCAGGAAGGCGTCAGCACGTTCGATCTTGCCGTGGACGGGCGGGATTAGCGGCGAGCACGCATGAGGCATCCCGAGCGAGCCGCTCGATCAACCAGAGGAGCTTTCAAAATGCACGAAGACACCGTCCGCACCAGGGCCTTTGCCATGCCCTTGACCAATCCCGCCTATCCGATCGGGCCATATCGCTTTCGCAACCGCGAATATCTGATCATCACCTACCGGACCGACCCGCAGAAGCTGCGCGAGCTCATCCCGGAACCGCTCCAGGTGCGCGACCCTCTGGTGAAGTTCGAGTTCATTCGCATGCCGGACTCAACCGGCTTCGGCGACTACACGGAGAGCGGACAAGTCATCCCGGTCTCGTTCCGGGGGCGCAAGGGCAGCTACAGCCACTGCATGTTTCTCAACGACCACCCGCCCATTGCCGGCGGACGCGAGCTGTGGGGCTTTCCCAAGAAGCTTGCGAGTCCCACTCTCCGTACTGAGGTCGACACCTTGGTGGGCACGCTCGATTACGGTCCGGTCCGCGTTGCAAGCGCCACCATGGGCTACAAGCACAGAGCCACGGATCTTTCATCCGTGAAGGCCTCGCTGGCCGAACCGAATTTCCTGCTCAAAATCGTCCCTCACGTCGACGGCACTCCACGCATCTGCGAGCTTGTCGAGTATTCCCTGGAAGACATCGATCTGAAGGGAGCCTGGACCGGTCCGGCAGCGTTGAACCTCTGGTCCCATGCGCTGGCCCCAGTCGCGGAGCTGCCGGTCCTGGAGGTGATCTCAGCGATGCACCTCATTGCGGATCTGACGCTCCCGCTCGGCAAGGTCGCCCATGACTACCTGGCGCAATCTGAGGCCCCCCACCGGAAAGGTAAAACCCATGAACTTGCATAACGAGGCTTTATCCAGCGAGACCGCTGCGAACACCCGTCTTGCGGACAAGGTCGCCGTGGTCACGGGTGCCGCGAGCGGCATCGGCAAGGAGATTGCGCTCGCCTTGGCCCGCGAGGGGGCAAAGGTGGTGATCGCAGATCTCGATCAGAAGGCGGCGCAGCAAACGGCGTCCGAGATCGATCCACTCTTGCAACGCGCACTCGGGGTTGTGATGGATGTGAGCAACGAGGAGCAGGTCGAAGCCGGCATGGCACGGGCGATCGAAACGTTCGGGCACCTGGACGTCCTGATCAGCAGCGCCGGCATCCAAATCGTCGCCCCGCTGGTCGAGTTCGAGTTCGCAAAATGGAAAAAGCTGCTTTCCATCCACCTGGATGGAGCGTTCCTGACGACCCGTGCCGCACTACGGCAGATGTATAAGCAGAAGAGCGGCAGCATCATCTACATTGGGTCCGTGCACTCCAAGGAAGCGTCAGCCCTTAAGGCTCCTTACGTTACGTCCAAGCACGGCCTTGTCGGCTTGGCCAAGGTCGTCGCGAAGGAGGGAGCCGCGCATGGGGTCCGTGCGAACGTGATCTGCCCTGGCTTCGTCCGCACACCGCTCGTCGAGAAACAGATCCCGGAGCAGGCGCGCGAACTCGGGATCTCGGAGGCGGACGTCGTCAAGACAGTGATGTTGAACGAAACCGTCGACGGCGAGTTCACAACCGTGCAGGACGTGGCGGAAGTCGCGGTATTTCTGGCGGCGTTCCCATCGAACGCGCTCACCGGCCAGTCCGTCGTGGTGAGCCACGGATGGTTCATGCAGTAGACTTCGGACAGCGGAGGCTTGATGGCCATATCGGCCGCGTTTATCCGCGCAAGCATCGGTCGGATTTGCCTCGCCCGCGCATCGTGTAGGCGAGGCTACCGCGCGCGTCGTTTGGCACGGTAAGCCACACCGTCTTCCGCAAGATCTGAGAGTCATCGTCCGAGTACGCGACGTTCAGCGAGTGCGGCACCATTTGTGACCCTCCGGCATTCGAACTCCAAATGAGTTCGACCAGCCAAGCTTTGCGCGCGCCATGCGCGGGCTGCGCGGAACCCGCCCTCTCATTAGCAGCAATTTGGCGCGCTTTGCCGGGCTTTACTGGCAACGATGGCGCACGTGGGTCAGATAAGGGCCAGCCAAGCCAATGCGAGACCAGGCAATTGTGACGCAGAAGGACAGACCATGACGACACTGGAAGCAACCAAATCGAAGAACTCGTCGGGCGCCACCCGGTCCGGCCGACTGTTCGTTCTCGAACTGAGCGGCGACCGCATTCACTCGATGAATCCCGATGGTTCCGACCGCAAGACCATCGTCACCAATTGCCGCTTCCCGGACGGCATCGTCGTCGATGTGGCGGCAGGTCACATCTATTGGACCAACATGGGCATTCCTCCCCTCAACGACGGCTCGATTGAGCGCGCCGACCTCGACGGCGGGAATCGCAAGGTCATCGTCCCGCCCGGCGGCACCCACACGCCGAAACAGCTGCATCTGGATAAGGAGAACGGCAAGCTCTATTGGGGTGACCGCGAGGGCATGCGCGTGATGCGCTGCAACCTCGATGGCTCGCAGGTCGAAACGCTGGTCGAGCGCGGTCGCGGCGACAAGGACCAACGCGATGAAACCCGCTGGTGCGTCGGCATCACCATCGATCCGAAGCGTGGTAAAATCTACTGGACGCAAAAAGGCACGACGAAGGGCGGAGTGGGCCGCATCTTCCGCGCCAACATCGAGATCCCGAAGGGCGAGACCCCGACGAACCGTTCCGACATCGAGGTGCTGTTCGATCATCTGCCGGAACCCGTCGATCTCGAGCTCGATCTGACGAACCGCATCCTCTACTGGACCGATCGCGGCGATCCACCGCGTGGCAATACCGTCAATCGTGTGCCGATCGACACAAAGGCTGACCCGGAGATCGTGGTCACGCATTTGATGGAGGGCATCGGCATCGCGCTCGACGTGCCTGGCAACCGAATGTTCGTCACCGACTTCGCCGGCTCAGTCTATTCCGCCGATCTCGACGGCAAGAACGAGCGCAACTTCCTCTACGGCCAGGGCAACCTCACCGGCATTGCCTACGTCGAAGTCTGAAAATCGAGCAGGAGAATCAAACCATGTCGAACAACAAACCCATTCGCCGCATTACCATCGTCGGCACCGGCGTCATCGGTGCGAGCTGGGCGGCGCTATTCCTCGCCAAGGGGCTAGAAGTCGTGGCGACCGACCCTGCGCCCAACGCGGAAGCAAGACTTAGGGAATTCGTGGCAAGCGCCTGGCCGGCACTGACCCGCCTCGGCCTTTCGTCCGGTGCGTCGCAGTCAAAGCTGAACTTCACCACCGATCTCGCCGAAGCATTGGCGAGCGCCGATTTCGTCCAGGAGAACGGGCCCGAGCGGGTCGATTTCAAGCAGAAGCTTTACGGTCAACTCGACGAACTGCTGCCGCCCGATGTGATCATCGCCTCGAGCTCGTCGGGGATTCCGATAAGTCAAATCCAGCCGGGTGCCCGCGCACATGCCGAGCGTTGCGTGATCGGCCATCCCTTCAATCCCCCGCACTTGATTCCGCTGGTCGAGATCGTCGGCGGAGCCAAGACCTCGGCGGAGACAATCAAGCGAGCCGATGAATTTTATACATCGATCGGCAGGAAGACGGTGCGCATAAACAAGGAAATGCCGGGTCACGTTGCCAACCGCCTGCAAGCGGCTTTAGCGCGCGAAGTCTACTATCTCGTTGCCGAGGGCGTCGTCAGCGCTGCTGACGTCGACACGGCTCTCTCCTGGGGCCCGGGCCTGCGCTGGGGAATCATGGGCAACATGATGCTCAATCACCTCGGTGGCGGCTCCGGCGGCATCGAGCACACCTTCGCAGGATTGCTCGGCCCGATGATGGGCTGGTGGAAAACGCTTGGCTCGCCGGACATGACCCCAGAGGTCCAGCGCAAGCTAATCGACAGCGTCCATGCCGAGGTCGGATCGCGCACCATCGCAGAGCTGGAGGCAGAACGCGACGAGCTTCTGATCGGCCTCGTGGAACTGCGCACCAAGCGGTCGGAGAAGACCGCCCCGCGCGAAGTCGCCGCCGAGTAGCGATCCGCCGCGAGCAACCAACACTCCTCCAACGAGAAGGAATTTGTACATGAACATCGCGACGACCATCCAGGCGGCAGAAGAGCTCAAACCGGATCTGCTCACCGAGACGATTGTGTCGAAGCTCGCCAATCCGGTGAGCAATTCGGATTTCGACTTTCATGGCACAGTCAATGACGTCCTGAAAGATGTCGGATTATCGACCGCGGACAGCGGCGGTAAGCTCAGCTTCTACGGCCGCGATCCGATCATACCGAGCCCCCATCGGTTTGGCACCATGGCTGCGATTGGGCTTGCCGCCAAGGCAACCGCTGTCGCGGCGCTGTGGCAATCCCGGACAGGCGAAGGACAGGATATTACGGTGGATGTCCGCAAGGCGCTGCGGCGGTTCGCCGGCTTCTTCGATCTGAAGTGGGAGACCATCAATGGACGCCCCCCATTGCTCTTTGTTGAGGGCACGAACCCGTTCTTCGAGCTGCCGTTGTTTCGTGAAACGCGCGACGGACGCCACGTCATCGCTTTGAACATCTATCCCAAAGGCGAAGCCAGGGCTCTGAACTTCCTTCGGAGTAGCGCGAGCCCCGAGTCCGTGAACAACGCCATCCTTCAATGGCGTGCCGATGAACTGGAGGACGCGGCAGCCGAGGCCGGGCTCGTCCTCGCCAAGGTGCGCACGTTCGAGGAGTTTCGCAAGGAGCCCCAGTACACCGAGGTGCTCTCCAGAATGCCATTGATCTCTGTGGAGAAGATTGGGGAGAGCGACCCAATCCCCTTCAAGAAGGACGCAAAGAGCCCGTTGGACGGCATTCGCGCCTTCGGCATGGGCCACGTGATTGCTGGGGCCTGTATCGGCAGAGACCTAGCTTGGTATGGAGCCGATGTTCTCAACATCTGGCGTCCGGATGATCCCGAGCACGACGCGTTTGTCCTGGACGTCCAGGTCGGGATGCGCCAGGCCATTCTGGATTCGTCCAAAGATGATCGGGCGAAATTCGATGAGCTGCTGAAAGACGCTGACGTCTTCTTTGCCAACAGGCGTCCGGGCTATCTGGAACGCAACGGTCTCGATGCAGAAACGCTCTGCGCCAAGAAGCCTGGCTTGATTCATGCTCAGGTCCTGCTCCACGGCAACAAAGGTCCGTGGAAGAATCGTCCCGGATTCGATGAAATCGGCGCAGCCGTAACGGGCGTGTTCACCACAGAAGGCTCGCTCGCACATCCCAAATCGCCGCCTATCATCCCCATTGTCGACAATATCGTGGGCTGGCTGGGGACGATCGGGGTTCTCGCAGCGCTGCGCCGGCGCGCTGTCGAGGGTGGCAGTTACCGGGTCACCGTTTCTCTGACCAGGACCGTGCTGTGGCTCCTGTCGCTCGGCATCTTCGACAAGGAGTACGCCAAGGCGATGGCGGGATCTTCCGACGAGCACGCGAACATTGCTCCGGATCTGTTCACCGCGGAGACGCCGCTGGGCACGTATCAGGGCATGACCGACCAAGGTATCCTTTCGAAGACTCCTGGTTCCTTCAGGACAGTGCTCGTGCCGCGCGGCTCGAGCAAACCCGAGTGGCTCAAGCGTTGAGACCATAGCGGTCTCACGAAGCAGGAACTGCATCGGAGCCTCCCATGAAGGACGTATTGAGCGTGGTCACGTTCATCATGGGAGCCCTTTCCTTCGCGATGTTCCTGATCACGCTGAAGCCAGATGCGCTCAGTGCAATCCCCTCACCGGGCAAGCCCGCGCATTGCAAACTGGCGGTTTCTCGTGAGCCAGTGTGCCGTAGCGAATCCAAATGGCGGGAGCGCTCAGAAGCATCGTCCCGACAGAAGCTCGTCGAAGCCGTCATGACAATGAGCACCAACGAGGTGAACTATGAGCGCGATGTTGGCCGAGACCGAGCCTGAGGCAACCGCCGTTGTCGAGGCTCCCCACCAACGGCGCAAGCGCGTTGTCATCATCGGCGGCGGCTTTGCCGGTATCGCTGCGGCACGCGCGCTGCGGCACGCTGATGCCGATGTCGCCCTGGTCGACCGCCGCAACCACCACATATTTCAGCCGCTGCTCTACCAGGTAGCGACGGCGGTGCTCTCGCCTGCGGAGATCGCCGCCCCGATCCGTCAGCTTGAGGTCAAGCAGCCGAATCTGAGCGTGCTGCTGGCTGAGGTCACTGGCGTCGACATTGCTTCCCGAACGATCGAGGCGTCATCGCCTGGCGCGGGCGTCCGCAAAATCGCCTACGACTATCTGGTGGTCGCGACCGGCGCGCGCCCAAGCTACTTTGGGCACGACGAGTTCGCGCCATTCGCCCCGGGGCTCAAGAACCTCAACGACGCTGAGGCGATCCGGGCCAAAATCCTGGCCGCATTTGAACTAGCCGCAACAACCGAGGACGAAAGCGAACGCGCGCGGCAGATGACGTTCGTCCTGGTCGGCGCAGGCCCCACAGGCGTGGAGCTCGCGGCCTCCCTCGCACAGATGGTGAGGGTCACGCTGCGCGGCAACTTCCGCCGCATCGATCCGGCAAAGGCCAGCATCGTTCTGCTCGACGCAGGCAAGCGGGTTCTGCCGACCTATACTGAGTCGCTGTCCCGTAGGGTGACCCGGCGGCTCACGAAGCTTGGCGTGAAGGTCCTGACCGGGGTGAAAGTCGAGACCGTCGACGCGGAGGGCGTTGTCGCCGGCGGAAGCCGGATCCCCAGCGCCACCGTGCTATGGACTGCCGGGGTTGCGGCATCGCCTATTCCAAAGATGCTCGGCACCACAACCGACCGCGCAGGGCGCGCGCTCGTTGATCCCTTCCTGAAGGTCGTGGACGCGCCCGGCGTGTTCGTCGTGGGCGATGCGGCGTCGGTCATGCAAAACGAACACCCGGTCCCCGGCGTGGCGCAGGCGGCAATCCAGGAAGGACGCTACGTCGGGCGGCTGATCGCGAAAGAGCTGAAGGGACGCAAGGCCAAACGTCCCTTCCGCTATTTCGACAAGGGTAACATGGCGGTCGTAGGCAAGAATTACGCGGTGCTGGAACGTGGCTGGCTGCGCACAAGCGGGTTCCTGACGTGGCTGGTGTGGGCATTTGTTCACATCCTCGCGCTGCCGCAGCTGCAGAACCGCCTGCGCGTGCAGCGCCAGTGGCTCTGGTCGTATTTCACCGGCCAGCGCAGCTCGCGATTGATACCTGAACCTCCCAGGATCGGATAATTGAGCGCGCTGCGCCATGAACTGGATGAAGTTCGACACGTATTCAAAGGAGATATCAAAAATGCGTATCTTCATTTTTGCCGTAGCCGCCATTGTCGCTGCTTCGTGGGCCACTGACCAGGCTCCCGCCGCCGACCGAATACCCGCCTTCGATATTGTCCGAAACTGCAGCGCGGAGGTGGCAGCCGCCGGCATCGAAAAGGTTGCAGGCTGCACGAAAGACGAAACGGATGCCAAGGATGATCTGGACAAACGCTGGCCTCAATTTGGCGCGTCGGACAAGCAGGTTTGCGTCGGGGAGAGCGGTATTGGAGGCGCGCAGAGCTATGTGGAGCTTTTAACCTGTCTCGAAATGTCTAGTGGCGAGTTCTTAGCCGCCAGCAGACGTCAAATTCAATGAACGACGCCGTGCAAAAGCCCTTCTTGTGCGTGTGTCGGCCGGATCGCGAGGTTCTCGCCCCGCGACACCGCTAAGGGGGTCGCGGCGGCATCACGCGGATTTTTGCGACTGTCCTCGGTCTCGCAGCCAACCCACGAACTCTTGTAAGACGACGTAAAGCTAAGACGACGTAAAGCGTCCTCGGCGAGCCGTTGCAGAGGCTGCGAGAACGACTGACTCACCTCCTTCTTATGGGCGCCAATACCTACCAGGTCCACATGTTTGCGATCGCTAGGAAGAATTTGCCGAGATTTGGCAGCCTTCACTCACGCTCCTGAAGCTCGTCAGTTTAACTGTCGGAAGAGGCGCACGATCCCTGCGACGGCGAAATGAAGGGTTTCACACGGACAAATCTCTGGCTTGAGGAATCGATCACCATGAATACCACTGCGATTCCGTTACCGCGTCTTTCGTTGGCCTCACGACCGAGTTTGGTGAAGCGGCTGCCCCACTTCGTCACATTGATGAAGCCGCGCGTGATGGCGCTCGCGCTGTTCACCGCGTTCGTCGGATTGATGATCGCACCGATCAGCCTCGATCCGCTTCCTGGCCTCATTGCGATTTTCGCAATCGCAGCCGGCGCCGGAGCCACCGGTGCGTTGAACATGTGGTACGACGCCGATATCGACGCAGTCATGGCTCGCACGGCGATGCGGCCCATTCCCCGCGGCAAGGTGTCGAAAGTTGAGGCGCTTGTCCTTGGAGTCATCCTTGCCGTTACAGCGGTCGCAGCTCTCGCCTTGGCGACAAACCTCGCAGCTGCCGCGCTGTTGGCCTGTACGATCCTGTTCTATGTCGTCGTGTACACGGCCTGGCTGAAACGGAGCACATCGCAGAACATCGTTATCGGCGGTGCGGCCGGCGCGCTGCCGCCCGTGATCGGATGGGCCGCGGCGGCCGGACACGTCGGGCTCGAGCCGCTTGCGCTGTTCCTCATTATCTTCCTTTGGACACCGCCCCACTTCTGGGCTCTCGCGCTCAATCGCAGCGATGACTATGCCCGTGCCGGCGTCCCCATGCTGCCGGTTGTTGCGGGACGGGCCGCAACAACGCGGCAGATCCTGATCTACAGCGGCCTCCTCGTTCTCGCTTCGGAGCTGCCTTGGGTACTTGGGTTTGCAGGCGTGATCTATGGCGTGATCGCCGTGATCTGCGGCGCGCTTTTCCTTCTGCTCGCACACCAGCTGAACAAGAGTGGGGCCGATCGCCTCGCCGCCCACATGCTGTTCCTATTTTCCATCTCCTACTTGTTCGTACTGTTTGCGGCTCTGCTGATTGACCACGGTGGTGGTTTATTCCCGCACACCCCTGCCCCGCACGCTGGCCGCAGCGGCGGACGGGTACATGCCGAGGCCCTGCCAAGCGCTGCCTTGGGTGCGAGCGGCCTCATCACTCTCAGCACGCACGAGGTCTGACATGCGATACGGTTTACTCGCTCTGGTCCTGGTCGGCGCCTCAATGCTCGGTGGCTGCACCGAAGGCGTGCTCGATCCGAAGGGACCCATCGCCTTTGCCGAACGGCAGATTCTGATCAACGCGACCGGCATCATGCTGGCGATCGTGCTCCCGGTGGTCATTGCGACACTTGGAGTTGCCTTCTGGTTTCGTGCATCGAATGAACGGGCGAGCTATCGGCCGGACTTCGTCTATTCCGGTCGCCTCGAGATGCTTGTCTGGTCGATCCCGCTGATGACCGTATTGCTCACCGGCACTGTGGCCTGGATTGGTGCATACGATCTCGATCCGCCCAAGCCGATTGCCTCTTCGACGAAGCCCATCAAGGTTCAAGCCATCTCGCTCGACTGGAAATGGCTGTTCATTTATCCGGAGCTGGGGGTCGCGAGCGTCAATCACCTGACCATTCCGGTCGGCACGCCGGTGAGCTTCGAGCTGACTTCTTCGGGCGTCATGAACAGCTTCTTCGTGCCCCAGCTCGCGGGCCAGATCTACACCATGGCCGGAATGGTGACGCGGCTGAACTTGCGAGCGGACTACGCGGGAACGTATCGCGGCTTGTCGGCCAATTTCAGCGGCGAGGGCTTCGCCGATATGCATTTCAACGTCGACGCGATGCCACCCGAACGCTTTGCGCAGTGGGTCGATTCGACCCGCAGCACCGGTCCGGTGCTGGATTCGAAGACCTACGCCGATCTCGCCAGGCCCAGCGCCGCCGTGACGCCATTCACCTACCACTCCGTCGCGCCTGACCTGTTTGACGGAATCCGGATGGCCTCCATGCAGTCCGACGATGCCTTGTGCCGCAGCTATCCCACATCGATGAGGGCAGAGAAATGACTCTACTTGGCAAACTGGACTGGAGTGCTGTTCCCTTCGATCAGCCGATCATCATGGGTACGGTAGGCGTCATGGTCGTGGCCATCGTCTCCATCCTTTCGTGGGTCACGCTCAAGGGTTACGTGCCCTATCTCTGGCGAGAGTGGATCACCTCCGTCGACCACAAGCGCATCGGCGTCATGTATGTTGTCCTGGCGCTGGTCATGCTGCTGCGCGGCTTCGCAGACGGAATCATGATGCGCACGCAGCAGGCGGTCGCGGCAGGTGGAGCGCAAGGATACCTGCCGCCCGAGCATTTCGACCAGATCTTCTCGGCGCATGGCACGATCATGATCTTCTTCGTGGCCATGCCGCTTGTAATCGGACTGATGAACTTTGCCGTCCCGCTGCAACTCGGCGTGCGCGATGTCGCGTTCCCGACGATGAACTCAATCAGCTTCTGGCTTACCGCGTCCGGCGTTCTCCTCATTAACGTATCGCTTGGCATCGGCGAGTTCGCAAAGACCGGCTGGTTCGCCTACCCGCCGCTCAGCGAGCTGAAATTCTCGCCCGGCGTCGGCGTCGACTACTATCTCTGGTCGCTGCAAATCTCGGGCATTGGGACCTTGTTGAGCGGCGTCAATTTCGTCACCACGATTCTGAAGATGCGGGCTCCCGGCATGAGTTACATGCGCATGCCGGTTTTCTGCTGGACAGCGCTCGCTTCGAACTTGCTGATTGTGGCGGCGTTCCCCGTGCTCACCGCGCTCTTCGCCATGCTCCTTCTCGATCGCTATCTTGGCTTTCACTTCTTTACCGTGGACGCCGGCGGCAACGTCATGATGTATGTGAACCTGTTCTGGATTTGGGGCCATCCCGAGGTCTACATCCTGGTCCTGCCGGCATTTGGCATCTATTCCGAGGTGGCCGCCACGTTTTCCGGAAAGTCGCTGTTTGGTTATCGCTCGATGGTGCTCGCGACCATGGCGATCTGCGTGCTCTCCTACACGGTCTGGCTCCATCATTTTTTCACTATGGGCGCCAGCGCGAACGTCAACGCCTTCTTCGGCATCACAAGCATGATCATCGGGGTACCGACCGGCGTCAAAGTCTTCAATTGGCTGTTTACGATGTACGGCGGCAGAGTCCGGTTCACGGTGCCGGTGTTGTGGACAATCGGCTTCATGGTGACGTTCGTGTTCGGCGGCCTGACGGGCGTTCTGCTGGCATTGCCGGCAGTCGATTGGCAGGTCCACAACAGTGTCTTCCTGGTTGCTCATTTCCATCACGTCATTATCCCGGGGGTCCTGTTCGGGGCGATAGCTGGCTACAATTTCTGGTTTCCCAAGGCATTCGGCTTCAAGCTGGATGAGCGCTGGGGCAAGGCGGCCTTCTGGTGCTGGTTCATCGGCTTCCACCTTGCTTTCATGCCGCTCTACGTGACGGGGCTGATGGGCATGCCCCGCCGTCTGCAGCACTCCGATGTTCTTGCCTGGCAGCCTTGGTTGTTGTTGGCCGAGGTGGGCGCCGTGGTCATTCTGGCCGGAATTGCGTGTCAGATCGTCCAGATCATGGTGTCCATTCGCCACCGCGAGCAGCTGCGCGACACGACAGGCGATCCCTGGAACGGCCGCACCCTGGAATGGTCTACCGCGTCGCCGCCCCCGGCCTGGAATTTTGCGGTGCTGCCGCGTGTCGACGAGCTCGATGCGTTCTGGGCACACAAGCAGCGCGTGCTTGCGAAGCAGGAGCTGCCCGTGCGGCAGCACGCGTACCAGCCGATCGAGGTGCCCAAGAACAGTCCTGTCGGTTTCGTGACCGCGTTCTGCGCAGTGATCACCGGCTTCGCCCTGATCTGGCACATCTGGTGGATGGCGGGATTCGGAGTTCTCGGCGCGGCCGTGACTTTGCTCGCCTTCATGTTCCGCACGAAGGACGAGGTCGAGATTCCCGCAGACGAGGTCGGCCTGTTCGATCGCGCGCACCCGGTGGAGGTTTCGCTATGAACGTCGCAGTTGAGATGGATGCAGTCCGCCAGGGCGAACTGCTCGATATCAGCGAGGCGGGTCCCGCACCCAAGCTGATCATTGCCGGCTTTGGGTTCTGGATCTTCCTGCTGAGTGACATCGTGATGTTCTCGGCGCTGTTTGCGAGCTACGCCGTGCTCGCAAAAGCGAGCGCGGGCGGTATGAGCGGTGTTCAGCTGTTTGACCAGCGGAACGTCGCCATGGAGACCGCCCTTCTCCTGCTCTCCAGCTACACCTGTGGAATGATGTCCCTAGCCATCAACTCGCGGCGATATCTCGCTACCTTCCTTGGCGCAGTGGTGACGTTCCTCCTGGGAGCGGCCTTTCTTGCGCTCGAGCTTCGCGAATTCCAGGGAATGATTGCGTTGGGAGCGACGCCCCAACGTAGCGCATTTCTTTCCGCATTCTTCACGCTGGTTGGCAGTCACGGGCTGCACGTGACGGTTGGACTGGCGTGGCTGGTTCTCATGATGGTTCAGCTGTCACTGAGAGGTTTTCAGGACGTCGTGGTGCGCCGCCTGCACTGCTTCTCCCTGTTCTGGCATGCGCTCGATATCATCTGGGTTCTGATATTCACCGTTGTCTATCTGATGGGAGTCCTTCCATGACTGAAATGCGTTGGGATGTTGCACCGGGAGACAGGCCGACGATCCCGGCCTCGGAGCAGAATGCATCTTCCGGCTTTCTCGTGTACACGCTCGGTTTGCTGCTGGCTGTGATCTTGACGGTCACGTCCTTCTGGGTGGCAAACACCTCGGTGATCTGGGCACCTGGCGTGCCGGCCGGCCTCACCGTTCTCGCCATCGCACAGATGGGCGTTCACCTGGTATTCTTTCTTCATATCACGACCGGACCGGACAGCAGCCACAACGTTCTGGCGCTCGCGTTTGGCGTGCTCATCGTATTCCTGGTGCTGGCGGGGTCGCTCGTGATCATGGCGAACTTGAACGAGAATATGATGGTGCACACCGAGCTGATGAATTTGCAGATGCAGCGCTGACTAGGGAAATGTGACCACCCGCGATTGAGTGCAACGATCAAGAAACGCGAATTGTCAGTCGCCCTCTACGTATGGCATGGGAGCAGGCCGATGCCGCCGATGACTGTTTGGATCGTGTAGAAGTTTCGACTTAATCTGACGGCAAGGTTTGAACTGGCAGGGAATGGAGCTGCGGGCGAGCAGGAGCGCTCACCCAAAGGGCGCTCCTGCGCAGCCCGCAGCGTCTCACAGGAGACGTTAC
>JAEWFG010000095.1 GCA_023388935.1 Pseudomonadota bacterium | reverse complement strand
GATTTATTCAACTCATTCAATCCCCTAACCCCGCCGCCCCGCGTTGGCACGGCGCTCGCAAGGAAAGCGTCGGACCAGCTCGTCATGGGAGTGTCGCAGACGGTCCGAGATTTGAGGAGCCTCGGGGAGCAGAGGATGCCAGGCGTTCGTTGGGTGAAGATTGTTGGGGTGGCTTACGCCGCGCTGTCAGCGCTGGCGCTCTCAGTCACGTCTGCAGCCGCGACCTCGCGCATCAAGGATCTCGCCAACATCGAAGGCGTGCGGCAGAACCAGCTCATCGGCTACGGCCTCGTGGTCGGCCTCAACGGCACCGGCGACACACTCAACAACATCCCCTTCACCAAGCAGTCGCTGCAAGCGATGCTCGAACGCATGGGCGTCAACATCCGCGGCGCCACCATCCGCACCGGCAACGTCGCCGCCGTGATGGTGACCGGCAATCTGCCGGCCTTCGCGACGCAAGGCACGCGCATGGACGTCACCGTCTCCGCGCTCGGCGACGCCAAGGATCTGCGCGGCGGAACTCTGCTGGTCACTCCCCTGCTCGGCGCCGACGGCAACGTCTACGCGGTCGGACAGGGCTCGCTCGCGATCTCCGGTTTCCAGGCCGAGGGCGACGCGGCCAAGATCGTGCGCGGCGTTCCGACCGTGGGCCGCATCGCCAACGGCGCCATCATCGAGCGTGAGATCGAGTTTGCGCTCAACCGGCTGCCTAACGTGCGGCTCGCGCTGCGCAACGCCGACTTCACCACGGCCAAGCGGATCGCGGCCGCGATCAACGACTATCTCGGCGTCAAGACCGCCGAGCCGATCGATCCCTCGACGGTGCAGCTTTCGGTTCCGCCCGAGTTCAAGGGCAACGTCGTCGCCTTCCTCACCGAAATCGAGCAGCTCCAGGTCGATCCCGATCTCGCCGCCAAGATCGTCATCGACGAACGCTCGGGCATCATTGTGATGGGTCGCGACGTCCGCGTCGCCACCGTCGCGGTGGCGCAAGGCAACCTCACCGTCACCATCTCCGAGAGCCCGCAGGTCAGCCAGCCCAACCCGCTGTCGCGGGGACGCACCGTGGTCACCCCGCGCAGCAGCGTCGGCGTCAGCGAAGACGGCAAGAAATTCGCCGTCGTCAAGGACGGCGTCTCGCTTCAGCAGCTCGTCGACGGCCTCAACGGCCTCGGCATCGGCCCCCGCGACCTCATCAGCATCCTCCAGGCGATCAAGGCCGCCGGCGCGATCGAAGCCGACATCGAGGTGATGTGATGCAGACCGGCATGATCAACACCGCGCACGTCGTCAGCTCCGCCTTCTCGGTGGAGAGCCGCAACGGCCGGCCCGACTTCGAGCTCGCCGCCGCGCTGCAAAAGGTCCCGCCGAAGCAGCAGGCCAAGGCACAGAAGACCGCCACCGATTTCGAGGCGATGTTCCTCAACAGCATGTTCTCGCAGATGACCACCGGCCTGAAGGGCGAAGGCCCGTTCGGCGACACGCCCGGCACAGGCGTGTGGCGTTCGATGCTGACCGAGCAATATTCCAAGAACTTCGCCAAGGCCGGCGGCGTCGGCATCGCCACCGAAGTCTACCGCACCCTCGTCATGCAGCAGGCGAAAACGATCCGCACGGCATAAGGTCAAACGAGATGAACCACTCCAACGCCTCACGTCAGCCGATGCTGGCGCAGCGCCCGAACAACCCGCCGGGCGATGTCGAGGCGCGCAAGCTCGCAGAGCATCTGATGGATGCGATGAGCGCCCTGCTCGGACTGATCGAGCACGAGACCGAGCTCGTTCGCGCCGGCAACGTTCGCGAGGCGATGACTCTCGAAAGCAAGAAGCAGGAGCTGTCGCGGAACTATGTCGGCGCCGTCAGCCAGTTGAAGGCGAACCAGGTCCAGCTCGCGAAATCCGCGCCCGAGCTGCTCTCGACGCTGCATCGGCACCACGATGCGTTCCGCGCAATGCTCCAGGTCAATCTCACCGTGCTCGCGACCGCGCACGCGGTCTCCGAAAGCGTCGTGCGCGGCGTCAATGCCGAGATCCAGAAGCGCAACGTACCGAACACCTATACGGCGGCGGGGCGTCGCGCCACTCCGGGTCCACGCCACATCACGCCTCTCGCGGTCAGCCGCTCGCTCTGAGCGCGCTCGAATCCAGCAACAATTTTACGAAAAAACGCGCGGTGATATCGCCGCGCGGTTAGGCACGTTTCCTTACCGGGTCTTCAGTCCTGGTGTTCCATGGTTGCGCATTGAGAGGGATTGGGATTTGACTCAAGACTAGGCAACCAGGAGGCTGCCATGAGTACAGATTTCAGCATCAGGCCGGTGGGGATACCGGTCCCCGCGCAGATCGTAACGACGTCGAACTCGGCGGCGAACGAGGCCGTGCAAACTGATTTGCCGGTGAGCCAGACGGTCGTCGCGAGCGATACCGGCGCAGCCGTGCGCAATGATCTCCACAACAACGCGAACATCTCGCGCCAGGTCGTATTCGACCAGGCGGCCGCGTCGTTCGTCTTTCAGGTGGTCAACGACCGGACCGACGCAGTGGTCGATCAGTTCCCCGACGATGCGATGCTGCGCCGGCGGGCCTATTTCCATGCACAGGATCTGAAGTCCGAGCCCTCGCGTCCACCCAATACGGACCGCAGCGCCTGACGATCAGGCGGCGCGCTTGGCAATGGCGGTGTCGAGATAGGTCGCACCGGTCGCCGAATTGGTGACGACGTTCTTGATCTGCGCCTTGCCAGCAGCGGTCAGCGTGAACCTGGTATTTCCGAAACGGAACGAGGAGTCCTTAATCAGGACCTGCTGGTACTGCGCCGAGCCAGCGCTCTCATAGTGGACCTGCGCGCGAAACCCGCTGACCTGCGAGACGGTGAGCGAGAATTTCTTGCCGTCGGAATAGACGCCGCTCCACTTGCCCTCATAGAGCGAGGCATCGACCGCAACGTATTTCGTCGAGCTCCTGGCGGTTGACAGCACGTCCGACTTGTACGCCGTCGACAGGATGCTCATGAGGTCGGCCATGACGAGCCTCCGTCAGGGCCGGCCGGACAGGCCGGCGGCAATATTCCGGTTGATCTCGATCAGCGGGCGGAAGTGGTCGAACTGCGGGCTCGCCTGCAGGGCGGCGGTCTGGCTCAGCACGAACACGCTGATGTTGGCGATCTTCTGCCGGACGTCGAGCGGCTGCGGATTGCTGTCGCGCATCGCCTCGCTCAGGAAGATCGTCCAGAGCTTGCGGTTGAACATCAGCGCGTTGTTGGTTTCCTCGCTGAACGGATCGGCGTTGTTGACGGCGTCCTGTAGCTTGTTGGCCGCCTTGAGCAGGGTCTGCGCCTCGATGTCGCGAGGAGATGCGGTGGTCGTTGCAACACGGGCGTAGGCCGAGGCAGCAGAATTCGACATCAATCACACCCTGGAGGTTACCTAGCCCGTTGAACGCGCTCAAGGATTTCTTTCCCAACCCTAGGCAGGCACCGCTTAAGATTTGCTTACGTGGGCGCTTGGAAGCAGCCCGGACTATTACGGGTCGCGGAGTCCTTCGTTGCGAAGTTAGAGGCGGACATGCACGCTGTAAACGCGCTTCGCCTCATGCGCATCAATCTCGGCTAATCCCGTCTTAGCGGTCTCGCTCAAAAGAACGGCGGAGCATTAGCCCCGCCGCCATATCTCGAGCTGCGCTGCGATATCAGCGCAGCAGCTGCAGCACGCTCTGCTGCGACTGGTTGGCCAGCGCCAGCGCCGAGACCGCGATCGACTGGCGGGTCGACAGCGCCTGGCTGTTGGCCGCTTCCTCGTTGGTGTCGGCCAGCGTCAGGTTCGCCGAGCCGGTCTGCAGCACGTTGATCAGGTTCTTGTTGAAGTCCTGCCGTACCTGCACGATCGACAGGTTCGAACCCAGCGCCGAGGCCTGCGAGCGCAACGTGGAGCTTGCGTTGTTGAGCGTGGTCAGCACGCGGTTGGTCGCGGCGTTGTCGATGAAGTCGGTGCCCTGGTTCAGGGTCGAAAGGCCGAGGCCGCCGGCGTTGAAAGTGACGCCGGTGATCGTCAGCGTCGACTTGCCGGTCTCGTTGAACACCAGCTTCAGCGTGTCGCCATTGAGCAGGTTGACGCCGTTGAACGAGGCGTCCTGCGCCGTCGTGTTAATCTGCGACAGGATGTTGTTGTACTGGATGACGAGGTTCTGGCGGATCGCCTGCGAGGTCGGATCCTTGATCGGCGTCGACACCGTCACCGCGCCCTTCGAGAGCTGGAACGCACCGTTGGTGTCGGTCGCGTCCTGCGCGGAGCCGCTGACTCCCGGGAACGTATACGACGCGAAGTCGTTGCTCGTCGAGATCGTCAGGTGGCCGGTCGAGTCGATCGAGGCGGAGAGATTGTCGCCGGCGAGCTGGGTGTTGAGGTCGTTCAGCGTCTTGACCGTTCCGCCGGTGCCGTCGCCGAAGGTGATGGTGGTCGGAAGACCGCCGCCGAGCGCGGCGAAGCTCAGCGTGTCGCCCGTACGGTTGTAGGTGTTGGCCGTCAGGCCGAGCTTTGCGGCCGCGGTGCCGGAGAGCGTCAGGTCGGAATTGACGCCGGTGTTGAGCTGCAGCGCAGAGCCGGCCGCGCCGGAATTCGCCACAGTCGAGGGGACCGACCCGGTGCCGGTGTTGCCGGCCGCCGTGTCGATGGCGCTGAGCAGGTTCGTCACCGTCGGAGCCGTGCCAGTGGTTCCAAGATAGAACGTGACATTGCCGAAAGCGTCGGTGGAACTGGTCTGGGTCGTCACCGTCGTGGTGTCGAACTTGATGTCCTTCCCGTTCACCGTCAGCACGTCGCCGTCGGACAGCGCGGTGCCGCCGGTGCCGAGGGCCGTCAACGCGTCGGTTCCGGCGATGGTACCCGTCGTGGCGCCCTTATTGACGACGCCGCCGGTATAGATCCGGTTGCTCATGGTGCCGAGGCCGCGGAGGTCGGTGCCGTCGATATTGACCCCGTTCCGGGTGATGGCGCCCGAGGTGATGTTGGCGCGGGTCGTATAGCCGACCGTGGTCTGCAGCGCCTGGCTCGCGACCGACTTGGCGCTGTCCACCAGCTTTTGCAGCGAGGTGATGCCGGTGTTTGCCGCCTGGAGCACCTGCACGCCGTTGCCGATGCTGTCCAGGAGGTTTCCGATGTCGCTGGCCCGGGCGTCGAGGCCCGCCGCGGTGAAGAAATTCGTCGGATTGTCGAGGGCCGTGTTGACCTTCTTGCCGCTGGCGAGGCGGCCCTGGGTGGTCGAGAGCATTTCCGCGGTCGATTGCAGCGATAGCAGGTTCTGGCGAACGGCCGCTGTAAGCACAACATTTGACATAGGTTTTTCCCTAGGTACCCGTCACATCGACTGATCGCGCACGGCGCGGAGCAGCATTCACTTGAGGCGAGTCTAGGGGGCAGCGCTTAAATTATGGTTAATCGCGGCTTAATTTGCAGGGTTAACAAAGCGTTGAAGCGGAAAGTCCGGAACGACGGACGCGCAAAAAAAGAACGGCGGGGCTTTTGCCCCGCCGTTCCGTACTTGTAATTCGCCTGAGATATCAGCGGAGCAGCTGCAGCACGCTCTGCTGCGACTGGTTGGCCAGCGACAGCGCCGAGACCGCGATCGACTGGCGGGTCGACAGCGCCTGGCTGTTGGCCGCTTCCTCGTTGGTGTCGGCCAGCGTCAGGTTGGACGAACCGGTCTGCAGCACGTTGATCAGGTTCTTGTTGAAGTCCTGACGGATCTGCACGACCGACAGGTTCGAACCGAACGCCGAGGCCTGCGTACGCAGGGTGCTGGACGCGGTGTTGAGCGTGTCGAGCACCTTGTTGGCCGAGTTGTTGTCCAGGAAGTCGGTGCCGCTCGCCAGCTTCGAAAGGCCGAGGCCGGACGGATCGAAGGTGACGCCCTGGATCGACAGGGTGGACTTGCCGGTCTCGTTGAACGTCAGCTTCAAGGTATCGCCGTTCAACAGGTTGACACCGTTGAACGAAGAGTCCGCCGCCGTGGTCTTGATCTGGTCGATGACCTGATTGTACTGGGCGATCAGGTTGGCGCGGGTGTTCTGGGAGTTCGCATCCGCAACCGGGGCAGAACCGGCGGCAGCAGTGAACAGACCCGATCCCGTAGCCGTGCCACTGAGCGCACCGATGGTCGACGAAGCATGGTCGTTCGTGGTGGTAATGGTGATCTTGCCGGTCGAGTCGATCGACGCCTGCAGGTTGTTGGTGGCCAGCGCGGTATTGAGCTGGTCGAGCGTCGAAACCTGGCCGGAGCCGGTGCCGAAGGTGATGTCCGAAGCGGTACCGCCATCGGTCGAAGCAATCTTCAGGTTGAGGCCCGAAAGACCGCCGGTGGTGGTCGCGGCAGCACCAGGAACGTTCGTGGGCGCAGCACCGAACACGCCGGCAGTGGTGCCGCCGAGCGTAATGGTGTCGGACGCGCCCGCGGTGCCCGTGCTGTTCAGAACGAGATGACCCGCGCCATCGTCCGTGGCGTTGACCTGCGCGGAGGCGCCGACCTGGCTGTTGATCGCAGCCTTAAGATCGGCAAGCGAATACTTACCGTCGCTGCCCGCGCCACCGTTCGTCGCCAAACTCACCGCCTTCCCGTTGATCGTGAAGCTGATAGCGCCGCCCGAAGCGTCAACAACGGCGGACGACAGATCGACAGTGCTCGTGACCTTGGCGTTGGTCGCCGCAGTCGTCGTTCCGCCCAGCAGGTTGCTGGCGGTTGCGCCGGCGATGGTGGCGCTGGATTCCGACTTGGTGCTGTAGCCGGTGGGTTGCTGCAGCGCCTGGTTGGCGATGGACTTTGCGGAGTCGACCAGCTTCTGCAGCGAGGTGATGCCGGTGTTGGCGGCCTGGAGGACCTGAACGCCGTTGCCGATGCTGTCGAGCAGGTTGTTGATGTCGCTGGCGCGATTCTCAAGACCCTGCGAGGTGAAGAAGTTGGTGGGATTGTCGAGCGCCGAGTTGACCTTGTTGCCCGTGGCGAGACGGCCCTGGGTGGTCGAAAGCAGCTGGGCGGTGGACTGGAGGGAGAGCAGGTTCTGACGAACCGATGCGGAGAGAACGATACCGGACATACTGTTACCTTTCTGGTAGCTACGCGTCCTGTCCGACCGACATTGATCGGACGACCGGCGGACGGTTGCGTCCAAGCCGCTAACAATCCGTGAAATGAAACCATCGGTTTGTCCGCGTCGCGCCCGAATTGGCCTCACAAGTGCTTTCGGGCAGCCGCCTCGTCCGCCTAACCCCCTGACTCTTTTAAGTTTTTGCCTCGGTGGCCGGCATTTACGAGCCGTTAACTACATTCAGCAAGGATCAACTCCAAATCAGAGCCGATTGCCGTCATCGCGTGGACGTGCGCGACGCTCGTTACAAAAGAATTAATGGAGAACAGGCATGGCCCTCAAGGTCGAACTCAGGCCGCACGAGCGCATCATCGTCGGCAACAGCGTGATTACCAACACCGACACGCGCGCCCGCCTTCTCATCGAGGGTGACAACGTGCCGATCCTGCGCGAGCGTGACATCCTCACGCCCGAGACCGCCGACACGCCGGCCAAGCTGGTCTATCTGGCGGTCCAGCTCATGTACATCTCGCCCGATCCGCAGAGCCAGCACGGCACCTACTTCAACCTGGTGCGCGACATCGTCACCGCCGTGCCGAGCGCCTGGCCGATCATCGAAAGCATCAACAACAACATCATGAGCGGCGATCTCTACCGGGCACTGAAGGATGCCCGCAAGCTGATCGCCTATGAAGACAAGCTGCGTGAGCAGTTCGAGTCCACGCATCCCAAAGCCGACGTCAGCACGGCCGCCTGAGCACTTCGCACATCTGAAGCGAAAACGCCCCGGACCGGTCCGGGGCATTTTCGTTTCGAAGCTCTCTCAGGTCATTGCGTCGCGAGCGGCGGCGCCGCGACCTCGATCAATCCGTCATCGCTCCGCCGCCCGCCGAATTCCAGCACTGCGGACACAAGCGCGTCGATGTCGGTCTCGTCGGTGCGGTGATTGACGATCGCGGCGCGGATCGCGAACTTGCCGTTCAGCGTCGTGCTCGAAGGCGCCGCGACGCCGGACTCCTGCACATCGGCAACGACCTCGCGGTTGACCGCGTCAGCGGCGCGGTAGCGAAAGCAGACGATGTTGAGATTGACCGGCGCCAGCAATTCCAGCCGCGGCTCGGCAAGAACCCGCGCCTCCAGATATTTTGCCAGCGCGCAGCTTCGCGCGATCATCGCGCCCAGCCGGTCGGTGCCGAACGTCTTCAGCGTGAACCACGTCTTCAGCGCGCGGAAACCGCGCGACAGATCGGGACCGCGATCGCAGGGCCAGACCGCGCCCGCGGCAAGTCCTCGCGCCTCGCGCCGCAGATAGGCCGCCGGCTGGGCAAAGGCCTGCCGATGCCGTTCGCCGTCGCGCACCAGCAGGAAGCCTGCGTCGTAAGGCACCTGCCCCCATTTGTGGAAGTCGAGCGCAATGGAATCCGCGAGCTCAATGCCGTCGAGCAACGGTGCGAGCTCGGGCGATAGGATCGCGAGCGCGCCGAAGGCCCCGTCGACGTGGAACCAGATCCCCTCCTCGCGGCACAACGCCGCGATCGCCTTGAGGTCGTCGATCGCGCCAATATCGACCGTGCCGGCGGAGGCGACGACGAGAAACGGCCTGAAGCCGGCCTCGCGATCGGTCGCGATCCGCGTGCGCAGCGCGGCGACGTCGATGCGATGGTCGGAATCGATATCGATCTGGCGCAACGCATCGGTGCCGAGCCCGGCAACGTCCATCGCCCGGGAGACGCAGCCATGCGCGGCGTGCGACGTGTAGGCCGTGAGCAGCGCACCGTCATTGCCGATGCCGTGCTGCCGCGCCAGCGTGCCGAGCGCGCCGGTGCGCGCCACCAGCACCGCCATCAGATTGGCCATTGACGTGCCCGTGACGAAGATACCGCTCGCCCCCTCGGGGAAGCCGAACAGGCGGCGCATCCAGTCGGCGATCTGACGCTCGACCTCGATCGGCATGTGATCGCGGCCGCCGAGATTGGCGTTGAGGCCCGCCGCGAGCATTTCCGCAACCATGCCGACCGCGGTGCCGCCGCCATGCACCCAGCCCATGAAGCCGGGATGGACGTTGCCCGTCGCGTAGGGCGCGACGCGCTCGGAGAATTCGCGATAGACCTCGGCGAGACTGGTGGCCTCGCGCGGCACGTCGGTCTGGAACGCCGCGCGCACGTCGTCGGGGATCGGTTGCCAGACCGGGCGCGTGCGAACGTTGGCGATGCCGTCGATTGTCTCGTCCAGCATGCGATGGGCGAGCGCGCGAAACTCGCTCCAATCCGACGGATCGAGCGAGGTGTGCGTGACGCCGGCTTGCGTCTTGCGGACGATCTCGTTCATGCTGCGCTCACCTCGCGTGCCTTCGCATGCCGCGACAGCATCGACGTGAATGCGGCAAAGATCTTGCGCATCTGCGGCGGCTTGTACGGAAACACGGCCGTCGGATCCATGTTGTGCACGACCGCGGTGTTGTCGGCCTCGAAGACCAGGAGCTCGCGGTTCTGGTTCTCGGCGCAATCGACGATGAAATAGTCGAGGCCGACGCGCCCACTCATTTCCTCGAGAGCGCTCTTGTGACGCGCCGCGAAAGCGTGATCGAAGTCGAACATGAAGACCGCTTCTTCAGCCCGCTTCTCTTCGCTGAACGCCATGTCGGCGTTGAGATACCAGATGTCCCAGCGTTCGGCGATCGCCATGTGGCAGGCGTAAGGCTTGCCGTCGACCATGGCGAGGCGATATTTGCGGTAGAATCCGTCGGGACTCACATAGTCGACGAAACGCGCGACGAAGAAGTCCTGCTCTTGCCGCCCGGCAAGATAGGCCGCGAGCGCCTGCGCATCGTCGAGCTTTGCGAGCCCGACGCCGGCATGCGTGCCGCGCGGTCGCGCGATCATCGGAAAGTGCAATTCGCCCGCGATGTCCTCGCAAGCAATCCGCCCTTGCGAGAGATCCGACAATTGCGCGCGGGTCGCATGCAGGGTCGCGGGAATGTCGAGACCCGGGATGCCCGAAAGCAGCCGGTACAGCTTGTCGCGATCGAGGTTGCCGATCAGGCCGGGACGATTGAGCAGCGGCCGCGGCCAACGCGGCGCGGCTTTTTCGATGACGGCAAGCGCCGCGCGGCATTCCTCGGAATCGGACGCAACGACGATCGCGACGTCATGATCCGGCAATTGCTCGGGTAACCCGATGCCGTCGACCACATAGAGCGTCAACAGTTCGATATCGGATTCCTCCAGCAGAAACTCGATCGGCGTATTGCCTCCCATGTCGATCGCAGCCGCGAGCGCGAGCACGCGCAGGCGCGGCTTTTCGACCGCGCAGGGCGCGCGAAACAGCTGTTGAAAGGTGAGCACCTCGGCCTGGATGGCAAGGCCTGCCTGCTTGTCACCGAGAAGCTGGACGATCAGCGACAAATCGAGCCCCTCGCCCGCGTGAGCCGCGCCTTCGGAGATCTTGGCAACGAGCCGGTCGCGCAACGGATGCAAATCGCCTCCCTCGAAGGCCTGGCGCGTCAGTTGCGCGAAGCCGATGCGGTCGGCATGTTGTGCCGCAGCCATGCCGATCGGCGACAAAATTGGGTGTTGCATCTCAAACCTCGACGACAGGCGGACCCGGCAACGCCGCGCCGGCGGCGCGGTCAAGCAGCAGTTCGATCTTGACCAGAACATGAGCGATCCGATCGACTACAAGCTGAAGATTGCGCTGCGCTTGCGCCTCGTCCCGGCCGAGCGACCGCGACAGGCCTTTCGACACCAACAGCGCGGATCTCCGCCGGAGACGAGCAGCGTCTCGAGCGGCGTGGAGAGATCGCGCAGGCGGGAGCGCGAGCGGCCGTCGGGCGCCACTTTCCGGGGTCGATGGACGGGATGTCCCGACGCTCACCCCGGAAGGCTCACGCCGCATCGGCCGCCGCCTCGGGCGCCGCCGCCAATTGCGAGGCGATGTCGCCGTGGAACACCGACGGTCCGACGTGATCGAGCGAACTCTGGATGTCGGCCCAGATCTCGCCGCCGATCTCGGTCCAGCGCTTGCAGAAGGCGAAGTCCTCGGAGAGATACGTACCGGTCGCCTTGTCGATCATGCATTCGAATAACGCAAACCGGTTCTGGCTCCCCGCCAGCGTATCGTGCGAATGCTCACGGAAGAATTGCAGGCCCGCGTAATTCGGGTGACGGCACATCGCTTCAAGCACGTGGCGCCGGATCATCAGGAAGCCGGTGCCGGCATAGCGCACGCGGGTGAAGCCGTTGACCACCACGATGCGGTCGGGATCCTCGATCTCGAGCACGTAGTCGAGCGAGGCAGCCGGCACATCGGCGCGGCCGGACTGGATCGCGCGCTTCGCCTTGTCCCAATTGACGCGCTTGATCGGATAGCAGCCGGCAACGACATCCGCGCCGCATTCGATCAGCCGGAACACCTGCTCCGGGTCGAAGCCGATGTCGGCATCGATGAACAGGAAATGCGTCGCCTTCGGATCGTCGAGGAACATCGCGACCAGATTGGCCCGCGCGCGCGTGATCAGTGCGTCACCGTCGCGCAGCAGCACCTTGAGATCGAGATTGGGCATGCCGCGCACGGCGCGCTGGAGCGCGAAGATCGAGCTCGCATAGATGCTCGACACCTGCCCGCCGAAACACGGCGTGGCCACCACCAGCTGGATCTTGTCCGACATCGACAGCTTCGCCCCCGCTCAATTCCTCACCAAAAAGTAAAGAGGCATGGTTAACGGTGTCTTAATGCTTCCTTACAGGAACTTGACGAGCGAGAGCTGAGCGAGGTTCGCGGTCATCTGGTAGGACGCCTGGAGCGCGTTCTGCAGCGAAAGGATCTGGCTCGCCACCAGATCCGGCGAGGCCGACTCCGCCTGATCGATGATGGACTGCAGCTGCACCTTGGCCTGGGTCTGGCGCGTGGTCGCATCCTGCATCGTGTTCTGGGCCATCGCGATGTCGGTCTGGATATCCTCGATGCGCTGCTGCCCGGGCTGCTGGGTCAGCGCCTGGGCCGTGCGCTGGCTCAGCGCCGCGATCTGCCCACTCGCGTACTGCCCGGTCGGCGAGGTCGAGAACGTGCCGAACACGGCGATCGACTGCAGCTGCCGCCGGATCGCATCCTCATCGGCCTGGGCGCCGTACTGCACCGTGACGGAATCGTCGACCCGCGCCACCGCGGTGGAGCGTGCCGAGCCCGGCCCGTCATTGCCGGTGTACCATTTGACGGTGTTGGCCGAGCCGTTCACGAGCGACGTGGCCGCGCTCGCAGGAGAACTGCTGGTATCGACGCGCAGCGGCGCCTTGGGCCCCGTGACCGGGGCGGACGTGAAGCCGAGCCCCGCGAACGCCGCGCTGTTCGAACTCGTGACGTTGAGGCTCCCGGGATCATCGGTGTTGATCGTAATCACGCCGCCATGGATGGTCGACGGCTTCGAAGTTCCGGTGATCTGGTCGATCTTGCCGAGCAAGGTCTGGATGCTGTCGCCGACGTTGAGTTGGTTGCCGGTCGCGCCCGAATTGACAAAGGTGAGCGTGGTACCGTTGACGGTGATGGTATCGCCGGCGGCAAAGCCCGACGAAATCGTGTCCGGGGGATTTGTGCCCGACAACGTAGTCGCTCCGGTGGCCGGCGCCGCCGCCTGGTTCATGGCCGCCTGGTTCGCGGTCGCAGATCCTACCGTATTGAAGAAATTGTCGCCGGCCGTGACGGCGGACGCCGCCACCAGCGAAGTGCCCGCGAGCTTCTTGATCGCGTCGTTCAACGCGTTGTTGAAGTTCGTCGCCGTTTTGACTGGATCGGGTGGCGTGGGCGGAGTGGTGGTCGGGTCGCCGGTGTCGATCGCAAAGCTGCCGGCCGGCACCGGCGTCGCCGTGGTCGCGGTCAGATCGATCTGCTCGGTCGTACCATCCGGCAGGGAGAATTGAACGCTGAACTTGTCGCGGTCATTGGGAGGCGTGGCGCCAAAGTCGACCGAGAATGAGACCGGCGAACCGCCCGGGCCGGTGAGCGTGGCGCCGTTCAGGGTCGACGACACCGCCGAGATCTTCAGCCCGAATGGCGATGTCGCGTTGTCCTCGGCCACCTGCACCGAGGTCGGAGTCGGCTGCGTCTGCACCAGCCGCCCCATGCCGTTGGCGCCGAGGTCGGCCGCCTGGCGCTCGGCCATGACGGTCTTCAGGCCGGCCTGCGTGGTGGTGCCGTTGATGATGTCGTCGGCATTGGCGACCGACTGGGTGTTGAAGGCCGTTCCGGAAAACAGGTAGCGGTTGCCCGCCTGCGTATTCAACACACCGACCATCGAGCCGAACTGGGCCGCGGCCGTGCTCTGCGCAATCGTCTGTCCGTTGACGTTAAGGTCCTGCCCGGTGTTCGCGGCGCCCGTCTGCACCGTGCTGCGAATGGTCGTCAGCGCCTGCAACGCCGTGTTGGCGAGGTTGATGCTGACATTCACGTTGGTGATCGTGTCGGTATAGGCGGCGATGTTCGACAATTGCGCCCGCGAGGCGATCGCAAAGCCCTCGTTGGTGCCCATCCCGGAATAGTTCTGCGACAGCTTTCCGCTCGAGAGCTGCGCCGACAGGTCGGTGAGCTGCTGATTGATGTTGCGGATCTGGGAGCCGAGAATCGACGAGGAGTAGTTGATGCTGCTGATCGACATCTTTCAGAGCCCTGTACTGGTTACGCTTGAGCCTGGAGCAACGTGTTCATCATGCTCTGTATCACCGACATCACGTGTGCGTTGGCGGCATAGGCATTCTGAAGCTGGATGAGGTTCGACATCTCCGAGTCCAGGTTGACGCTGGCGGTCGAGTTGAACTTGGCCTGCAGCGTCGAGACCACGACGCTCTGGCCCTGCTGGAGCTGGGTCGCCTGGGTCGCGGCATTGCTCTGGACGCTCAGGAACTGCTGGAGGTAGTTCGAAATGCTGCCGCTGAACAGCTGGCTCGCCGAGCCGAGACCGGTCTGCAGCGAATAGGAGTACACCGCCGTGGTGAGCTGCGAGTAGAGATAGTCCGAACGCGTGGTGTCGCCCGCGGCCGTCACCGGCGAGGTGCTGTAGACCGACATCCTGGTCGGATCGTTTACCAGCTGCGTATTCACCGCGATGCGTCCGGCAAGACCGGTCATCTGCGAGCCCGATGCCGTGATTGCGCCGGTGTAGAGCGCCTGCCCGCCGTCCGTGAACAGCGGCAGTTGCGGATTGCCCGAGGTCAGCGACGAGATCGTCGTTGTGATCGAGCACGAATTCACCTTGGCGAGGCCAGTGCCGTCATCTGTGATCCGCAGCGTCGTGGCGGTGGCCGGCGGGACCGGCGGGACCGAGAATGTCAGGTGAGCACCGGAGAGCGCGCTGTTGAGCGCAGAGGCGATCGCGCCCATGCCGGCGGAAAAGTCGACGCCGACCCGCATCGGGTTTGCATTGGTGGCGTTCTGCAGCGGCAATGCCGCCGGATCGGTGACGTTGACCAGCGTGATCTGGCGCTGGGTGTTGGTCGTCGTGTCCGTATAGGTGATGTTGACGGTGTTGCCCGCCTGCGCACCGACGAGGTCGACGTCGAAGCCGGCCGGCGAACCCGAGACCGGGCTGCCGGCCGTGGTCTTGTCCGAGAGAGCGCTCGCCATCGTCGCGGCGAGCTGGTCGATCTGGTTCTGCGCCTGCACCAGCGTCTGGTCGCGCAGCTTCAGATCGGCAGCGATCTGGCCGGAAGAGACCACGTTGTTGGCGACGACGTCGAGCGACGAACCATTCGGAAGCTTGATGGTGAGCGCGCTGACGCCGGATTTTGCGGGATCGGTATTGTATTGCGACGTCGCCGACAGGGCGCCGGCGGACGAGAAAGAGAACTGCGAGGCAAGCCCGGCACCGACCAGCTGGACGCCGGTGGTGGTGAAAATGTTCGCCTGGTTCGAGCCGTCGGTCGTGACGCGAACGTCGACATATTTCGACAGCGTGTTGATCGCCTGATCGCGCTGATCCATCAGCGTTGCGGCGGTCGGATCGTTCGGCGCCAGTCCCTGGAGCTTGGAGTTGATGTCGGCGATCTGCTGCATCGCCGCGTTGGCCTGCTGCGCCGAGGTGCCGAGATCCTGATCGACGTTGGAGCGCAGCGACTGGATGCCCTTGGTGGTGACGTTGAGCTGCTGCGCCAGCGCCTGCGCCGCACCGACGGCGACGGTCTGGGCCGACGACGAGCCCGCGCTCGTCGACAGCGCCTGCAGCGCCGAAGTGAAATTGTTCAGCGCGGTTTCGAGCGTGCCGCTGTTGCCCGGCGTGCCATAGACATTCTGAAGCTGGTTCAGGATGTTGGCCATCTGGTTGGCGTAACCGCTGCCGCCGGTCTCGGTACGCAACTGGTTCAGCACAAAGGTGTCGAGCTCACGGCTGACACCGGTCGTCATCACCGTCGCGCCGAAGTCACCGGTGGCGACTTCGATCTGGTTCGGCGTCTGGACGACGTAACCCGGCGTCTGCGAATTCGCGACGTTCGAGGAGACGATCGAGAGCGCGGCCTGGTTGGCACGCAGACCGCTCATCGCACTGGCAAGGGCTGAACTCAAACCCATGTTGACTTGCCGCCTTTGGTTACGTTACGCGCCGATCAGCGCAACACGTTCAAGAGGTCCTGCACCATCGAATTCGCCGTCGTGATCACCTTGGTGTTGGCCGAATAGGCCTGCTGGGTCACGATCAGCTTGGTGAATTCGTCGGCGATGTCAGTGTTGGATCCTTCGAGCGACGATCCGCTGATGGTGCCTGAGGCACCCGCGATCGCCGGCCCCGACAGGTCGGTGACCGCATAGGCGCCGCCATCCAACGCTTTCAGGTAGTTGGTGCCGTTGAAGTGCGACAGCGTCACCTGGGCGAGGTCGAGGTTCTGACCGTTGGAGAAGGTACCGATCACGAGCCCGTTGTTGCTGACTGAGACCGAACGGAGCTGACCGGCAGCGTAACCGTTCTGCGTGATCGCGTTGATGGTCACCGCGCCACTTGTGCTGGCATATTGCGTCAGTCCGCCCGAGGAGATGTTGAAGGCCAGCGATCCGAGCTGCTGGCCGCCGACGGTGACGTTGTTGATGGTGATGCCCGAGCCGCTCGGCGAGGTGAGCGAGCCGTCGCTGGCGAAGGTGAAGGCCTGGCCGGTGTTCACCCAGGCGGTCTGCGTGCCGGTCGCATTGGGGTCGGTCTGGTAGAACAGGTTCCAGGTGTCGGAATGCCCCGCACCGAGCGAGGCGCTGTCGGTCTTGGCCCAGCGCAGCTGCAGGTTCACCGGCGTGCCGGCAGCGTTGTAGGCGGTCACCGCACCGCCACTGATCGACTCCTTGGTGAAAGTGTCGACGTCGTTGCCGATCACCGTACCGCTTCCGGGCAACCCGGTGCCACGTGCGTGGGTCACCGGGGTCGCCAATCCGAGGTCGGAGAACCCGGCCGACGAGCTCTGGATGTTGAGGTCCTGCGCCGTGCCGGTGTGGAAGGTGATCTTGCCGGTCGAGGCGTCGAGGGTCGGCGCTACGCCCGTGGCCTTGCCGATCACCGCGAGCAGGTCGCCGACGGTGCCGTCGACGGGAACGCTCGTCGCGGTAGGCTGGGTGCCGGCCGCAGTAAACGTGATTGTCGTCGCAGGGGAAGTACCGACAATAATGGTATCGGTTGTCGTAAAGCCCGTTGTCAGCGAGTCGCTCGGCGCGGTGCCCGACAGTTTCGTCGCAGTGGAGATCGGACCCGGCACACTGTTCTGGCCACCCGTCGGGCTCGTGTAGGTGGCGTCCGTGCGCGGGGGCGGACTGCCAACCGGCAGGGGATTTGACGCGAAGTCGGTCGGATCGAGGCCACCATTGGCCAGCAGCGTGCCACTTGCCGCGGTCGAACTCGCCACCGTGTTGGGCTGGGTCGGCAGGTTCGCCGCATACTGCATCGAGGTCGTCGCCTGCGCCGGGACAAAGTTGTTCTGGAACTGCAACACCGTCGGCACGCTGCCGGTCGGATTGCCCGTCTTCGGATCGACCGTGACGCCCATCAAATAGTAGCCGGCGCCGTTGACGAGATTGCCGTTGGCGTTGACCTGGAAGTCGCCGCGGCGAGTGTAATAGGTGACGCCGTCGAACACCGGCACGTTGTCGACAACGCCACTCGCCTTCTGCACCGAGAAGAAACCGTCGCCGGTGATCGCCATGTTGGTGGCAACGCTGGAGGACGAGATCGTGCCTTGCGTGGTGATGGTGGCCTTCGCATTGGCCGTCACGCCGCCCGCGACCTGCTTGCTCGGCACCGAGGAGTCGGGAATGAGATCGACGAAGCTGGTGCCGATGCCCTTGTAACCGGTGGTGGACGAGTTCGCGATGTTGCCGGAAATGTTCTGCAGCGCGAAGGACTGCGCCTGCAGGCCACCCACCGAGGTGTTCATTGCATCGAAGATACCCATAACTTTGTCTCCAAATCCGATCTCGGCGGCGCCAACGCATGGCCGCAATCGAAGGAGACAGTCGCAAAGGCCATGCCAATGCGGGTATTCTCAATAAATCAATGAGTTAAGCAGGCAGCCCCCGGTCAGACGACCGGGGCACAATTGCCGGGCCGGCAACAATTGCCGGGATCTCATAGCGTTTTCGAGCGAAGTGGCCACCGGTTCGCGTGAAGACAACGCATCAACCAAAGAGCCTACGTTGCGGACGCAGCGGCCGGGTGGAAGACCAGACCGAAACCGTCGATGCAGTAGCGCAATCCGGTCGGCTTCGGACCGTCGTCGAAGACGTGGCCGAGATGGCCGCCACAGCGCCGGCAATGCACCTCGGTCCGGACCATGCCGTAGGTGCGATCCTCGGTCTTGCCGACATTGCCCTCGATCGGCTGATAGAAGCTCGGCCAGCCGGTGCCGCTCTCGAACTTGGTGTCGGACGCAAACAGCGGCAGGTCGCAGCCGGCGCAGGCGAAGATGCCCTTGCGGTGCTCCTTCAGAAGCGGGCTCGAGCCCGGTCGCTCGGTGCCGTGGTTGCGCAGGATCTCATATTGCTGTGGCGTGAGCTGGGCTCGCCACTCGGCCTCCGTCTTCTGGATCTCGAACTTTTCCGCGGCCTTCTCGCCGGCCTCGGCGGGCGTCCCTCTCAGCCAGCGGAAGGCCGAAAGACCGAACAGGCCGGCGACAGTCGTCAACAGGATGCGGCGGTCAAACATGTCATTCTCCGTGCGCGGGGAGTCCACGCCCTGAGATACGGGCCTCTGGCGGCCGACGTTACACGTCCGGACGAAGTTTTTCTCAACTTATTGCGAGACGCTGTGGTCGTGAGAAGCCGGCTCCAGGTCCTGCGCCGCGGGTTTCGGCGGCGGGGTCGGCCGCGGCCGGACACCGGGCGGCGGACGTCGGGGGCCGATACCTGCGGCGCGGTTGGCCGCGGCGAGACGCGCCTCGCGTTCCCGGTCCTTGATCCGGGCCCGCTCGCGGTAGCGGGCGAGCGAGCCTGCCGCAGCCGAACTCGCCCTGCCCCAGATCCCGACCAGCTGGCCCGCGACCCGGCCGGTCGCGCCGCCCGCCCAGACCAGCTCGAACGGCGAGAACAATCGCCAGCGCTCGTCGCCCCACAAGATGCTGCGCGCGATCAACTGCCCGGCCATGGCCGAGGTGTTCATGCCCTGGCGGCCGAATCCGCTCGCCACCCACAGGCCTTTGCGCAACTGGCCGATCTGCGGCATGCCGTGAACGGTCTGGCCGGTGGCGCCGCCGAACATATCGGTGACCTCGACATCGCCGAGCTGGGGAAAGATCGATCGGATCCGCCGCCTGACGGCGCCCGCAAAGCGCTGCGGATGTGCAGCCCAGGTGGTCTCCGGACTCTCCCACATCAGCCGGTCGCCATCGACGATGCGGAAATGGTCGACGCCATCGGAATCCATCACCGATCCCTTGAAGCCGATGATCTCGTGGACACGCTCGCCGAGCGGCGCGGTGATGCCGGCATAGCGCCAGACTGGCAGCAGCGTCTCCGACAGGCGCTTCACCGGCGCGCCGAGATGGATGTTGCCGGCGAGCACGTTATGGGTCGCACGCAGCCGCGCCGAGGGCGTCACGATGCGCTTGCGAATGCCGGAATGATCGATGCTGACGACCGGCGTATCCTCGAAGATGCGGGCGCCTGCCCGCCGCGCCAGCGCCGCGAGGCCGTGCACATATTTGCGGCCGTCGAGCTGGAACGCCCTGGGATAATACACGCCGTGGAAGTAGTGATCGGTCTTGAGCATCTCGCGGACGCGATCGGCCTGCCAGCCCTCGACCTCGGTGTCGAAGTCCTCGTTCAGCATCTGCAACCGGCTGATCAGCCGGTCGCCGGCGTCGACGTTGGAGACCTCGAGGACGCCGTCGCTCAGGCCGATTCCCGGCATGTTCTCTTCGGTGGCGTTGGCGCGGACGAACTCGGCTCCCTCCTTCGACAGCGTCCACAATTCGCGCGCGTCCTCGAAGCCGATCCGCTCGATCAGCTCGGTGAGCGGCAGCGCAAAGCCCGGCATCACGGTGCCGAGCTGGTTGCCCGAGGCGTTCCAGCCGATATGGTGGCCCTCGAGCACCGCGACACTGGCCCCGAGCCGGGCCGCCTCCAGCGCGACGGAGAGCCCGGCAAGGCCCGCACCGATGACGCAGATGTCGACGTCGAGATCGAACGACAGCCGCGCGCGCTCGCGACAGCCGGCTTCTTCCTGGGACTCGCTTGTGAAAGTCTCGCTCATGTCGTTTTCTTAGAGGACCGATCGGGCGCTTGTCACCTCGTCCTCAACCGGCGCCGGTAGATTATTCTGGACGCGTAACGATTCGAGAATGCCATGCGCCGTTTGATGCTGCTGCGTCACGCCAAGACCGAGCCCGACGCGCCGAGCGGCCGTGACCAGGATCGCCGGCTCGACGACCGCGGCCACAGGGATGCCGCGCAGATCGGCGACTGGATCGCCGCGCATCCCCCCTTCCCGAACGCCGTGCTGGTGTCGCCCGCCGTCCGGGCCCGGCAGACCTGGGACATCGCCTGGGAAGCAATGAAGGACCGCGTCACGTCGCCGCAGGTCGAGATCGTGCCCGAACTCTACGGCGCCGATCCCGCGGAGATCCTGGAAGCCATTCGCACTGCGACCATCCCGGCCAACCCGAAGCGGTTGCTGCTGGTCGGCCACAATCCCGGCATGCACGAGGTCGCGCTCATGCTGATGGGCGGCGGCGATCCGGCCGGCGCCAAGGCGCTCGCCCACAACCTGCCCACCGCGGGGCTTGCGATCTTCGACTTTGACGTCAAGGATTGGGGAGACGTGGCCTACCGCCGCGGCAAACTGGTGCTGTTCGTCAGCCCCAAGCTGCTTCGATCGGAATGAGACGCGCGGGCGGCGTCTCGACCGGTTGATCCAGCCTGGTCAATAGGGAGGCGCAGATGTTCAAGTCCATTCTCGTGCCCATCGACCTCGCCGACACCGATCTCGCCAAGCCGGCGATCGCGACTGCGTCGACGCTGTCGCAGACCTGGAACGGATCGATACGCCTGCTCAACGTGCTGCCGATGACGCCGGTGATGCTGGCCGAATATGTGCCGGCCGATTTCGACGAGCAGCAGCGCCAGACTTCGGAAGAAGCGCTCGCCATCGTGGCACGCGAATCCGGTATCGAGCCCTCCCGCATCTCCAGCGTGGTGCGCCAGGGCGGCATCTACCACGAGATCCTGGAGGAAGCCGTGCACATGAAGGCCGACCTGATCGTGATGACCTCGCACCGGCCGGCGATGCGGACCTATTTCCTCGGCTCCAATGCCGGGCACGTCGTGCGTTATGCGAAGTGCTCGGTGCTGGTGGTCAGGCACTGACGTCACAGCAAACTCCGTCTTAGCCCGGATGGAGCGAAGCGCAATCAGGCACTGAGCTCGGAGCAATGACGTGAAGCAATGGTGGCGAAGATGGACTTACGAAGTCCCGCTCGCGATCGGCGATGCCTTGTGGCAGGTGCTGGTCGTACAACTGGCCGCGCTGCTGGACAGACTGACGGTTCGGAAGATCATCGCCTTCATCCCCGTCGCTATCATCATATTGGCCTACTATCACAGGATCCCGATTCCGCCGGAGCTGATGCTGATCGGCGATTTCCTCGCCTATATCGACATCTTCTCGGTGCTGTTCCTGCTCGGCGTGCTCAGCCGCGTCACGACAATCCTGTACGTCGTCAGACAGGCGGCGACGCGCATCGCGTCGCTCGCCGGCAGCGTCGTCACGCACTTGCTGCGCCTGGATGTCCGGCATCGGCGCCAGGCCGACCCTCCGACGAGACCTCGCCGCAAGCCCGACCAGTCCGCGGACGATCGAGCTTATGGCGATGTGTGGGACCAGGTCGCGTTGGCCTGACCCTGGCAGGCGTTGCCTGCAACGCGTAGCCGGGGGCACGAAGCAAAGCTCGGGCGAAATGCGTCGCGAGGATGCGAGGGCGTGTCTGCGGGATCGTAGCAACCATTAAAGGATTGAGTTGTGCGCGATTGGATCGTCCGATCGCCGGTGAGACTGACGCCGTGCTCGCGACCGTCAAGGCGTGGCCTGTCGAGAGCGAGGGATTGGTGACATTTGAGCGACGGCCATCCTTGACGGCCGCTGTGCGCGGCGTCGTTGCGACGGCCGGTCGGGACGAAGAAACGGTGCCCCGATCGAACAAAGAAACGCGTCAGGCCGCTTGAGCGACCGGCGCGTCAGCTTGCCAAGGCGTGCCTCGGGCCACTACGGCATTGATGAAGATGAGCAACTTCCTGGCGCAGGCGATCAGCGCACGCTTGTGCCCTTTGCCGGCGGCGATCAGTCGCTTGTAGAGGGCTATGAGCTGCGGATTCCAGCGAAAGGACGCCGCCAGTGCGGCAGCGTAGAGCGCGTTGCGCAGGCGTTTGCGTCCGCCATCGATGTGACGAGCGCCGATATGGTCGCCGCTGTCGTGGTCGTAAGGCGCAAGACCCACAAGAGCTGCGGCCTGCTCGCGACTGATCCGGCCGATCTCCGGTATGCGCACCAGGACGGCGACCGCAGTCGGCAGCCCGGCTCCCCCGACACTGCAGATCAGATCGAGCCGTTCGGCGAGGTCGCGCTGCTTGCGGATCGCCGTCACCAAAGCCTTGAACTCGACACGTTCACGCTTGGCCAGGCGGGCAATATCTTCCTTCCAGAGCTTTTGGATACGTTCATCGCGACAGCTCTCGAGCCGGTTCTTGAAGCGCGTGATATCCTCGCCGATCTGATCGATCAGCGTCAGATGCGTCGCAAAGGGCGACAATCTTGCGTCGGGTGCAGGGTGGATCTTGTCGACCGCAGCGGTGCAGGCCGCGATCAGCGCGGCATCGATCCGGTCGTTCTTGGCACGCTGCCCGCGGTATTTGGCGTAGGCACGCACCTGTGCAGGCTGGAACACCACGACGACAAACCGCTTGCGCCGCAACTCGGCGACCACCGCTTGCTCATAGCCGCCGCTCGCCTCGATCCCAACCCGCTTGACCTTGTGGCGTCCCAGCCACTCCAGCAGTGTCTTGTAACCTTCCGCCGTGTTCTCCACCTGCAGCCGCTCCGAGCTGACGTCGAGCGCCACGTCGAGCTTGCGTTTGCCGGTATCGATCCCGGCACAGATTGTGGTACGTTTGGCCAACTTCCTCGACCCTCCCTTGTGATGCGAACCTGAAGTTCGTTCAACCATACGGGTCCCGATGAAGTGCCGATCGCGATCTCGCTACAAAAAGACAGCCCTCAAGGCTTCGATGGGCATCGATCCGATCGATCGGCGGCCCAGCTCGGGCGGCCACCCGAGCTGGGCCATTCCTCACGGAACGGGGCTAGTCTAACCCGGCGCGCTAATACAAGGATGGGTAGAGCACTTGCGAAACCCATCATGCTTCCGCGTAGACAAAAGTGCGATGGGCGTTTCCCTCTACCCACGCTACGAGCTATGGGCGTTGCAGCGCGCACGGGAGACGAGAGATCAAATACCGTCGCCCCACACTCCGTCATGTGCGAGCGCAGCGAGCCTCGGAAGGATGCTGGGATTGCTTCGCTCCGCTCGCAATGACGACACGGGGACATTGTACGTCGCCACGCCCGGACCTCGTGGGCGTCGAGAGAGGAAGCTCACAGATACCGCGTCAGCTCGGCCTTGACCTGTCCGTAGACCGCGTCCTCGATCTGGCAGCGCGTGATCCCGATGTCGCGCAAGGCGCGGTCGTCGAGTTCGCTCAGCGTCTTGACGGCGGAGCGGCGCTCCAGGCTGTCGAACAGCGCATGGGCACAGCTGGCGAGCGCGCGGAAAAATCCGCCCGATGAGGATGGGCGTAAACCCCGCCCGGCAGTTTGGGAGATCGTGGTCATTTTCTTCTCCGGCCTATCGTCCCGCGCGGCCAAGCGGATGCCGTTAGCGCAGACGCGGGAATCGCCTGCAACTCATTTGCCTCGGATTGCTCTCGCTCGCCTCAGCTCAATCGCGGACCTTGATGGAACTTAAATGCTCCAGTACAATCCTCGGTACAAGCAAAACATTGCTCTCGGTGCAATAATGTCAAAGTTCGAGTACGTGAAGCTTGCTGATGCCATTGCTGTCGATATCGCTAACGGCACGTTAAGGCCCGGCGACCGGTTGCCGCCGCAGCGCAATTTCGCCTATGACCGTGGCATCGCGGTCTCGACCGCGAGCCGGGTCTATACAGAGTTGCTCCGCCGCGGCCTCGTCGTCGGCGAGGTCGGCCGCGGCACCTTCATCTCCGGCGACGTCAGGCGCGAAGTCGAGATGACGAGCGAACCGCGCGACGCGCGCATCGACTTCGAGGTCAATTACCCGCTGGTGCCGCAGCAATGGGCCATGATCGCCAAGAGCCTAGCGGGGCTCGAGCGCGTCGACGCACTCGAAGCCGCGCTGCGCGTCTCGACCAGCACCGGCACCAAGAGCGCGCGCAATGCAGCCGCCGCCTATCTCGCGCGCAAGGATTTCACGCCGCACGCCGAGCAGATCGTCTTCACCGCCAACGGCAAGCAATCGCTCGCGGCCGCGCTCGCAGCCCTCGTTCCCACCGGTGGCCGCTGCGGCGTCGAGGCGCTGACCTACCCTTACGTCAAGAGCATCGCGGCGCGGCTCGGCGTGACGCTGGTCCCGCTTCCGATGGACGAATACGGCGCACGACCCGACGCCATCCAGAAGGCGCATCGCGAGGCGCACCTGTCGGCGCTGTATCTCCAGCCCATCATCCAGAATCCGCTCGGTGTCACCATGAACGCGACGCGGCGCGCCGACATCATGCGCGTCGCCGAAAAGCTCGACCTCACCATCATCGAGGACGCCGTCTACGGCTTCCTCGCCGATGACACGCCGCTGGCGGCGCGCGGCCCGGAACGCTGCATCGTGGTCGACAGCCTGTCCAAGAAGATCGCGCCGGGGCTTGCGCTCGGGATCCTCGTCACGCCGCCGCATCTGCGCGAGAACGTGATGAGCGCAGTCCGCACCGGCGGCTGGATCGCCTCAGGTCATGCGCTTGCGGCCGGGCAGCGGCTGATGGCCGACGGCACCGCCGCCGAGTTGACGCGGCTGAAACGCATCGACGCCGCGCGCCGCCAGCAGACCGCGGCAAGGCTGCTGGCCGGCTACCAGCTCGCCGCCGACCCGCGCTCCTATCATCTCTGGCTCACGCTGCCGCCGCACTGGCGCTCGCAGACCTTCGTCGCGGCTGCGGCCCGGCGCGGCATCGCGCTGACGCCATCCTCGACCTTCGCGGTCGCACATGGCCACGCTCCTAATGCCGTGCGCCTCGCGCTCGCCCCGCCCTCGCTCGAGCAGTTCGATTCCGGCCTGCGCACGATCGCGTCGCTGCTCGGCACCAAGGAAGAGGATTTTGACTCGACGGAGTAGCGATCCGTCTACGGCAGCACTGACCGCGGCATTCGATCGAAGCTGTAGACTTGCGGCTGGTTGCGCCGCACGAAACCGCCGATCTGCCAAGTGAACAGCGCGGCAAAGCCGATGATGAACAGCGCGCCGGCGAATTCACCGATCATGAGCGCGCGGATCAAAAGCCCCGCCATTGCCACCGTCAGCACCGCCAAGAACGCCAGCACCGCTGCATAGGTCTTGCGGCCGAGGCCCGCAGTCAATTCGGCGCGGCTACCCGCGTTGGCCATCCGCGCATGCAACGCGATGATGAAATCGCGAAAGCCGTTGTCCTGCGGCGCCATCAGCGCCGCGGTCTGCCAGCTCGTCGACAGGATCCTGATGCGCCCGCCATCGGTGTGGCTGACATCGGCGCGAAAGCGGTGCTGCTGCATCGACACCGGCCGGAACGACAGCCGGATCGCCGAGATCTCGTCATAGCGCCACAGGCCGGAGCGGCCGGCGATGTGCCAGGACAGGCCCGCGTCGGTCAGCTCGAAGCGGTGTGCCGAACCGATCAGCGACGCCTTGTAGGCGTAGCTCGTGGCTGAAGCGGCGTCAGCTCCCAAAACCGGCATCTTCACAATCAATCCCGTCCGCGCAATCCCGTCCGCGATCGGCTTGCACGATCGCCCTCACCCATCCTACAAGCGGGGCATGGCTGAGACGACCTTTTTTCCACGCCGCCTGATTCTCGGCGCCGCCGTGATCTCCGGCGTGCTGCTCGCGCTCGCGGTGCACATGCTGGGCGCGCGCTACGGGCTCGACCTCGGCGGCCTCTGGCGCTCCGACACGCACGAGTTCATCCCGGCGGGCGCGGCGATCGCCTGGTGGCTGATCGCGACCGTCGGCTTTTCCGGCGGTTATTTCACGGCGACGTTGATGCAGAGCTCCGTCTCCGGCCAGATCCCGCAACGGATGCGGCAATTCCTGATCGCGGTCGGCGTACTCTTGCTTGCGGGTGCGGGCCAGGTGGCCTCGGCGCCGAGCCCGATCCCGACCGACTCGGGCGTGCTGGCCGGGCTTGCCGCACTGTGCCTTGGAGCGGTGATGGCGTTCTGCGGCGCGCATTTCGCTCTGCGTCGCGGCTAGGCCCTTACGCCGAAGCACGAAGCCGCGGGCGCTCCAGCATCATCGCCACTTCGGAGGCTGGCCGCGGCTTGCTGAACAGATAGCCCTGCGCCTGGATGCAGCCTTCGCGCCGCAGGAGTTCGAGCTGCTCATCGTTCTCGACGCCTTCCGCCGTGGTCACGATGCCGAGGCTGCGCCCCAACCCCGTCACCGCGCGGATGATCGCCACGGAATCCTCGCGCGTCGCAAGCTCCGACACAAAGGAGCGGTCGATCTTGATCTTGTCGAAGGGGAAACTGCGCAGGTAGCTCAGCGACGAATAGCCGGTGCCGAAATCGTCGAGCGAGATCCGCACGCCCATGCCGCGCAGCTCGTGCAGCATCGTCAGCGTCGCCTCGCTGTTCTGGAGCAGCACGGATTCGGTGATCTCGAGCTCGAGACGACGTGCCGGGAGCCCCGAGACGGCCAGCGCCTCGGTTACGGATGCGACCAGGTTCGGATTCTTGAACTGCACCGGCGACAGGTTGACGGCGACACCGATATCGTCCGGCCAGGTTGCCGCATCAGCGCAGGCGCGACGCAGCACAAGCTCGCCGAGCTGGACGATGAGCCCGGTCTCTTCTGCGAGCGGAATGAAGCGGATGGGCGAGATCAGGCCGCGCTGCGGATGGTTCCACCGGAGCAGCGCTTCAAAGACGACGACGCGATCGCTGGCGACGTCACGGATCGGCTGGTAGTACACGGCGAATTCATCACGCTGCAGCGCTGCGCGCAAATCCATTTCCAGGAGGCGCCGCGCCTGCGCGCGGGCATCCATGCCGGTTTCAAAGAAGCGGTAGGTGCCGCGGCCGTCCTCCTTGGCGCGGTACAGCGCGAGGTCGGCGTTCTTCAGCAATTCATCGGGATCTTCGCCGTCCTGTGGCGATAGCGAGATGCCGATCGAGACGCCGATGACGATCTGATGATCGTCGATCTCGTAAGGAGCGGAGATCACCTCGACGAGGCGGCCGGCAAGCGCCCTTGCGGCAGCCTCCTCGGACCGGCCGATCTGGACCACGGCGAACTCGTCACCGCCGAGCCGCGCCACGCTGTCGTTCTCCCCGACACAGGACGCCAGCCGCCGGCCAACTTCTTTCAGCAGCGCGTCGCCGATCGGATGCCCGAGCGAGTCGTTGACGTCCTTGAAATGATCGAGATCGAGACAGAGCACCGCGAGCTGGTCATTTGCCTTTGCCCGGCGCAGTCCCTGCATGAGCTGCTCATGGAACAGAACACGGTTCGGCAGATTGGTCAGCGCATCGTGGCGCGCCATGTGCGAGATCTTGGCCTGGGCCTCCAGCCACTCGGTAATGTCCTCGAAGGTCGCGACCCAGCCACCGCCCTGCATCGGCTGGTTGATGACGCGGATGGAGCGACCGAACCGAATGACGACGTCGGTCGTGGTGCGGCCCTCGCGCGCATCGGCGACGAGGCGCGCGAAGAATTTATCGGGATCGTCGTTCCACTGGCTCCTGCCCTGCTCTTCCCTCAGCACGTCGAGCAGCGGGCGGCCCGCGAGCTGCATGTCCGAGCGGCGTAGCATCGCGGCATAGCGCTCGTTGAAAAGCAGTATCCTGCCGTCGGCATCGAACATGCAAAGGCCCTGCGACATGTTCTCGAGCGCGGTATCCAGCATGACCTGCTGGCGTCCGAGCTCGCCCTTGGCGCGACGGTCGAGCACGGCCACCGCGAGCGCGATTGCGAGAATGGCAGCAGCCACACTGGCGGTCAGGATGGACAACGATGCCGGCGAGATCGAAAGACCGCTGATCACGAGCGCAGGATCTGGCGTCAGTTCCAGCGCGCCCATGGCGGTGAAATGATGTGAAACGATGGCAACCGTCAAGAGGACCGTCGCGCCCAGCGCGTTAGACAGGCCGTCGCGTCGTCCCGCGACGAACAGGGCGAACGATCCAAAGACGATGCCGAGCAGAATCGAGACCGTCACGGTCCCGGTTGCCCAGCCGACATGGGCGGGAATCTCGAACGCCATCATGCCGGTGTAATGCATGGCTGCCACGCCGCCACCAACGACGGCACCGCCGAGCGCAACCGGCAGCCCTCGCGTGGCCGACACCGAAATGCTCAATCCCATGAAGGTGACTGCGATCGCAAAGATCAGCGACAGGACTGTCACGGGGATGTTGTAGGCGCCGCCGGCGCCCGGCCCGTACGCCTGCATCGCGATGAAATGGGTTGCCCAGATGCCGCAGCCGGCAACGATGGCATCCAGCGTGATCCACGCTACGCGAGAACCTCCACGCGCCGCACGGGCCCGATTGAACAGGCTGATCGCCGCCGCGCTGGCAAGCAGACACACCGCGCCGCCGAGTGCGACCAGGCGCCAATCGTGCTGGTCCGTAAGACAGTAAAGGACTTGGTACATTTCCGGCCTCTATTGGACAGACACTAGAGCCGGCAGAGGTGGACAGTCCGTAACCGGCTGTGCGCCGACTACCGCAATGGTGAACAGATGATTTGTGCGGTCACATGGCGTGGTCTTGTGCCTTTGCACCGAGGCCGATCACGCCGGCGGCGAGCAGCAGGACCGCTGCCGATATGATTAGCGATTGGTGAAGTCCCGTCATGAACGTGCCCTGCGACGCCACCAGCGAACCGAACAGCGCGACGCCGAGCACGCTGCCGGTCTGCCGCGTCGCGTTCAGGACGCCTGCCGCGATGCCAGAGCGCGCCTTCTCGACGCTGCCGAGCAGGGTCGAGGTCAGCGGCGGCACCAGCAGGCCAAGTCCGCCGCTGATCGCGATCATCTGCGCGCACATCGCCGAATAGCTCGTACCCGCCTCGATCCAGAGCAGCGCGAGACAGCCCAGCGCAGAGATGCAGGCGCCGACGACGATGGTCGGACACGGACCAATGCGCTCGGCAAGGCGCGGCGCCAGCAGGTTGACCGGCAACACCGCTCCCATCATCGGCACAAAAGCGAGCCCGGTCCACCACGCCGACAGCCCGTTGATCCTCTGGAAGTAGAGGCTCAGAACGAAAATCAGGCCGTAGATGGCAACGTTCACGAGCAGGCCGACGATGGTCGTCAGGGTAAACAGGCGGTGACTGAACAACGACAGCGGCAGCATCGGCTGTGCCGCGTGTCTCTCACGCCAGACAAACAACACGGCGAGGACGGCGGCCACAGCGAAGGCAGAGAGCACGAGCGCATGCCGCCAGCCGAGCGCGCCCCCCTCGATGATCGCCCCGGCAAGCGCACCCAGCGCGCCGATCGCAGCGAATTGGCCGGGGAGGTCAAGCTCGCGCGAGGGTGTGCGCGTGGTCTCGGTCGCATGGCGCCAGCTCAACCAAAGGCCCATCAGACCGATGGGAAGATTGACCAGAAAGATCGCACGCCAGCCAACCAGCGTGATCAGCGCACCGCCGACGAAGGGGCCGGCGGTGAGCGCAAGGCTCGCGCCAGCAGCCCAGACCGCGACAGCACGGCCGCGAGCGCGGTCGTCCGCATAGGCATGGTTGAGCAGCGCCAGCGAGTTCGGCACCAGGATCGCCGCCGCCAGCCCCTGGACCAGACGTGCTGCGATCAGCACGATTGCGTTGGGCGACAGCGCACAGGCGAGCGAGGCTGCGGTGAAGATGGCGAACCCCGCCATGAAGACGCGCTTGGCGCCAATCCGGTCGCCGAGCGCGCCGGCCGTCAAGATGACGGCGGCAAACGCGATGGTGTAGGCGCTGACGACCCATTGCAGCTCGGCAACTCCGCCGCCGAGCGTCCTGCCGATCGCATCGAGCGCGGTGTTGACGATGGTGACGTCGAGCTGCACCACACCATAGCCGAGGCTCATCGCAGCCAGCGTGAGCGAGGTCGCAATGCGCGAGCCGGCAGTCGGCGCCCCGACTGCCTCGTCGAAGGATTCATATTTGAGTTTGAGGGTGTTCACTCGCATGCTGCCACCTCGGTCGCAGCCCCGTGCGAAACATACGCCTCTGACCCGCCGTCATGCTTCGACAATGGCCGAATGATGGATGCGCGACATGCAAGCGCCGCGCGGATGACCGCGCGGCGCCTTCGTGACCACGTCTGGGCTTAGCTCGCTGCGCGCAAATTGACCTTGCTCTCGGCGAGCGTCGTCAGCTTCTTGTCGGTCGCCTTCTCTTCCTCGAGCGTCTTGGCGAGCATAGCTGCGCAATCCTTGCGGCCGAGCTGCTTGGCCCAGGCGATCAGGCTGCCGTAGCGCGCGATCTCGTAGTGCTCCGCGGCCTGCGCCGCATTGATCAGCGCGGCGTCGAGCACCGCCTTGTCGGCGACTTCGCCGGCGGTCTCGTCGGCTTCCTCGATGATACCGTCGATCGCCGGGCAATCGACCGCCTTCACGGCGACGCCGGACATCTTGAACACCTCCTCAAGCCGCGTGACGTGCTGTTTCGTTTCCTCGAGATGCGTCAAGAAGCCCTGCTTCAACTGCGGATCGGTGGCCTTATTTGCCATTTTCGGCAGCGCCTTGGTCAGCTGCTGCTCGGCATAATAGATGTCCTGATAGATGTCCTGGAGCTGGTGCACGAACAGGTCGTTCATGGTTTTGATATCTTTTGTGAACAGTCCCATCATTCCGATCCTCTCGGGTTCCGGAACATGGCAGCACCGGCTTGCAAGAAAAGCCGCGTATTCCGCCATGTTCGATTGCTGATGGGGCGCTAACGAGCGCGCGGCATCGGCGTTCCAAAAAAGCCCAGCACCACTTGCGCTGGAACAATGCCGGCGGCACCGGGATCTGTAATCATGTCAACATACGAATGTGCGGTCCTGGCCTCTCTCACGACTCATGTGCCTGACGCATGTCCGATGTGAACGACGTATGACAGAACTGGCCGATCCGACGCAGAACCCATACTTGTCAAGGGCTGCACAAGCCGCTGTTTTTGCCTTAAATGGGCTGGACATGCCTAGCGATCGACGCCTTGCCTTTGGCTGTGATCGCATCCGACTGGCCACTGCCTGGCCTGGTCGATCTTGCCCCTGCCGGGAGGATGAATGCACGGACTGCTGCCCGCGCTGAAACGCGGTTTCACGAGATGGATCGGTTGGCGACGGCTCGGAATTGCCGCGAGCGTCTTCATCATCGCCTTCGCGATCACTACGCTGGTGCGGACCCTCAAGGGCATCGACACCGGCGTCATCCTGACCGCGTTAACCGAGATCCCCCGCGGGAACATCGGACTGGCAGCGATCTGCGTTTTCTTCGCGTTTTGTACGCTGACTTTCTACGACTTTTTCGCGCTGCGAACGATTGGCAAGAAGCACGTGCCCTATCGCATCGCGGCGCTCTCCAGCTTCACGTCCTATTCGATCGGTCACAATATCGGCGCCACCGTCTTTACCGGCGGCGCGATCCGGTTCCGGATCTATTCCGACTACGGGCTGAATGCCATCGACGTCGCCAAAATCTGTTTCCTGTCGGGGCTGACCTTCTGGCTCGGTAACATCTTCGTGCTTTCGATCGGCATGACGATCCACCCCGATGCCGCCTCCTACATGGATCAGCTCCCATCGTCGATCAACCGGTTGATCGCGCTCGGCGGCCTCGCCGCGATCGGCGCCTATCTGGTCTGGCTCTGCATGGGCGAGAAGCGGCGCGAACTCGGCCAGAAGGGCTGGAAGGTGGTTCTGCCCTCGGCGCCGCTGACGCTGGTGCAGATCCTGATCGGCGTGGTCGATCTCGGCTTCTGCGCCACGGCGATGTACCTGTTGATGCCGGCCAATCCGCCGATCGATTTCCTGTCGCTCGCCGTCGTGTTCATCCTGGCAACGCTGCTTGGCTTTGCCAGCCACGCGCCCGGCTCGATCGGCGTGTTCGACGCCGCCATGCTGGTGGCGCTGCCCGAATTCGGCCGCGAGCAGCTTCTGGCCACGCTGCTGGTGTTCCGCATTCTCTATTTCGTGATCCCGTTCGGCCTCGCTATCTCCATCATAGGGACGCGCGAACTCTGGATGAACGTGGTCGAACCCTGGCAGGAGCGGCGGCGGCTGGCGGAGGCCTGCGCGCAGGGCAACCTGCCCAAGCAGGTGACGGCGATGGAGCGCGAGCGGTCGCTGCGGCAGGCCAGCAAGCGCTGAGGCATGATCCGGAAAAGTGCGAAGCGGTTTTCCCTCGCGACAAACGCGGAACGCCTTTGCGCGGAGATCATGCCCAAACAATAAGCTAAAGCGCGATGAGCATTCATCGCGCTTTAGACATCAGACAAAGGTTGCGGGCGTAGGAGCAATCCTCTCTTATTTCCGCCTCAACTTTGCCGTTGAAGGCGCGGGCCATGATCCGAAATTCCCTTCGTACCTTCTCCGCAGGCGCCCTGCTGCTTGGCGGGATTTTGACCGCTTCGTTACCCGAGCGCGCCGCGGCGCAGGATGCCGGCGCCATGCAGATCAATTGGGAGGTGCGCAACCGCTTCCGGCTGTTCCGCGAGGAGCGCGACTTCCTGCTTCATGTGGAGAATGCTCGTAACCGCAGCATCCTCGCCGCCGAGCAGTCCCTGGAGCTCCAGAGCGAGGGCCGCGGCTGGGCCCGTAACATGGTCAACCGGCTCTGCATCGACCTCCAGGGCCGGGTCAACCAGCCCTGCACCCGCGATAACGTCAAGGAGAACTACATCACTCCCGTCGACCACCCCGTGACCGTGCGCCTGACCGGCGCGGTGCCGGTCGGGGCCACCTGCGCCTGGTCGTTCGATGACGGCGACGGGCCGCAGAGCTCGACGTTCGACTGCGCCGAGCCGATCAATCTGCGCGTCCGCTACGGCAAGCAGACAGTGGCGACCGTCGACGTCTCCTCCGGCTCCGATCCGACCCAGCGCGTCCAGACCGCGATCCAGGTCCGCGACATCTTCGTCGCCGGCCTCGGCGACAGCATCGCCTCCGGCGAAGGCAATCCGGACCGGCCGCTAGCGCTGTCGGACGAAGGTTTTTGCTTCCGCTCCTATCTCGGCACCGCCGGCGCTCAGTACTACCGACCGAGCCGCGCCGGCTACAAGGGCGGCCGCGCCTGCGAGGCGCCGGACACGCTCGCCAACTGGCAGCGCTACGGCGCGCTCTGGTTCAACTCACCGTGCCACCGCTCGCTCTACAGCTACCAGACGCGCACGGCGCTGGCGCTCGCTGTACGCTACACCCACATCGCGGTGACCTACCTGCCGCTCGCCTGCACCGGCGCCAGCATCGGCGACGGGTTGCTCGGCTCGCAGCGCGCCCGCGAATGCCCGCCCGGCAAGACCGGCGTCTGCAACACCAGCGTGAATGCCCAGGTCGCCGAGCTGCGCGAAGCGCTCACAGCCGCCAGGAAACGCCAGCCCGACCGCACGCTAGACCTCGTGCTGCTCTCGATCGGCGCCAACGATGTCTATTTCTCCGGGCTCGTCGCCGACGTCATCGTCGATACAGCGACCGAACGCACGCTGTTCCGCCGCTCAGGCGTGATGGCGAGCGTTGACGATTCCCGCGACGCGCTGACGCGCGAGCTGCCGCAGAATTTCGTCAAGCTGCGCGAGGCGCTGAAGCCGCTCGTCGGTGGCGACCTCTCGCATGTGATCTATGTCTCCTACGCCAATCCCACACTCGCCGATGGCGGCGTACCTTGCCGCGGCGGCCGCGCCGGCTTCGATATCCATCCCGCCTTCAACGCCGACCCGGAGCGCCTCGCCCGCGTTTCGACTTTCGTCGACACCGAATTCCTGCCGCAGCTGAAGGGGCTCGCGACCTGCACACGCGGCGCGCTGTGCCGTGATCCCGAATCTGACCGCATGACCTTCGTCGACGCGCATCAGGCTGCGTTTGCCGATCACGGCTTCTGCGCCCATTCGGGCAACGATCCCGAATTCGACCGCACCTGCTTTGCCGAAAACGGCCAGAGCTTCAATCCGGACATCGTGAGCGCGGCGAGCCAGCCGATGCTGTGCGGCCGCGGCGCTTCCGAATATCGCGCCTACCTCCCCCGCGCGCGCTGGATCCGCGACGCCAACGACAGCTACTTCGCCGCCATGACCTACCCGCAAGGACTGCCGGCGGCGAGCCAGCCCACCGACATCCACGATGCAACCTGGGGCGTGCTCTCGGCCGTCTATGGCGGCGCCGTGCATCCGTCCGCAGAGGGCCACGCCGCGATGGCGGATGCCGCACTGCCGTCCGCGAGCGCCGTGCTCGGGCTGGATGCCGTGCCGCCGGGCGTGACGCGCGGGCTGCTGGCGCCGCTGCTGCCCGGCGCGCAGCAGTAGAAGCAAGAGCGAGCTCTCTCCTCGTCGTCATGGCGAGCGTAGCCAAGCAATCCAGCGTCTCGCCGCGGAAAGATTCTGGATTGCTTCGCTGCGCTCGCAATGACGAGATTGGAGCTCACGTCCTCCACTCTCACTCATGATCGTTCCCCGCACCTGCCGTTCCATCAATCCAAAAGCGGTATCGATCAATACTCCCTTCAACTTGGACACTTTGGCGCGCGCGCCTCTAGGAGTCGCCGTGAGGAAACATTTCGAATTCTAAGGAGACGCGCGATGAGTGCAGTGGTGTCAGCGACGGACGTGAGGAGGTCTCGCGTCAGGCTGTTCATCGTGACCATGTTGTTCTTGGTCACCACCGTAAATTACGCCGACCGCGCCACGCTGTCGATCGCGGGCCCCGCGCTCTCCAAGGAGCTCCATCTCGATCCGGTTGCCATGGGCTACATCTTCTCGGCCTTCGGCTGGTCCTATGTGATCGCGCAGGTGCCGGGCGGCTGGCTGCTCGATCGCTACGGCTCGCGCCTCGTCTATGCCTTCAGCATCATCGTCTGGTCGATCTTCACGATGATGCAGGGCTGGGTCGGCTTCTTCAGCGCCGGCACCGCCGTCGTCGTATTGTTCGCGCTTCGCTTCCTGGTCGGCATCGCCGAAGCGCCCTCTTTCCCCGCCAATGCCCGCATCGTCGCCGCCTGGTTTCCGGGCAATGAGCGCGGCACCGCCTCGGCCTTCTTCAATTCCGGGCAGTATTTCGCGACCGTGATCTTCGCGCCCCTGATGGGCTGGATCGCACACGATTACGGCTGGCGCTACGTGTTCTTCGTGATGGGCGGGCTCGGCGTCGTGATGGGTCTTGCCTGGATCAAGACGATCTACGGCCCGAAGGAGCACCCCGGCATCAACGAGGCCGAGTTCGACTACATCAAGGACGGCGGCGCGCTGGTCGACCTCGACGCTCCGAAGGATGAACGTGCGCCGGACAGCGGCCCAAAATGGGACCACATCCGCCAGCTGCTCTCCAACCGCATGATGCTCGGCGTCTATCTCGGGCAGTACTGCATCAACACGCTGACCTATTTCTTCCTGACCTGGTTTCCGGTCTACCTCGTCAAGGAGCGCGGCCTGTCGATCCTGCAAGCCGGCTTCGTTGCGACGCTGCCTGCTCTGTGCGGCTTCATCGGCGGCGTGCTCGGCGGCATCATCTCCGACGCCATCCTGCGCAAGACGAACTCGCTGACCATGGCGCGCAAGATCCCGATCGTCGGCGGTATGCTGCTGTCGATGTCGATCATCGCCTGCAACTATGTCGACGGCCAGGCGCTGGTGGTCGGCTTCATGGCGCTCGCCTTCTTCGGCAAGGGCATCGGCGCGCTCGGCTGGGC
>JAEWFG010000066.1 GCA_023388935.1 Pseudomonadota bacterium | reverse complement strand
GAGCGTAGTGCGGTAAATCCGCACGCTACGTTCTGTGGGAGCGGGAGGCGGGCGACCGCCTTCCGCGACCCGGTGGGCGTGGGGCAACTCACGTCCCTACCGGGACCCACGAAAACGCTGACCTAGTTCCGCTGCGCGGTCCAGTAGCCTGAACAGCGTGCGCTTCCCGAATAGCCCTTCCACGTACCACGTCCGGAATTACCTGTGAGCCTGCCCGATCCAGACGCGTACTTATCCTGAACAGTCACTGAAGCGCGAACCGCACCTGACCGCGCCACATAACCCTTGAACCGCACAAGGTTTGGATGCGTGACGACCCCGTTAATAACATTGACGGAGAAGTTGTAGGTCGGGTCGCATGCGCCTTTTTGCGTCACGAAAAAGAGGTCCCAGGATCCGTCATAGGCTGAGTGGGCTTGCGCGACGCAAGTGAAGGCAAGACAGCATACGATCGTCGTGAAAAATACGAGCGTCTTCATCATCGTTTCTCCGGGCGTTGGTTGTGTTAGTGAAAAGCTTCAGCGTTGCATTTGCAAATTCATCCTTTCGGAATGCACCATCATATTCTCGTTCAAGTTTGCCATGATCACGAGCGACCCTGCGAGAACCAGGAACACGATGAGCACTCCAAACGCGAGCGCCAGGACATGTGGCTGCTGTCCGGCCCGGTCGTGATATGAAGGAAGAATACCAGGTGCACGCCCATCTGCGCGATGGCGAGTATGGCCAACGTGCCAGACAGGAAGAAGCAGTGCAGGCGGCGCACCACGACGTCCTGAAACTTCTCCGCGCTGAAGCATCCCGAGCAAGGCGCGCGCGAGGGGGTTGAGTTCATCAAAAGCCATATCATCCGGGTCACAGAGAAAGCCTTCGACGATTTTGCAGGCGCCTGCACGGACGAGGCAGCGAACCGCAAGATGCTTGGCATCCCCCGAGCGAGAAGAAATGACTATCGAAGCAAGCAAAGAAGCCGGCGACCGCGGTCGTATCCGGCTCGGCATGGTCATCGGCGCCGTCCACCGCATCGCCGCTCGCATCGACGACCGCTTCGAACTGGTGGCTGGCGCGCTCGCGTCGGATCCGCTCCGAGCCAAAGCGAGGGGATGGTTCCAGAGAGTTGTGGCAGGCTCACCCTAAACTGACCTCGGGGGCACAAAGAAAATTGGCGACAAGCCGCAAGGTTCCTAGGCCGTGCCGCTTCACCTTGCATTGATCGAGCGAGCCGGTTGCCCTTCCGGCAAAAGAGGCTCCAGCGCCGGAAGAATCTAACGGCGCTGGGGCAAGTCTGGGGCTCTCACATCACATACCGCCCGGCAGGAAGTGGGTCCGCACCCATCCTGCGGGCGCTGGAGAAACGCCGACAGGATTGGGGCGTTCCTACTACCGCAGGAGAGGGAGGAAAAAAACGGAGTGTTGACAATGCGTGTTGGAGAACCGACGGCAGCGATCGATTTGGTACGCACGTTTCAGGACGAGGCCGGGATGGACGACAAGACCGTAGCGGTGCTGCTATGCGAATTCATCGAGAGCACCAGCTTGCGAGCGCGTTCTACGAGCACCTGGCCAAGGCGATGGAATAGGAGAAAGATATTACGCATAGTCGGCGTCGGTCTCGTTGAACGGTCGCTGTGGCGGGTCGCCCCGCGGCGGTGGAACGATCAACCTCAATCCGAAGAAGCCTTGTTGTTGGCAGGCCGCCCCCTGCGATAACCGCGCTCGGGTCATCAACTTCAACGGACGTTCCCTTTTTCGCGGCCGTCCAAGTTCAACGCGGTCGCCGCGTTTCGGCATGTTCCCGGACAGCATGCAGCTTTGATTTCAATTCTGGTTCCGACTTCTCTTCGACGCCGATCACGTCTCTGCGGGAGTTGGTGGCTTCGATGAGTTCGTCCAGCTTCAGCTGTAGGGCAAGGCTGTCTCTGTTCTGTGTGTTTTGGATGAGAAACACCATCAAAAAGGTCACGATGCTGCTGATGGTGTTGATAACCCGCTGCCAAGTGTCTGAGAAGCGGAAGATCGGACCGCCCACCAATCACAGCACTACTAAGACCGCCGCGAGTGTGAAGGCCCAAGGGTGACCAGCCCGATCTGATGCACCGCGTGCGAATTTTGAAAATCGCTATTCGTTGTTCATGCCTGCAGTCGCTCTGTCTCACCTGGGGCGAACTGGCGTACTCTCTGCACGTGCAGGGCCGCTTCAGGAGTGCACTAGCCCGAGCGTGATGCCCTTGTTCCTGCCGATGCCTTAGAGCGCCGCGCGGCCGCACATTGCGAAGAACAGGCAGAAGGAGCTTGCTTCGCCAGCACCGCCAAGGACGACCAGCCATTATCTTAGGCTGCCCCGTAGCGGTCGACACGACCACATTTGATGTTTTGCATTTTTCGCATCATGCCGGTGATCGCTGCGTCCATGGCTTCCGCCCAGGAACAACGTTACGGCCTCAACGTTAAGGCTGGTGGCTCCGCTGCCTTGACCTATGTTGTTTATGCTTACCGGCGGAACGCATACTTTGGAACATGGTCTGTTATCTTGCGGGGAAATTTTCATGACAACAAGGACTCCGACGAGCATCGCATCGGCTGAGACCGATCGACGTGCATTTCTTGGCGCGTGCGGCAAGTTCGCAGCAGTGACACCGCCAGCGATGACTCTCCTGCTGTCGACCAGTCTGACTTCTTCGGCCATTGCCTATTCTGGCGGTAAGGGCCATCACGATTACAGTGGTTATCACGAAGATTATGGTCACAAAGACAATGATCACCACTATAGTCAGCTCAAGAATGGAGACCGAGACGACTGAGGGCGGCGATAAGCGCTTTTCGCGGGGCGTAGAGCTTCGTGAGCTGGTGAACGTTGACCATGGGCCTCTTTGGTCGGGGCTAGTCGGAACGACGCGGCTCCGAGGGACCGCACAGGCCCGACCCGTCACCGAGCCATTCCGTTCTGATCTCGATACGGAAGACTGAGATTTCTTTTTGGTTCTGACTTCCAAATTCCACGTGCCACTCGGCCTTAGAACGTCCTCGATCTCGCGCGCCAGCCTCATTGCAGCTAGCCAGGCCGCTTGGTCATCCAGCAAATCCTCACCGACCTCGTCCCGGTAGGGGCTGCCATTTTGTATGTCAAAATAGTACCTCGGCATACTGCCGCAACGAGCCGACGCGGCAGCTAGTTCCCAGCAAATCCTCTCAATGTCGCCTCGCAAATATGTCGGCTAGCTCAACACCGGCGACTACCGACCCTCGGCGTCGCGGATCGTCACGAACCCATTGTAAAGCCGAAGCGACATCCTGGGCGACACGGAGAGCCTCCTCGTCATCCTCAAGATCCAAGAAGTATGCTGATTTTTGCTCGGCTGCGCCTGCCATGACGTCGCCCTCATATCAGAGGCCGTGAAACTAAACCGTTATCCGTAACGCGCTGACCAACCAGCGCTGTGATATCCTGTACGCCAATGCGATCAGGAGGCGCGCCATGGCTGCCAGCACGTGCGAACGACCGTTGCCGATTCCGCTGAGGCCCGACCGCGAGGCCAGCATGCGCTCGCTCGCAAGAGCCTGCCTTGAAGTGTGCCGCGCCGCAGGCTGTCAGCTCGGCAACAGCAGCGGCTCGCGCGATGATCGCACAGTGCCGCTGCTCACCCGCGCCGCACAGGTGCGGGCCTAACCTCAAGGGTTGGCTGCCCGCGGAACGTGAACTGTCGGGCACTCGCCATTGGTAACCAACCAGCCGTGCTCACGGGAGTGCCGGCCCCTCAAAATCCGCTTTGAAGGTTATATCTCAGCTTCAGGCGATCACTGATCGTCCGCGCCGCGGAATCAATACGCTCGAGGTCAGCGCCATCTTTCGCCATAATGCAGAGCGTCCAATTTGTATCGCTCGCACGGTCGGGTTGGAATTCGACCTCGACGGAAAGGACGTATTCGCAGCCTGGAAAAGTCCGGATTTCCTTGAGGGCGATGAGTTCGAGCTGCGCCTTCGAAACCAGCGTTCTGTGCACGCCACTTCTCCCAGAGTCACCGAGACTGGGGCATGGACGAGGGCGGCCAAGCCAGGGCATGACACCCACCTCAGCCGCCCTACGTGTCAAGCTTCAGAACGGGACGCCGTAGTAGTCGTTGACGGAACGCATCCGACCGGTGTCCTGCCAGTCCCAGTTCGACCCTGCGCCGTACTTGGGCGCCCCTTGGAGCTGCTGCTCAGTGATGTTGGTGCGGTAGCCGCCTAATCCTGTGTCGTATTTCAGCGACTGCCAGGGCAGGGGATAGTGGTCGTCACCGATGCCGAGAAAACCGCCAAAGCTGAGTACTGCGTAGGATACCTTGCCGCTGACCTTGTCGATCATCACACGGTCAATCGATCCGACCTTCGTATCATTTGCGCCGTAGACAGCCGTCCCTTCCACCTTGTCGCTGCCGATCAGGCTACCAGTCTCTCGCTGTTCTTCCATGAAGATCCTCCTTAGGTTGAGATGATCAAACGGATGGCGAATGCGGTCGTTCCTATTCGAGGCTGCGACGGATGTGTCTCCTATTTCGATCGCCGCGGCTTCGGGAAGTCTCGGTCCGCTGCGCCGGGCAGCGGCGGTCATCGAGGTTGCGTAGCGGCGGCTAGCTCGGCCTCGCATGGAGACTTGTGGATATGTTCGCGGAGGGCACAATCGCGCCGGCGAGAATCATGATCGAGACGTGATCATCAGGCGCTACCAATATTCGGATGGGTTACTAGCCATCACCACGAAGGTGATGGCAAGCACCAGGGGAATGGCAATGGCGACCACAAGCCCGGCCCCGGGAGCTAGTCCGCCCGTGACGCGAATTCCGGCCTGGTCGGCGACGGCATCGATCTTCTGCAGCGACACGGTGCCGGCGGGGTGATCGACCGATGGCCTACGCCATGATGGGCGGCATCATCGTCGGCACGCTGCTGACGCTCCTGTTCCTGCCGGCGCTGTATGTGGCGTGGTTCAGAATCCATCCCGACCACGAGGACGAGCCGCCGGCGGGCAAAGAGGAGGCGCCATATCACGAGACGCCGCCGGGGCAGATCGTTGCAAATCGCGAGCCGCAGCCGCTGCTCGAAACGCAAATCTAGGACGGAGATTACGATGCCATTGAAGAGCCGGTTACTGCTGGCCGTCAGCGCAGCACTTTATTTTCTCTCGAGCGCCGCGCAGGCTCAATTGCCTCCACCACCCATCGGCGGTCCTCCGGTCGGAGCCCCGCC
>JAEWFG010000052.1 GCA_023388935.1 Pseudomonadota bacterium | reverse complement strand
TCGCCAACTCGACTGCGTGCCGCCATGTTGCCATGATATCAATCCTCGTTCAGACAAACTCAAACGAGGAATCCACCAACACGCTTCCAGTTCCGCAGATGCCGGGTTCATGGAATCGGTCGTCTAGCTGCACTCCAACCACGACCAGACGACGCGACCTCCTAGAAACAAAGGCTATTCGGATTTTCGGGCGGAGCCGTCGATCGCGTTTCGGAAACCGGAGCGCTTCGTGCAAGAAGCCGACCGGAGGGACAGCTAGATTGCCCGACGGACAAAAACCGGATCGTCTTCGTCTTTGCTTCCAGCGGTTGGAATGATGTTGAGGATGGCTTGCCAAGCGTGATCGGCGTCGGAGATGCCGAACTTCGTGTACAGGACTTCGATAAAGATGCGGGTTCCGAATACATCGAGATTAATCCGGCGCATGCCTCTCAGTGCATCACGTCCGGCGGCGTTGTCCATTAGGACGACAATGGTCTGGCGGGGCTGCATCTTTCCGCGGAGGCTCTTCAGCGTTTGGATGATACTGGTTTCGCCCAGGTCGTGGGCGCCAGGTTTAGCCGCAGGATTGGCTCCACATGCTCTCCAGGCTTCGAGCGCAAGCTTGTAGGTCTCAAACGTCTTCGTCTCGACCGCTGGATTCGGAATTTGTTCGTTTCGATCTACCTCCTATCACACCCCGATCACGGTCCCGTTGGTGGGCGACGATCCAACAGACAATCGACCGTAGCCAATGAAGCGCCGCGATTTATGTGATTTATCATATGGACTGAATTAACCCAATCATTCGACCGTCCTGTTGATGGTACGGTCAGGATTCGATCAGCGCTTTCCCGCTCGGCATTCGCTGGTTGCGAAGACACTCGCCCGCAATGTGCGCCGTCTGCGCAAGGATCGCGGTTGGACACAGGACGAATTGGCTGCGAAGCTCAGGGTCGAACAGACGGCTGTCAGTCTGATCGAAAACAGCAGGGCCAATCCGACGCTTCAAACCCTGGAAGAAATTGCGTCCTGCCTGGAAGTCCGCTTCGTTGACTTGTTCGACACCCGGGCCGGCAAATGACCGCGGCTCCTACTCCTGGGGTGGGGCTGGCCCGAGTTGATCGAATGGTGGCGATCCGGCTGCGGTCGCGAGCCCATCGGCTCGGTCCGTCCGAACCGGCGCAATGACGCAAATTCCCTTGGGGACCAAGCCATCCCACTGGAAGCCGATCCCGGCGGTCTCGAACGCGCCGCGGATGTGGGCAAGGGTCGCTGCGTAGGGAACGGAGCGTTCAAGCTCAAATCTCGCGATGGACCGTTGCGAGACACCGGCTTTCATAGAAAGGTCGTTCTGGCTCCAGCAGAGCCAAGCCCGCGCAGCGCGAACCTGAGATGGTGAAACGAATGGCTCGTTAACCATAACTCGATCTTACAAGGGGCGATCTGCGTCTATTGCGGGACAACCGGCCCTTCTCGTGTTATCTTTTAACTCGATCTTAACCATTGGCTTCGGCGCACAGTCTTGAAGCCAAGAGCACAAGGCAAGGAACTGCTCCGGCCCGAATCTACAGATGAATCCTTGAAAAGGATTAAGCTGTCGGCCGCAAATGCACGGCACTTGAAGATCCGCAGCACGTTTACCCGTTGGAAATCGGTCGCACCGCCTTCAACCAATCCTTGGTCTTGAAGCGGCGTATGCGGACGCTCAGGGCTTTCGGAAATCGCGATGATGCCGCGACTGCCGCCCCGACCGGGCGCAGATTTTCGGCCGCGCGCTTTCATATGATTTATCACATGTGGAGTTCTTGTGATGCGCAAGGTTTCACCGAATCCTTCAAAGCGGTCGACCAGGCGAGCTCCGTCGGCTCCCACCCTGGCCGACTTCGTTGCCCGCGCGCAGAAGAACGTGCCCATCACCGTCTCGTTTCCTCACGCCTTGAGCTGGTGGCGGACGTTGCGCGCGGACCAATTCAACCGGACGCATGTCGTCCGCGCGCGTCGGGTCCTGATCAAGTCCGCCATCATCGGCGAGCCGCACTGGTTTCTCGCCGCAGCTGGCGATGCGGCGGTGGCGATCGGCGTTGCCCTTCGCGCGCAAAAACGTGCCAGCGATCATCATTTGTCGCTGGATCTGGATCTGGCCATGACTGCCGTCCTCAACCTCGCGATCCAAGGCAATGAGGTCGCCAGGCTCCTGATGGCATCCGCGCTGAGGCGCCAGAGCCGACTTGATCCACTTTGCGGCGCACTTTCCGACAGCTGGTTGATCTCCAGGCGCAGGTGACATTGCGATGAACTATCTCGCATACATCGTGAGCCCGTTGTGGCGCCACAACCCGGCGCGCTTGCGCGAGCTTGAGGCCGCACAATTCCAGTGCCGCCTGTGCCCCAACGCCAAGGCGACCGGTCATCTGATCGAGATCCACCATCGAACCTACCAACGACTTGGTTGCGAGATCGACGGCGATCTCACGGCCCTCTGCCGCGAGTGCCATCTGGGCGTCACCGCGATGCTGCGCGCACGGCGATACGCGAGCGCCGCACCCATCGAGCCCGGCGAACCAGCGACGGTGAATCCCGAACCGCTCTTCGATCCAACATCAACCCAGGAGTAGACGAATGAGTGTGGAACGTATCGCTCTCAAGCTCATCGGTGTCGGTCCCGTCTTGATGCATAACTCAAGACTTGCCGACCCGCTCGACGCGTTGACCCGCAAGCTCGCGGCTATCACATCAAAAAACGTGAAGACGGTAGTCGATCACGAACGAATCGCGGAGCTGGAATGGCACGGCGGCTTGTGGCTCGCTGACGGGCGCCCTTGCCTTCCGCCACATTGCATCAAGGCCGTGCTGGTCGGTGGCGCCAAAAAGCGGAGGAAGGGAGAGACCGCCAGGGCCGGCTTTCGGGCCGACGGCCCGGCGATGCTGGAATACGACGGCCCGACTACGGTCGCAGACCTTTGGGCCGATCAACGCTTTCGGCATCGCGAGATCGTCCGCGTGTGGGGTTCGCTCACGGTCAGGACACGCCCCTGTTTCAACAATTGGAGCGCGCGTGTCACGGCGACGTTTCTTCCGTCAATGCTCGATCGCAGCGAAGTGATCGAATTCTTCAGGATTGCTGGACCGCATGGACTTGGCGATCACCGGCCTGAGTACGGACGCTTCCTCGTCGAAGTCGAAGAGGCGCCGCTGGACTGAGTTGGCTTTTCTGGGCGTGGCGGGCCGTGGCCCGAGAGGCATCGGCACGGCCCGGCAGGGACCTTCCACGACATTACTTCACATCCGATGGCCCGCGGGGGCCCGGCGACACGCGGCGTGCGCGTGAACGGAGGCGCTTTGTCCATGAGTACGATTAAACGCAAGCCGCAACCCAACGGAGCAAGCGAACCTGGCGCTGGTTCGCACCAACTTTTGCGCGGGCAAAACGGCGCGGCGGATGGCTGCAGCACCGGGCTGCACCCAACCGCCGCGGTCGGACCAACCCGCCGTCCTCTCCAGGTGGCGCGCAACCACTTGCGGCAATCCGCCTGTCGCACGCCGACTGGTCCGGTGAATCGCAGGGCCTCTGCTCCCCAGCGCGGCCGCCAATCCACCACATGTTTGTCATCGGAAGCCGCGGCATGTGTGCAAGCGCCGCTGTCGCGCGGCTACGTGGCTTGCGGGCGTCCCGTGACTGTGGAGGCGACGGACGAGCCGGTCGCGGACGGGCGGCCCGCCGAGGCCGCCGAGAAGATCAAGTTGAGTATACAGATCATGTCTGACCTTCACCTTGGGTTTCCCGGCGCCCGCGGTTTTCCGCCGCTTGCCCAAGGGGCAGACCTGGTGCTCATCGCCGGAGACACCTGCGAGGGGCTGCAGCTCGCGGTGCGGCGCGCGCGAGAGGCTTATCCCGCGACGGATGTCGTGGCGGTCGCGGGAAATCACGAATTTCATTGGACCGAGTATGATAAGGAGCTTGACGCCGCACGGATATCTGCGCGCGAACTCGGCATTCATCTGCTTGAAAACGACACGGTGACCTTCGGCAGGTTGCGCATCATCGGCGCGACGCTGTGGACCGACTACAGCCTCTTCGGCGAATCCGTGCGCCTGCCGGCTATGGGGGTGTTGTCTAAAATAATCCGCGACCACCGCCGCATCGGGTGGATGCGTGATCCTTGGAAGCGGTTTCGGCCGCAGGAGGCGCGGAGGCTGCATTTGCAGTCTCGCGCCTACATCGAGACCAAGCTCGCAAAGCCGCACGCGGGTCCAACCCTTGTCCTGACCCATCATGGGGCAGTTGTCGAGGCGCTCAAGCCGGAGTTGCGCGACCGCTTGATTTCGGCCGCCGACGCCTCCGATTTGCTTGGAACGATCGACCGCTACCAGCCGGACTATTGGGTTAGCGGCCACACCCACCATGCCATGGACATCCGCCGCGGTCGCACCCGCCTGATCTCGAATCCGTGTGGATACGGCGATGAGTGTAGTTCGTTTGATCCTGCCTTTGTCATCGAGGTCGACACATAGGCGAATCCGAAATGTCCAACGTTTCATCCAATCACGAAGGGTAGTGACAGCATGAGTGAGCTCAGCAAGACCGCACCGAGTGCGCCATTGCGTCCGCGACCTCTGCCCGTGGCCTTGGCGGCAGCGTCGTCGGATCATCCGGTGCCCACCCCAGCCGAGATAGGTGGGCCGATGGGCGCGCTCGAGCTCACCGCCTATCGCGCGGACTGGCGCGCTTCTCGGCAATATCGCCGGCACATCGCCGAAGCTGCCACCACGCGTGAGCACGACTTGTTGGTCAAAGAGCTCGAGGAAGACGCCCGGCTTGCGGCCGAGAAGGTGATGCGCGCCGCCGGCAAGAGGGTCACTGCTGCAGCCGCGGCGGCGCGGAAGACCGTCGCCAGGAATGCGTCAAACCAACACCAGGATGACGAGGACGAATCGCTGTTCGCCCGGTGGCGCTCGCCGCCGCCCTCCCACCCGATCACGCCGGCGCGGGCCGCGGCGCGGCTGATCTTCGCAAGACTCTTCGATGCGAGACCCGAGCTGCGGGAATCGATCAACTCCTCCGCGCCCGTGGTGCTCGTGGACGTTGCAGACCCGCAAATGCTCGAACGCGTGCTTGGCACCTGGCAGGACACGCTGTTTCCTCCGGAGACGCCCGCGCGCGTGATGAAGGTCGGCACGCATCATTCCGAGAGTCGGGACGACTATGATTTGATTTGTCTCGCGGTCAAAGAACCTCCGAAAGCGAAGGAAAAGGGCGAGCGGCAAAACGAAGCTCTCGCAGCGTTGTCGCTCGCTCTTCCACTGATTGCGATCTCGCCGGCGGCAGAGACGCACCTTCCAGAACCGCTGCTGAAATCGCGGGCCGTCCGCCTCACCTTTCCGCCGCTCGATGCCGTCACGATTGCGCGCGCCATCAGGATCGTGACGGGACAGCGCTGCCGCGAACTTCTCGACGCGGAAAGCACCGCCCGGCTCACGCCGGTCGACCTCATCATCGCCATCAGGTTTGACCGGACACCGGCCGAGTGCATGGCTGAGCTGCGCCGCCTCGCCACGGAGAAGTTGGCGCATAAAGGCGGGCGGGACATTTCGCTCGACGAACTACACGGCATGGACGAGGCGGTCGCATGGGCCCGCTCAAGCCTTCGCGATCTTGAAGCATGGCGGCGTGGCGAAATTTCCTGGTCCGCACTCGACCCGGCAGCCTGTCTCGTTGGTCCGCCTGGGACCGGTAAGACACTCTTCGCGCAAGCCTACGCGAGGGCGGCCGGGCTACCCTTGATTGCTTGTTCTCTCGCGCAATGGCAGGGAACCGATGAAGGTCATTTAGGCCATTTGCTCCGCGCCATGAAGCGCGACTTTGATAGGGCCCGTGCTGAGCCAAGCGTGATTCTGTGCGACGAGGTTGATAGTTTCGCCGATCGCAGCAAGGTCCGCCATGCTCATGCCGACTATGTCGTAGAAGTTGTTAATGGCTTTCTTTCACAACTTGACGGTGTAGCCGGCAAAGAGGGCCTCATTGTCCTGGCCACGTCCAACGATCTGTCGCGATGCGATCCCGCTATCCTGAGATCGGGCCGGCTCAATCGAATCCTTCGCATCGGGTTGCCGAACGTGCAGGATCTCGCGCGCATGTTTCGCGTCCGCCTTTCGGGCCGACTCGCCGGAGAAAATCTGGAGGACATCTGCCTGCTCGCGCTGGGCTGCACCGGGGCGGATGTCGAGCGAATCACGAACGACGCCGTCCGCTTCGCGCGCCACCAGAGCCGTCCGCTCGAACTTGCCGATTTGCGCCGGGCGCTCGTCGGCGAAGAAGACCGGGGCTGCGCTGACATGCGGCGCGCGGCTTCCCATGAAGCCGGTCATCTGCTCGCAGAGATCGTGTTGTTCGGCGATGAGGCGAACCTGCATGCGAGCGTGACCCGATCGGGCGACCGGGGCGGTGCGACCATGAGGACGCAGGCGCCGCCGTTCGAGGGCACTTATTCGGACTACCAAAAGCGCCTGCAGACGCTGCTCGCCGGCCGCGCCGCCGAAGAAATGCTTCTCGCAGAGGCCTCGCACGGCGCCGGCGGCCAACGCGGCTCCGATCTGCAGAAGGCGACGGCGCTTGCCGCAGCGATGGTCGCATCGCTCGGACTTTCGGGACCGCAACGGCTCCTGTTTCTCGCCCCGCACCAGGAGACGGATGAGTTGCTCTCCTATGCCGACGTCCGGGCCGCAGCCCATGCCGAGCTGATGCGGGCGGCCGAGGCCTGCCGTTCGCTCCTGCTCGAACACCGGGCCGCGCTTGAAGAGATTTTCGCCACGCTCCTGCGCGCCGGCCGGATCGACGGCGTGCGCGCAGCCGCAATCATCCGCGCCCATGGCGTCAAGGAGGCGCCATGACCGGCGCGCGCTGTGCTGTGCTGTTCGCGGCGGCCACAAGACCGCGCAAGGGCAAGATCGCAAAGAGCGGGCTCGAGGCCCGATCGCCGGCCGCGTTGGATTAGCGCGGGCCGGTGTCAATGTCCGAAAATCGGCAGACGAACGTTTCGGCCGTCGCATGCGGGCCGATTTTGTCCACGCAAAGTCGCCCCGACCGTTCTCAAGGATTGGTAGGCGGAGACCGGCGCGCTTGCGATCGTGATCATCGCCCGGGAGCGACGAGCTGCCGCTCCAGGCGACCGCCGGCGCGGGTCGGGGTTGCGGGCGACATTGCAGTTCAAGGGAAGCGTTCCGCAAGGATTGGTCCGCGCGGCGCGAACGAATGCTTGCGCGCGCGGCCGGCCAGGCAAGCTTTCGCTGGCCCGCCGGCGCGGTCGAACAGGAGGTAGGCATGGCGACAAAACCGCCGCGGCGCATCACCGCGCGTCCAGACCCGGCCGCGTGGGGCGACGACGAATTGCTCACCTTCGCGGAGGCCGCGGCGCTGCTGTGGCCGGACGGTCCGTTGACCGCCTCCAGCCTCCGCACGGCCTACCGC
>JAEWFG010000047.1 GCA_023388935.1 Pseudomonadota bacterium | reverse complement strand
GCCTCCAGGAGCGGCCAGCGCTCGCGATAGAGCGCATGATCGGGTAGGCCGAGCAATTCCACCGGCTGTCCCTCGATATGCGCCTCGGCACGTCCGCCCGGGAGGATCGCCTGGACATCGCTGCGCTCCTTCAGCCAGTTGCGGATCGCAACGCCTTGCGCATTGTCGGAGGCGCTGATGTAGACGTCGGCTGCAAGCCGCCCGTTGAGCCAGCCGATGAAGGTGCGGCTGAAAGTCTCCACCATGGTGGAAACGCCGACATTGACGGCCAGCGCGAGCAGCAGCGCCATCAGCGCCAGCGACAGCCCGGAGAGTTGTTGCCGGCTATCTGCCCAGAACCACAGTGCGAGCGGTTTACGTGCGGTGCGCTGACCTGTGAGCAGGATGATTTCGAGCAGCGCTGGCAAAATCAACGCTGCGCCGAGCATCAGCGCCGCGAGCACGCCGAAACCCGCAATCAGCGATGCGCCATAGCGAAGCAGCAATAGCGCGACCGCAAACACGGCGCAGGCCGCAATGCTTTGCAGGATCAGCCAGCGGAGCTGCCTCTGCTGCCAGGCGCGCGGATGCGCGGTCGCCAGCACCGGCATCCGGATCGCCTTGATCAGGCTGGTCGCGGCCGCCACGATCGCGCCCACGATGCTGATGCCGACACCGGCAAGCCACCATTCCGGTCGTAGCGTGAGCTGTCCCGGAATCTGCGCGCCATAGAGCCCGCGCAGCGACGCTGCCACGTCGGGCAGCAGCGCAGCCGCGATGAAATAGCCGCAGACGAGTCCGATCAGTCCGGCCACCAGCGCCAGCGCCACCAGCTCGACCACCAGCACCGTGTTGACGAGCCGCGCCGAGGCGCCGCAGGCCCGCAGCGTGCGCAGCATCGGCAGCCGCTGCTCGAAGGCGAGGCCCACGGCCGAGTTGACGATGAACAGACCGACGAAGAATGACAACAGGCCGAACGCGGTGAGATTGAGATGGAAGCTGTCGGTCAGGCGCTCCAGCTCCGTCTCCGCATTGGGCTCGACCCGCTGCAACTGATCGCCGACGACGCTCGCCAATGGTGCAGGCTTGCTCTTCGGCTTGCCGATCAGAAGGCGAGACACCTGGTCCGGCTTGTTCAGTAACCGCTGCGCCACGCCGATATCCACCACCAGCACCTCGGGCACGAGCTGCGGCAGCACGCGCAGCGGCGGCAGCTTCGCGCCGCTGCTGATCGGCGGCGCCGCGCCTTCCTGCTCCTGCAGATCGGCCAGCGTCTCCCGGGCCACCAATGTCTGGCCGGGCGGCGCGACGAAGCTGCTCAAATCCGCAGCACCAAGACGCGGCGCATTGCCGACGTCTGCCGGCAGCGTCACCGGCTCGATCCCGAGCAGCCGCACCGAGCGACCGTTGACCTGGACGCGGCCTTCCAGCACCGGCGAGACCGGCCAGCCGGCACGCCTGAGCTTGACGAACAGCTCCTGCGAAAAGGTGGCCGCGTTCGGCGCGACCAACATCGCCGTGCGCACGCCGCCGAACGTCGCCGCCGCGCGGTCATAGGCGCTGCGGGCCTGCTGGTTGATCGCCTGCACGCCGCTCCACAATGCGGTCGCTGCGATCAGCCCGATCAGAAGCGTCGCGAACTGCATCTTGTGCCGCCGCCAGTGGCTTAGGAGCACCGCCAGGACCCAGAGCGCGCGCCTCATGTGATCCGCCCCGCATGCAGCGTGAGGTGGCGGTCGAGGGTGCCGGCCAGATGCAGGCTGTGAGTCACTACCAGGAAGCCGCAGCCGGTGCGCGCGACGAGGTCGCGCGCCAGCGCCAGCACGTCGTCGGCGGTCGCTTCATCCAGATTGCCGGTAGGCTCGTCCGCGAGCAGCAGCGAGGGTTTTGTTGCAAGCGCCCGGCCGATCGCGACGCGCTGCTGCTGTCCGCCAGATAATTGCTCGGGATAGCGCTTCAGCAGGCTGCCGAGCCCGAGCCGCTCGACCAGCTCTTTCGTCCAGGCCGCATCGTGCCGGCCGGCGATCCGCGCCTGGAAGGCGAGATTGTCCGCGACCGACAGGCTCGGGATCAGGTTGAACTGCTGAAAGACCAGGCCGATCCGGTCGCACCGCAAGCCCGCGCGCCCCGCATCCGACAGCTTGGTGACTTCGGTGCCCTCCAGCCGGATGGTGCCGCCATCGGCGACATCGAGCCCTGCGATCAGGTGCAGCAGCGTGCTCTTGCCGCTGCCGGATTCACCGGTCAGCGCGACGCGTTCGCCAGCCCTGAGGTCGAGATCGACGCCACGCAACACGTGGACCGGTTCACCGGCCGAGGAGAACGTCTTGGAGAGATTTCGGATGCTCAGCACGATCGATGGCGCCGGACGGAATTAACGGAAATGTTGCGTAGCATACTTGGCGCGTAAATGTCGGGGTTGCGTTGGTCTCGAAGCCGTTGTTAGCTCCGAACACTGCCAAATCAAAAAGTACCAAAAAAGACATACGGGGAGAATGATGAGCGCTCAGGGAACGCCCGCGGTGGCGGGGAAGACGACAGCGACGCCGAAGGGCGCCTGGACCGTCACTTTTCTCCTGTTTCTTTTCATGGTCGTGAACTTCGCCGACAAGATCGTCGTCGGTCTCGCCGGCGTACCGATCATGACCGATATGAAGCTCGACGCCGAGCAATTCGGTCTGCTCGGCTCTTCGTTTTTCTTCCTGTTCTCTACCTCGGCCATCGTGGTCGGCTTCATCGTCAACAAGGTGCCGACGCGCTGGGTGCTGCTGACGCTGGCGGTGATCTGGGCGCTGGCACAGTTTCCGATGGTCGGTACCGTCTCTTTCACTACGCTCCTGATCTGCCGCATCGTGCTGGGCGCGGGCGAAGGCCCGGCCTTCGCGGTCGCCGCGCACGCCATCTACAAATGGTTCCCCGACGAGAAGCGCACGCTGCCGACCGCGATCCTGTCGCAAGGCTCCGCCTTCGGCGTCATCCTGGCCGTGCCGGCGCTCAACTGGGTCATCGTCAATCACTCTTGGCACTACGCCTTCGGCGCGCTCGGCGTCGTCGGGCTGATCTGGGTCTGTGCGTGGCTCGCGCTCGGTAAGGAGGGCCCGCTGGAGGACACCCGGGTCCTCGCTGCCACGGAGCCGAAAATCCCTTATGTGCAGCTTCTGACCTCACGGACCTTCCTCGGCTGCGTGATCGCCACCTTCGGCGCCTATTGGGCGCTGTCGCTGGGTCTCACCTGGTTCACGCCCTTCATCATCAAGGGTCTTGGCTTCTCGCAGAGCCAGGCCGGCTTCATCTCGATCCTGCCCTGGGTGTTCGGCGCCACCATCGTCATCCTCACGGGGTGGATCTCGCAGGTGATGATGGCGCGCGGTTACACCACGCGCGTTTCGCGCGGCGTGCTCGGCTCGGTGCCGCTGGTCATCGGTGGCCTGATCCTGGCAATGATGCCGCATGTTCAGGGCGCAGGCCTGCAGATCGCGCTGCTCGTCGTCGGCTCAGGCCTGTGCGGCGCGATCTATGTCGTCTGTCCGCCGATGCTCGGCGAGTTCACCCCGGCGTCGCAGCGCGGCGCGGTCATCGCGATCTACGGCGCGCTCTACACGCTCTCGGGCATCATCGCGCCGAGCGTGATGGGCACCGTGATCCAGCGCGCCGGCAGCATGCTTGACGGCTACATGACCGGCTTCACCATCAACGCGGTAGTCATGGTTGGCTCCGGTGTGATCGGTCTGCTTCTGCTCTGGCCGAACACGGAGCGGGCCCGGCTGACGCGCGCCGCCCCGCAGGCAGCGCCTCTGAAACGCGCGGTGTCGCCGACGTAAGGGGCGGCGCCGCTCGCCCCAATCAACACTGTCGTCCCGGACAAGCGAAGCGCCGATCCGGGACCCCCGCGCGAGCGCTTGCCCTCGTCGCGATAGCCACAGGAAGTGGTTTGGCGAAGATTCGGAGTTACCAGTTTCGCGCCATAACTTATCTCTGGGGTTATGGGTCCCCGCCTGCGCGGGGACGACAGAGAGATTGAGGCGCGGCCTTCGCCTCGCGCAAGCAGCCGTCGCTTAGTTCATCCCCTGCGCGCCACGAATCAGCTTGCCCGGTCGCTGTCCCGTGGCCTCGCCACGCCGCCGCGTCACCACGCCCGAGACAATCGTCGCCTCATAGCCGTCGACATCCTGCAACAGCCGCCGTCCGCCGACCGGCAAATCGTAATGTACCTTCGGCGGGTGCAGATGCAGCCGGTCATAGTCGATCACGTTGACGTCGGCCTTGTAGCCGGGCGCAATCAGGCCGCGATCGGTGAGGCCGACCGAGAGCGCGGTCTTGCGTGATTGCGCGGCGACCACGAAGGGAATCGTGAGCTTTTCGCCGCGCTTGCGGTCGCGCGTCCAGTGCGTCAGCAGATAGGTCGGGAAGCTCGCGTCGCAGATGATGCCGCAATGGGCGCCGCCGTCGGACAGGCCGGGCACCGATTGCGGATCGATCAGCATCTCGCGCGTCGCATCGAGATTGCCATCGGCGTAGTTCAGGAACGGCACGTAGAGCATGCCGCGACCTTCGTCCGAGAGCATCGCGTCATAGGCGATCTCTTCCGGCTGACGGCCCTGCTTGCGCGCCTGCGGGCCCAGCGCGTTCTCCGGCGGCTGCTCGTAATCCGGGGGATCGCCGAGCAGGAACATCTTGTCGTAGTTGGGACGGAAGAACAGCGGATCGTCGGTCGCGGTCGCCGTCTCGTTCAGAATCGCCTTGCGCACCTCTGGCTGATGCAGCCGCGCCAGCCGTTCCTTCAGCGGCAGATGCGCGATCGCCTTGTAGCTCGGATGGGTCTGGAACGGATTGCGCGACAGCTCCAGCCCGAGCAGCAGGCCGACGGGGCGCGCCGCGATCTGCGCGGTGATGGAGAGGCCGCGCCTGGCCGCCGCATTGATCTCGTCCAGCGTCTGGCGCCAACGCTGCGGCGACTTGTCGTTCTGCGTGATCGAGAACGAGATCGGGCACTTCGTGTTGTCAGCCACCCGCAGCATCATCGGCAGGTCTTCGTGGATCGTGGAGAGGTCGAGCACGAATTGCAGCACGCTGCGGCCCTCGCGGTGCATCGCGCCGGCGATCGCGGTGAGTTCGTCCTCGCCCGCCTTCAGCGTCGGCGTGAAATCGCCGGTGGAGGTGCGGTGGTTGAGCGTACGCGAGGTCGAGAAGCCGAGCGCGCCCGACCGCACCGCCTCGCCCGCGAGCTTTGCCATCGCTGCATTGTCCTCCGCGGTCGAAGGATCGCGGCGCGCGCCGCGCTCGCCCATGACATAGACGCGCAGCGCGGCGTGCGGCAGCTGCGCGCCGACATCGATGTCGAAGTCGCGCTTGGAGAGCCAGTTCATGTAGTCCGGAAAGCTCTCCCAGGCCCAGGGAATGCCGGCGCTGAGCACGGGCTCGGGAATGTCCTCGACGCCCTCCATGAGCTGGATCAGGCGGGTGTGGTCGGCGGGCTTGCACGGCGCGAAGCCGACACCGCAATTGCCCATGATCGCGGTGGTGACGCCGTTCTGCGACGACGGCGTGATGTCCTGGCTCCAGGTGACCTGGCCGTCATAATGGGTGTGGACGTCGACGAAACCCGGCGTGACCAGCTTGCCGCGTGCGTCGATCTCTTCGTTGCCCTTGGCCGAGACCTTGCCGACCTCGCTGATCTTGCCGCCCGTGATGGCGACGTCAGCCTCGAACAGCTCGCCGCCGCGGCCATCCGCAACAGTGCCGCCGCGGATTACGAGATCAGGGGTGCTCATGGTGTTTCTTCCCGATGGTTGTTTTGCTTGAGCGCATTTTCGGGCGCGCCAGCGTGGTGTCAACCGCGGGGATGTGCGCTCAGGGTTGCGTCGTGGCCGTGGCTTGCGGCTTCCGCTCGGTGAACGGCGACAGCACCACCGTCGCGACCATGAAGATCACGGAAGCGCCGAACACCCAGTGCGGCGCGTTCTGGTCCATGATCCAGCCGAACAGCAGCGGGCTGACGATGCCGCCGAGATTGAAGCCGGTGGAGACGATGCCGAAGGCGCGCCCCGCCGCGCCGGGAGGAGCGGCATTGCGCACCAGCATGTCCCGCGAAGGCGCGATCACGCCGGAGAGGAAGCCCGCGACCGTCATCGTGACCGTCAAGGCCCAGCCAGGCAGCGTGACCAGTGCGATCAGGAGCACGATCGCCGCATTGGCGGCAAAGCACGCCGCGGCGACATAGCCGTGGCGCTCGGTGTAATCGGCGAGGAAGCCGCCCGCGAGCACGCCCACGGCGCCGGCGCCGAGGAACGCCGTCAGCGCAACATTGGCGGCCGAATAGGATGCGCCATACCCGCTCATCAGCGCGACCATGCCGAAATTGTTGATGCCGGCGACGGACAGGCTGAGCAGCGTGAACAGCACGGTGAGCATGATCAGCGCCGGCGTGATGACGGCCTGCTTTGGCGCATTCGCCGCACCCGGCTTTTTCTTGTGCGCGCCGGCGTCGGGAATGTTCATGACGACGAGCAGCAGCGCCACCAGAACGCCGATCGCGCCCGATGCGATCAGCGCACCCGTGCCGCCGGAGACGGTCACCAGCGCGGCCACGATCGCCGGCGCGACCGCGCCGCCGAAATAGCCGGCAAAGGTGTGGATCGCGAAGGCACGGCCCATCCGCGCCTCGTCCATGTGCTCGGCGAGGATGGCGTAGTTGGCAGGGTGATAGACGCTGTTGGCGAGCCCGAGCAGCACGGCGCAGGTGATCAGCGAGGCGTAGCTGAGGTGCAGGCCGAGCAGGATCAGCGCGAAGCCGCCGAGCGCCAGCCCAACCAGCAGGATCTTCCGCGCGCCAAGATGGTCGACGAGATAGCCGGTCGGCGCTTGCGTCAGCCCGGACACCACCGCGAACACGGTCAGCGCGAAGCCGAGCTCGATATAGCCGACGCCAAGCTTCTCCTTCAGGAACGGGAACAGCATCGGCAGGACCAGCAGATGGAAATGGCTGACCCAATGCGCGATCGAGATTCCCGTCAGCGTGCGTAGCGCGCTGTCCGCCTTGCCTTGCTGCGGTGCGGCGAGAACGTCGACCATTGCAATTCCAATTCACCCGCTGAAGGAGCGCAAACTATCGGGGAGAGCGGTTATTTGTCCATGAACGCAGGCGCATGGCAGGTAGCAGAGGTCGCTTGTTGCGATCTCGACTATGCAATGGAGCAAACTGCGCTCCCTCCCCCCTTGCGGGCCTTCCCCCGCGAGGGGTCGCAAGGGGGGAGGGAACGCCCCGTTCGTGAGGCAAGCTTCACACCTCACAGCGGCTCGTCATCATTGCCATAACGATCCTGCTTGGGCGTCGCGATGTCGCCGTCTTCGTAATCGTCGTCGGTGTCGCGCGGCGGCGGCTTCTTCGTCTTGTTGTCCGCCGACGTCTTGCCAGTAACTTTCGGCGGCTCGCTCGGCTTGGCGGTCTTGGCCATGGCTGGTCCCGGACGGTGATGCTGCATCCGATCCTAGCCGCAAAACATCTGCGGTTCCACGGGGCCCTCAGCCCTGCACGACCGGCCCGCCCGCCTTCTTCCAGGCATCGATGCCGCCGGCGATATGGGCCGTGTTGGTCAGGCCGGCCTCCTTGGCGGCGGCGACGGCCATTGCCGAGCGTTCGCCGAAGGCGCAGAAGAACACGACGCGGCGGCCGGTGGCGGCCACGACCTCGCGCAGCATGCCGCCGGGCTTCAGACTCTCCTCGACGCTCGGGTAGGGCGTATGCAGCGCGCCTTCGAGCATGCCGTGCTTGATCCGCTCATTGGTCTCGCGCAAATCGACCAGCAGGATGTCGGGCCGGCCGAGCGAGCGCATCGCCTCGACCGCGCTGAGCGCGCGGCCCTCCTTCTCCAGCTCCTCCTGATGCAGGCCGACCCGCATGTTGGCGGGCACCGCCACGTCCATCATCTTCGGGTTGGGCAGCTTCAGATTGGCCATCAGCTCGATATATTCGTCGACCGAGCGCACCTGGAGCCGCGGATTGTAGCGCTTCTCCTCGCCGATGGTGGAGACGGTGTCGCCCTTGTAGTCATGCGCCGGGAACACCATCGTCTCGTCCGGCAGCTTGAGCAGGCGGTTGAAGATCGAGTCGTACTGCGCGCGCGATGAGCCATTCTGGAAATCGGTGCGGCCGGTGCCGCGGATCAGCAGCGTGTCGCCGGTGAAGACGCGGTCGCCCATCAGATAGGAATAGGAATCGTCGGTGTGGCCCGGCGTGTACATCACGTCGAGCGACAAGCCTTCGATCGTCACCTTGTCGCCGTCGGCGACCCGCATCGCCACCACGTCGGCCTTGGTCTGGTCGCCCATGACGGTCATGCAATGGGTGCGATCGCGCAGCTCGCCGAGCCCGGTGACGTGGTCGGCATGCAGGTGGGTGTCGACCGCCTTGACCAGCTTGAGGTCGAGCTCGCGCAACAGCTGGCAGTAACGGTCGACCTTCTCCAGCACGGGATCGAGAATCAGCGCCTCGCCGCCGGCGCGGCTGGCCAGGAGATAGCTGTAGGTGCCCGAAACGCTGTCGAACAATTGGCGAAAGATCATGGCAGACCCCGGCGTCAGATGATTGCAAATCATACTACGGGGGTGCCACAAAAGAGAAGCAAATCACTGCGTTGAGGGGTAAATTTAGAAGATTGTTATTGCAACTGAGAAGGCGGAAGCGACGGATCTCTCCGTTGTCATTCCGGGGCGGTGCGAAGCATCGAGCCCGGAATCCATTTGGCCGCAGACCTCGTGGAGGGATGGATTCCGGGTTCGCCTCTGCGAGGCGCCCCGGAATGACGGCGTGGGTTCAAGGCCTCACCACCGTGTACCCATTCTCCGCCAAAAACAGGATCTGCCCGACCCCGACCTGCACCGGGGTCGCAGCGGGGATAAAGTCCGGCCGCTTGCCCGTTTCGCGCTCGATCGTGTCGACCGTGTTGAGGCAGACATCGAAGCGCACGCCCTGCGCGATCAGGCTTTCGACCTGCTTGCGACGCTCGTTGCCGGCAAGCAGCAGGTCGATGCCGGGGCCGAATGCCACCACCTCGATCGCGACCTTGTCCGGGTCGTAGAATTTGAGGAGGTTGTTGGCGACGCTCAGCACCAGCGCCTGCTTCCTGGCATCGCCGTCGGAGAGCTGCAGCACGATCTTGTGCTCGGCGAACGGCTTGTCCTGGAGCGGCACCTGCTGGGCAAAAGCCATCTGACTCAAGACCGGCGGCATCGCCGCCCAGACGAGCAGCGCCAGCAGCATCGCGCCAAATGTTTGCGACCGCATCATCCCTGTCCTGCAATTCCCGGATTGCCATCGACGCCTTTCAGCGTGACGCCAGTGCCGAGCCGCTCCGGCATCATCCGGCCCGAGCGCAGATATTTGCCGACGACATCCCACACCGGTGCGCCCTGCTGGCCGTTGACAGAGGCCCAGCCCGCGACCTTGTAGCGATGGTTGGCGCTGAGCGTTTTGCCGTTGCCGAGCTTCAGCTCCGAGATCCGGTTGCCGATCGCGCCCGTCGGCGTGCAGGTGTAGCTGAGGCCGCCGGCGCGCACCATGTCGCCACCCTGCTGGTAATAGGGATCGGCGTTGAACAGGTTGTCGCAGATGTCTTCCAGCACGTCCTTGATCTGGCTGCCGGTCATCTCCTGCACATAAGTCTCGGGATAGGTGATCGCGGTTTCCGCGAGCACGTCCTCCATGGTCAGCGCCTGGCCGGACAGTGCGGTGACGCCCCAGCGGAAGCCCGGCGACAGCGCGACCTCGGCATCGAGCTCGGTGCGGAGCGCGGCGCAGATCAGCTCGTCGACGGGGCCGGCAAAATTGTCGCGGCGATACAGCAGCCGGTCGGGCGTTGCGATCTTCTCCGACCAGTCGGTCACGTGCGGCGCGCGCAGCCGGCCGATCAGCTCGGCCATGGCGGGATCGGGCTTCAACAGCTCGGAATAGACTGGCAGCAGGTGGTACCTGATATCGCTGACCTTGCCCTTGTCGAGCGCGAGATCGAGCACGCCCAGGAATTTTCCGTTGGAGCCGGCATTGGTGACGAGCGTTGTGCCGCTCGCGTTCTTCACCGCGACCGGCTGCGGGATCGCATCATGGGTATGGCCGCCGAGGATGACGTCGATGCCGGTGACGCGGCTTGCGAGCTTGAGGTCGACGTCCATGCCGTTGTGCGACAGCAGGATGACCGCGTCGACCTTGTCGGACCCGCGCAGGGCATCGACATGCTTCTGCAATTCCTCCTCGCGGATGCCGAAGGTCCAGTCCGGCGTGAACCGTTTTGGATGCGCGATCGGCACGTAGGGGAAGGCTTGGCCGATGATCGCGACGCGATGACCGCCGAGCTCCTTGATCGTCGACGGCTTGAACACGCGCCCCGTGGCCTTGTCGAACGCGAGGGCGTCGTTGAACGCGGCCTCCTCGGTCAGGAAAACGTTCTGGGCCAAAAACTCGCCCTTGAAACGCTCGAGATTGTCGCGCAGCGCCTGCTCGCCATAGGTGAATTCCCAATGGCCGGTCATCGCCTCGATGCCGAGCAGGTTGGCGGCCTCGACCATGTCGCGGCCCTGCATGATGTTGGCGAGTCCCGTGCCCTGCCAGAGATCGCCGCCATCGACGAGCACGGAATGCTTTTCGCCGGCATCGCTGCGCAAGCGATCGACCAGCGTTTTCAGATGGGCGAAACCGCCGAGCTTGCCGAAGCGCCCTGCAGACTTCTCGAACTCGAAGCAGGTGAAGGCATAGGCTTCCGCGCTGTCAGGCCGGATGCCGAAATGGTCGAGGAAGGCACGCCCGACCAGATGCGGCGGCCGCCCCGCCATCTCGCCGATGCCTATATTGACGCTGGGCTCGCGGAAATAGACCGGGTTGAGCTGCGCATGCGTGTCGGTGGTGTGCAGGATGCGCGCATTGCCGAACCGCTCAAGGTCGTAAATGCTCGCGGCTTCAGCGCCGCGCGCAAGCCTGGGCAGGCCGAGCAATGCGGTGGCGGCAGCTGTGCTCTTCAGGAAATCGCGGCGGCGGATCGCCATCCCAGATTCTCCGCGCCTATTCTCGGCAGTTCGACGGTTCCACTGCAATTTAGTTTAGCGGATTTCCATCGCCTTCCAGGCGTCTTTTTCAGATGTGGCCTGGAAGATCGACGCCTTCGCAAGCGCCTCGGCCTCTTTGGCGGCGGCAACCGCGCGGTCGAAATCGCCGCCATCGGCGGCTTTCTTCGCTGCCGCCAGCGTCGAGACGGTCGTGGTCCACTGGTTGCGCATGCCGGCTGCCTCCTTGGAAGCAGCCTCTGCCGCAGTGTAGGCCGCCTTGTAGTCCGCTTCGGTCGCCGCGCGCGCCGCAGGCACGAGGCTCAATGCAAGCAGCATGGCGAAAGGTAGTGACGGCTTCATGGCCGCGCTCCCGGACCGGAAATAGGCAGACCGTTGGCGACGTAGGAGAGGAAATATTCGACGTCGCGATACTCGTCCGACTGCGGCTCCAGCGGAACCGCGCGGGTCTGGCTGTTGCAGGTGACGAAGCGCCGGCTGGTCGTGCCCATGCCGCTCCATTCGGAGCGGTAGATCGGCATCGCGTTCAAGATGCCGAGCGCCGGCGCCAGGACTTCGGCACGGATCCGCTCGCCCGGGCTCTGCACATGGCAGCTCGCGCAGGAGAAGTTCATCTGGCCGCGGCGCGTATAGAAATAGCGCTTGCCGTTCTCGAACGCGGCGAGCGCGCGGGGATCATCAGGAATCTTGATGTCCATTGGCTTGCCGCGCGAGGTGAAGGCCATATAGGCGGTCAGCGAAGCCATCTCGTCCTTGACGTAGGAGTAGGGCGCCTCGCCATTGGCCTCGCGGCAGCGGTTGAGCGCGAGCTCCAGCGTGACGACCTTGCCTTCCTTCTCGTCGAAATAGGGATAGTTCTGACGAATGCCGATGCCGCCGTTCGGGAAGCAGTCGGCGTAGGTCTTGCCGTTCTTGAACGGGGTCGCGAACATCTCCTTGCCGGCGTCGAGCGCGAACTCGTAAGGTGGGAATTCCTCCTTCTCCTGCCATTGCCGCTTCATGTCCTCGTTCATGGAATAAGGACCGTTAACGAAATCCTCGTGCTTCACGTTCGGAAATTTCTGGAAGAAGAAATTCCGGAACGCTTTCGCATCGGCAGCGGGATCGACCTTGTCGGCCGCGATCACGCGTGGAGAGGCAAAGGCGATCACGACAAGCGCGGCGCAGACGGAGCCAAAGAGGAGGGCGGCGCGAGTCTTCATCACGCGATCTTCGCGGTGAGCGAGTCAGACGCACCCTTGTTGTCGATCCAGGAGATATTGAGATCGTCGCCCTTCTTGGCGCCCTTGAAGCTGAACTTGACGTAGGGGTCCTTGGAGACGGCCGGACCCCAATCGGCGACGAACACGTCCTTGCCGTTATATTCGAACTTCAGCTCCTGGATGAAATGCGCGGGGATCAGCTCGCCTTTGGAGTCCTTGACGAAGCCGGAATCCATGGGGTGCTGGATCAGCGCCTGCACCTCGGTGATGTCGCCGTTGGCGGTGGCGCGTACGCGAATGCTCGATGCCATCTGTCTCTCCCTTAACCGCCGCAGCCGCCGACGGTGACCTTGACCTCCTTGGTCGCGCTGTAGAGCTTGCCGTCGGCTTCCACGATCGCGGTCACGTTGGTGGTCTTCGCCATCTTCAGGCGATTGGCGACGCTCGGGATCGTGCCGTCCGGAATCTTGTAGGACGCGGCGAGCGCGTTCGGGTTCTCGGCCACGAAGAACGAGATCGAGGTCACCTTGTCCAGCGTCGTCGCCACCGAGATCGGTACGACACCGCCATTTTCGGCGATCTCAGGTGCATCGAGCTTGACCTTGTCGGACGGCTCGGCGGTCCTGCCATAGAGCGCCTTGATCGCGTCCGCCTCGCTCTTCTGCTTGAACGCTTCTTCCGGATATTTGTCATTCGCCGCAGCGCGCGCGGGAGTGGCGCCGAACGGGAGATTGCCAAGACCTAGCAGCGCGACGGAGGCCGCGCCCTGAAGGATCAGGCGCCGCGTCGCGAGGGGGCCGGTGGTCGTGGTCATCTGGGTTCTCCTGGGCCGGCCGTTACAGCGTTTGCAGGAAATCAAGGATCGCGTTGATCTCCTGTTCGGTCAGAATCCGGTTCCGGCCGAACGGCGGCATCATGGTCTGCGGATTGCGCTTGGTCTCGTCGAAGATGATCGCGACGAGCTCGTTACGATCAGGGTATTTGGCCTTCATGTCCTTCAGTTCCGGCCCGATCGTTCCCGGCAGATCGCCGCCTTTGATGACGTGGCAGGTCAGGCAATTGCCCTTGCCGCGGTCGAAGGCGAGTTTCTGGCCCTCGGTTACGGCGGATTGGGCCTGCGCGGGAGGCGCGGCCAGGCTCGCGGCGATGGCCAGCAGGACGTAAAGCGCGGGCATCCGGGGAAGGGAGGTCAAGGCGTCATTCCGAGGCTATGTCGATGATCTCGTTTGCAGAAAGTATGGTGTTCCAAAGCACAAAGGGCATCGCCTGACAATCAAGACTATGCAGGCTGCAAATTGGAGTTAATATCCTCCGCATTTACAACTGAAGAGATAGTTCGTTCGTCAGATCGGTCGGAACTAGCAAATTATTCTGAGGCGTTCGCTCCTTCCAGCATTCCTTTCTGTTTCACATTTCGAGGGACCTCAATTGGCTGACTATGTCGTTGAATTTGGCAGGGACGGTGGGCGGGTCGAATCGGACGGGCGGCTCGATGCCCCGGCATTCCACCGCAATCATGAACCGCTCTGGGCGGTGATCGAGAAGCATCTTGCCGACACCTCGGGCGACGTCGTCGAGGTCGGCAGTGGAACCGGCCAGCATGTGGTCCACTTCGCCCGCCACACGCCCGATTTGGTCTGGTGGCCGAGCGATCTCAACCAGCGGCATCTGAAGAGCATCGAGGCCTGGCGCGTTCATTCCGGCCTGAAAAACATCCGTTCCCCGCTGCGGATTGATCTCTCCGATCCCGACTGGTGCCCGGAGATGCGAAACGGGCAGGGGCCGGCCAGCCTCGCGGCCGTGTTCTGCGCCAATGTCATCCACATCGCGCCCTGGCACGTGGCTGAGGGCCTGTTCGCTGGCGCCGGCCGCTATTTGCGGGCCGACGGCATGCTGTTCCTCTACGGCCCCTTCAAGCGCGACGGCAAGCACACCGCGCTCAGCAACGCGGTGTTCGACACGTCGCTGCGCGAAGGCAATCCCGACTGGGGCGTGCGCGACATCGGTGATGTCGAGAAACTTGCCAAGGCTGCAGGCTTGCGCCTCGTCGAGACGATCGAGATGCCCGCGAACAATCTCACGCTGGTGTTTTCGCGCGCTTGAGGCGCGATGACAGTGCGCTCCCTCCCCCGCTTGCGGGGGAGGTTGGGGAGAGGGTGTCTCCGCAATCGAGAACCCGCAAGACGTGAGAGCCCTCACCCGCCGTGCTCAGGCGCGCAAGTGCGCTGCCGAGCACGTCGACCTCTCCCGCAAGCGGGAGAGGTGCACTACCTGCTGGGCTTGCACTGATTCAATCAAAAAGGCCGTCAGGCCTCGCCGTCCCGCCAGCCGATCTTGTCCTTCAGGAAGCGGAAGCCGAGCACCTCGAAGCCGGCGCGCTCCTTGTTGTCCTTGCCGTAGCCATGACCGCCTGCCGCCGGCTCGTAGAACCAGGCCTCGTAGCCCATCACCTGGAGCTTTGCAGCCATCTTGCGCGCGTGGCCGGGATGGACGCGGTCGTCGCGCCGCGTCGTGGCGATCAGGATCGGCGGATAGGGCTGTCCGGGCTTTGCGTTGTGATAGGCGGAGTAGGTCTTCAGCCAGTCCCACTCTTCGGGCTTGTCGGGGTCGCCATATTCCGCGATCCAGCTCGCGCCCGCGAGCAGCTTGGTGTAGCGGCGCATATCAATCAGCGGGATGGTGCAGAACAGCGCGCCGAAACGCTCGGGATATCGCACCAGCATATTGGTGATGAGGATACCGCCGTTCGATCCGCCTTGCGCGGCGATGCGCTTTGCTTTCGTCACACCGCGGCGCACGAGATCGGCGGCAACAGCTGCGAAGTCGTCATGCGAGAGTTTCTTGCCGGCGAGACGGCCGGCATCGTGCCAGCGCGTGCCGAACTCGCCCCCGCCGCGCAAATTCGCCTGCACCGTGGTGCCGCCGCGTTCCAGCCACAGCTTGCCGAGCGACGGGTTGTAATACGGCTTCACCGAATGGGCGAAGCCGCCATAGGCGCTCATATAGACCGGCGCATCGCCGGTCTCTCCCGCGGGGCCGGTCTGGACATAGGGGATGCGCTCGCCGTCGATCGAGATCGCCTCGTGCTGCGTCACCACGAGACCATCGGCGGTGAACGTTCGCGGCGCCTGCTTCAACACGGTCGGGCTTTCGACGCCGCGCTCGATCAACAGCAGCGACGGCGGCGTGAGCGGATCCTGCACATTGGCGAGCAGGTCGCCGTTGCTCTCGGAGGGATGGCGGTCGAGCGGCCAGATGTCGACGACGCCGATCTGCGGCAGGCCGCCGAGTGTCGCGCGGCTCCAGCCGGCAGCAGACGGCGTGCAAACCTCGAAACGCGGCCTGAGCTCGTCGAGGATCGACAGCACCAGCTTGCCTGCGGTCCAGAAGAAACCCTGCAACGCACGCCGTGGTCCCGGCTCGAACAGGACCGCAAAATCGCGACTGCCGGCCAGGAACGCCGAGAGCGAAATGCCGAGCACGGTGTCGCTGGCATAGGTTCGGCCTTCGATCGGCCAGTCCTTGCGCAGCTTGATCGCGAACCAGTCGCCATGCGCCTGCATCCAGATGCCGGTCGGCAGGTCGAGCTTGGTCGTCGTGCCGTCTGCGTCGCGTAGCCAGATGCCGTGATTGAAGAAGTCGATCTGCTCGACGATCCAGACCCGCGGCGCCGCACTGGTGTCGTCGGATATGCCGTGGATCATCATGTGATCTGCCGATGTCTCGAGGATCACCTGCGCCTGAATCACAGGCTGGTCGCGCCGCCACAGGCGAACCGTCCTCGCATATCCGGAGCTCGTCGCCATGCCCTCGCCATGGGCGCTCGACAGCAGCAGCGTGTCGGCATCGAGCCAATCCGCGCCGCCCTTGGCTTCCGGCAGCGCAAAGCCGTCCGCAACGAAGCTTTTCGTGTCGAGGTCGAACTCCCGCAAGGTGACGGCGTCGCTGCCGCCGCGCGACAGGCTCAGTATAGCCCGCGAGCTTCCCGGCCGCGTGGTGATGGAGCTCAGCAGCCAGTCCTCGCCTTCGCTCGTGGCAAGCTGGTCGATATCCAGCATGATCTCCCACGAGGGGCTCGCTTTCCGAAACTCCGCCAGCGTGGTTCGCCGCCACAGGCCGCGCGGGTTGGTAGCGTCCTTCCAGAGATTGTGGAGATGCGCTCCGCGCCGGCTCACATAGGGGATGTTGTCCGGACGATCGTAGATCGCAGCGAGCGTGTCCCGGTCACGTTCAAAGGCCGCACCACCGAATTGGTCGAGCGTCAGGCGGTTCTGCCGCTCGACGAAATCGAGCGCGCGCGGCCCTTCGATCTCCTCCAGCCAGAGCCAGGGATCATCGTCCGGAGCGGAAACGGTAGGCCTGTCGTCGACGGACATGAACAACTCTCCAGCAACTCTGCAAGGATCGGCCGCGCCATACGGGTTGATCGAGCGCAAGCCGTCAAGAGCGCGGCCCGTTATACTCCGTTCAATTGCGTCAGAGGCATGGCCTGCGCCCGTTTGCGCCGGTTGTCCGCCCACCCGCGCCCCTCCATAGTGCCACGAAACAACAAGGCCCCCTGGGGCGGACATGCCGATGATCGATGTGACTGCAGCCGACGAAATCGCCGACGACGCCCGCGCGCGTGCCAATGTGGTGCGCCTTGCTGCCGCGCAGGCGCTGACCGGCGCCAACTCGGCCGTGATCTTCGCCACTGGTTCGATCGTCGGCGCCACGCTGGCGCCCGACATGTCGCTCGCGACCGTGCCGTTGTCGATGTACGTCGTGGGGCTTGCGGCCGGCACCTTGCCGACCGGGGCGATCTCGCGCCGCTTCGGCCGCCGCTCGGCCTTCATCGTCGGCACCGGCTGCGGCGCGCTCACCGGCCTGCTCGGCTCGTTCGCGATCCTGCACGCGTCGTTCTCGCTGTTCTGCGTCGCGACCTTCCTCGGCGGTCTCTACGGCGCGGTGGCGCAATCCTATCGCTTCGCCGCCGCGGACGGCGCCAGCGCGGCCTACCGGCCCAAGGCGGTGTCCTGGGTGATGGCCGGCGGCGTGTTCGCCGGCGTGCTCGGTCCGCAGCTCGTGCAATGGACCATGGATGTCTGGTCGCCCTATCTGTTCGCCTTCAGCTTCCTGGTGCAGGCCGCGGTTGCGCTGGTCGCGATGGGCATCGTTGCCGGCGTCGACATGCCGAAGCCGGCACCGGCCGATCTGCATGGCGGACGGCCGCTGCTGACGATCGTGACCCAGCCGCGCTTCATCGCAGCGGCCCTGTGCGGCGTCATCGCCTATCCCATGATGAATTTAGTGATGACTTCGGCGCCGCTCGCCATGAAGATGTGCGGCCTCAGCGTCAGCGATTCCAATTTCGGCATTCAATGGCACATCGTTGCCATGTACGGCCCGAGCTTCTTCACCGGTGCGCTGATCGCGCGCTTCGGCGCGCCGAAAATCGTCGCCGCCGGCTTGCTGCTGGAGGCCGGCGCTGCCGCCATCGGCCTCTCCGGCATCACCGCGATGCACTTCTGGGCGACGCTGTTCGTGCTCGGTGTGGGCTGGAATTTCGCCTTCATCGGCGCTTCCGCGCTGGTGCTGGAGACGCATCGCCCGCAGGAGCGCAACAAGGTGCAGGCCTTCAACGATTTCCTCGTGTTCGGCATGATGGCGATCGGATCGTTCTCCTCCGGGCAGCTGCTCGCCAATTACGGCTGGTCCGCGGTGAACATGGTGGTGTTCCCGCCGGTCGTGCTCGGTCTCGCCGTGCTCTCGCTGGCATCCTGGGCCCGCCGGCGCAAGGCGCGGCTTGAGGCTGCGATGGGCGAGTTCCCGGACGCGATCTGACTGGCGGGAGGATGTCAGCAGTCTCGATACTTCGATCGCCGTCGAAGTGATTTTCGAGACCGGCATTGTTACATGATGCTCGTCATGGATAGACGAGCGTGAAGCGAAGCGCTCGCGGGGGAAATCAAGGAGAAGCGCAAATGCTCGATAATCCCCGGCCCGCCGTCCCAGTCGACGAATCCTCACTCCGCTACGAGGGCTGGCGCATCGTCGCGGTCTGTTTCCTGCTCGCGACCTTCGGCTGGGGGCTGGGCTTCTATGGTCAGAGCGTCTATGTCGCCGAGCTCCAGCGCGCACGGGGCTGGCCGGCCTCGCTGATCTCCTCGGGCACGACGTTCTTCTACCTGTTCGGCGCACTGCTCGTCGTCTTCGTCGGCGAGGCCGTCCGGACATATGGCCCGCGGCTCTGCC
>JAEWFG010000008.1 GCA_023388935.1 Pseudomonadota bacterium | reverse complement strand
TCTCGGAAGATCTCGGCATCAAGCTCGAGAACGTCACGCTCAACATGCTCGGTCGCGCCAAGAAGGTGATGATCGACAAGGAGAACACCACGATCGTCAACGGCGCCGGCAAGAAGGCCGACATCGAGGCGCGCGTGGCCCAGATCAAGGCGCAGATCGAGGAGACCACCTCGGACTACGACCGTGAGAAGCTCCAGGAGCGTCTTGCCAAGCTCGCGGGCGGCGTCGCGGTGATCCGCGTCGGCGGCGCGACCGAGGTCGAGGTGAAGGAGCGCAAGGATCGCGTTGATGACGCGATGCATGCGACCCGCGCGGCGGTCGAGGAAGGCATCGTCCCGGGCGGCGGCGTCGCCCTGCTCCGTGCCTCCGAGCAGCTCAAGGGCCTGCGCACCAAGAACGACGACCAGAAGACCGGCGTCGAGATCGTGCGCAAGGCGCTGTCGGCTCCGGCTCGCCAGATCGCGATCAATGCCGGTGAAGACGGCTCGGTGATCGTCGGCAAGATCCTGGAGAACAAGAGCTACGCCTACGGCTTCGACTCCCAGACCGGCGAGTACGGCAATCTCGTCACCAAGGGCATCATCGACCCGACCAAGGTGGTCCGTACCGCGATCCAGAACGCAGCCTCGGTTGCGGCGCTGCTGATCACCACGGAAGCCATGGTCGCCGAGCTGCCCAAGAAGGGCGGCGCCGGTCCGGCGATGCCTCCGGGCGGCGGCATGGGCGGCATGGACTTCTAAGCGACGAAGTCGTCCCGGATGCGGTGCAGCGCGAAGCGGTGCACCGCAGATCCGGGATCTCGCTCCACGATACGAAATGCGAAACCCCGGCAGCGATGCCGGGGTTTTTGTTTTTGAATGATACACGCCAAAGTGGTAGTACTGGTCATTCCGGGGCGGCGCGCAGCGCCGAGCTACGATGCGCAATTGCGCATCTGAGAATCCATTTCACAACTTGCTCGTGGCCTATTACGTCTACCTCCTCGCCAGCAAGAAATACGGCACGCTCTACATCGGCGTGACCAACGACATCGTCCGCCGCATCCACGAACATAAGAGCAAAGTCGTCGCTGGGTTCAGCAAGCGGTACTCGGTCGACAGGCTGGTGTGGTTCGAGATCTACGATGATCCCGTGACGGCGATTGAGCGCGAGAAGGAAATGAAGAAGTGGCGAAGGGAATGGAAGGTTCGGCTCATCGAGGAGCAGAATCCTGAATGGATTGACTTGTATCCACAAATTGCGAGCTGAGCGTATGGATCAATGGATTCCGGGCTCGGCGCTTCGCGCCGCCCCGGAATGACGAGGGCCCCTCACCACACCTTCCCCAGCCGCTCCGGGCGCAGCTGGCCTCTGGCGTCGAGCGACCAGAAGATCCGCACCGCCTTGCCTACGAGGTTGTCCATCGGCACGAAGCCTATTGCGGTCATCACGCGGCTGTCGGTGGAGTTGTCCCTGTTATCGCCGAGCACGAAGAAATGGCCCGGCGGCACCGTGTAGATGCTGGTGTTGTCGTAATAGGCGTTGTCGATGCAGTCGTAGGTGACGTAGCTCGCGCCGTTGGGCAGCGTCTCGCGCCAGCGCTTGACCTTTGTGCCGGCATCGCCCCCGCACACGGAGCCGGCGAACACCTCATCCACAGGGACCCGCGTCACGAGCTTCTCGTTGAGGAAGAGCTGTCCCCGCCCCATCTGGACGCGATCGCCTGGCAACCCGACCACGCGCTTGATGTAATCGGACGAGATGTCCTTCGGCGAGCGAAACACGACGACGTCGCCGTATTCGGGCTGGGCGGCCCGGAAACGACCTGAGATCCAGGACGGCGCGAAGGGAAACGAATAGCGGCCGTAGCCATAGGCATATTTTGCAGCGAGCACGTAGTCGCCAGCGACCAACGTCGGCGCCATCGAACTGGACGGGGTGTTGAACGGCTCGAACAGGAAGAAGCGGACCAGGAACGGCGGCGACCAAACCACCGGGATCAGCAGGATCAGGATGACGATCGCCTTCCATTCCCGCGATTGCGCCGACGGCCGGATGGTTTCCTGGAGAGTGGTCATGTGCCTGCCCGATCAGACTGTGGTCGTGGCGAGATTACGCAACCTTTGCGCGCATGCAATCCCCTGCGCCCCCGGCAGTCAGCCGCGCGAAAGATCCCTGAAGCAGTGGCGCACCCATTCGATGGTGAGGCGGGTCGCCGGATCGCGCTTGAGATGGTTCTGCACCAGCAGCCAGACGTCGCGCCGCCTGGGCAGAAGCGTGGCGCGGAGGCCGCGGTCGGCGAGCAGCGTCCCGCAGCTGTGTTCGGGCAGCACGCCGATGGCCTGATGCGACTGGATCATGGTCCTGATGATGCGGACATTGTCGGTGACGCAGCGCACGTTCTTCAGCCGCTTCGCACGCAGGAATTGCGCTTCAGGAATGGCCTCGAGCTCGTCCGGATAGACGCAGGCGACCGGCTCGCCGCCGGTGCGATCGGCAGGCTCTAAGAAATACAGCCTGACATCGCCGAGCTTCGAGATCGTGAAGTCGCCCTTCTCGGGCTTGCGCAGGCGGATGGCGAGATCGGCCTGCCAGCGCGAGAACTTGACGTTGCCGCTGGAGGTCAGGAATTGCAGGGTCAGGCCCGGATGATCGCGCAGGAAGGCGCCGGCGTGCGGCGCCAGCAGCTCTTCGGCGACCGCATTGGTCGAGGCGATGCGCAGGCGGCCGACCGGGCCCGGCTGGCTCTCACCGATGCGGTCGATCGCCGCGACATGGGCGGCCATCGCACTGATATGCTCGAGAACCGCCTCGCAATGACGGGTCGGCCGGCGCAGCCCGTCCACCGCATCGAACAGCGGCACGCCGAGAACGCGCTGGATGCGCGCGAGCCGGCGGCCGACGGTGGTCTCGTCGATGCGCAGCCGCGCGCTGGCGCCGGCATAGGTGCCCTCGTCCCTCACCGCGGCAATGATGCGCAGATCGTCCCAGTTCATCGGCGCGAGCCTAGCAGGCGCATCCGGTCCCTGCAAATTTGCAGCCATCTGCTGCAATAGTCCTGCACAATGGCAGGCCGCCGCCGCGTTAGTGTCGCCTCGTCCGACATCCGCAAAAGGCCTGACCAGCATGACTGCTCCAAAGACCCTGCTCGAACTCGCCGGCGCCGATCTCAATCCGCCGAAACTGGCCGAGTCCTGCCTCGTTCTGATCGACATCCAGAACGAATATCGCGCCGGCCCGCTGGCGTTGCCCGATGCGGAGCCCGCGATCGCCGTCGCCGCGAGCCTGCTCGCACGTTGCAGGCAGAGCGGTGCTGCGATCTTCCATATCGCGCACAAGGGACGCGCCGGCAGCCTGTTCGACCGCGAGGCCGAGCGCGGCGCGATCGTCACGAGCCTGACGCCGCTCGCGACCGAGCCGGTGATCGAGAAGGCGCTGCCGAACGCCTTCGCCGGCACCGACCTGCAGGCCCGGTTGGCGGCGACCGGACGCACCAACATCGTGCTGGCGGGCTTCATGACCCATATGTGCGTGAGTTCGACCGCGCGCGCGGCGCTCGACCTCGCCTTGCGAACGACGATCGCGGCCGATGCCTGCGCCACCCGCGATCTCCCCGACGGGCGCGGCGGTACACTGTCCGCTAGGACCGTTCACGAGGTCGCGCTGGCCGAATTGTCGGATCGCTTCGCGATCATCGCGCGCAGCAATGCGCTGGGCTGACGGAGCGCAACCATGCTGCAACTTTATTTCTTTCCGATGGCCTGCTCGCTCGCCAGCCGTATCGCGCTGATGGAGGCCGGCATCGAGGCGCGTTATCACCTCGTGCATCTCTGGACCAAGAGGCGCATCGAGGACGATGCCGACTTCCGCGGCATTTCAGCGAAGGGGGCGGTGCCGGTCCTTGTGCTGGAGAACGGCGAGCAGTTGACCGAGAGTGCCGCGGTGCTGCAGTACATCGCCGATCTGAAACCGGAAACGGGCCTCGCGCCTCGGTTCGGCGATCCCGACCGCTACCGTCTGCAGGAATGGTTGAGCTTCATCGGCACCGAGATCCACAAAGGGTTTCTGTACCCGACCTTCTGGTACAAGGACGATGCGCCCAAGGCGGCGCGTGCTCGGGTCGAGGAGAGCGTCGCGTACGCTGCCGATCATCTCAAGACGCGCGAGCATCTCGTCGGTAACAGCTTCACCGTAGCGGATGCGCACCTCATCTGGGCGCTGCTTTTGCTGCGCTATGTCCGCGTCGAGATCGACCGTCATCCACAGCTGACCGGCTATCTCGAACGCATGCAGTCGCGGCCCGCCGTACGGGGCGCGATTGCGACGGAGATGGCACTACGGAAGACCGTATCGGCCTGATTGGTGGCGCGGATCACTCCACCCGCGCCAGCACCGCGAGCTTGCGGATGCCTTTGTTGCGGTAGGCGTCGAGGAACGCGTAGTAGTCCTTGAACGACACGCAGCCGTTGGAGTCGCCGTTCGGCCCGAGCATGAAGGTGTGCGCGAGCAGGCCCTCGCGGCCGTAGATCGCGCTCTCACCGCCGATCGGCGTGAGGCGCAGCGCCGGCACGCCGTGGAACAGCGCTTCGCGCGGCTTCAGCGTATAGATGTGCGGCGGCGTCACGCCGCGCATGCGCACGCGCTGGGAACGCGGATCGTCGAGGCTGGAGCCGAGGCCGGAGTGCGCCTCGAGCCTGGTGCCGTCGGGCAGATAAACCGTCTTCGCGGTGATGTCGTAAACCGCGGTGTCGCGCCCATAGGGCGGCGCACCGCCGAACATCGGATTCTGCTCCTTCGGCGCGATGGAAGCGGTCACGCCGGCATCGGCCGAGGCATAGGCCAGCAGTCCGCCGGACGGCTCGCGCTTGCCCCAGAGTTTTTCGACCATCGACTGGCGCGGCGCGGTGATCGACATCACCGCCGCCTTGGCGCGATCGGCGAAGGATTTTGGCTTCGCCGCAGGCGCCGGCACGATCTGGGCCGGATCGGCCGAAGCCAGTTGCACCGACGCGTCAGCGGCGCGCTTGGCCTTGGCGGCATCAGCCACCTTGGCCGGGCCCTGAGGCTTCAGCACTGCCGCGACCTTCGCGATCACGCCCGGCTTCGGGGTGTCCTTCGGCGCGTCCTTGGCTTCGGCAACCCTGGTTGCGGGAGCGGCAGGCGCGGCGCTCGCCGCATTCGATTCCACGCCTTGCGTGGCGGCAGCCGCAAACCGTTCGTTGAACATCTCGCGCGAGATCGGCGCGGCAACCTGCAGCCGGTCGGGCAAGAGCGCGAAGGCTTCGTTGATGGCCTCGCCCACATCGCGCAGCGCCACCTTGGGCGCGCGCTTGATCAGGGGCTCGTCATAGCCAATGCTGCCGACCGTCGGATAGACGCTGGCGCCGAGGACGTTGCTGTAAACGGTCCAGCCGGCGCCGAGCATGACGCAGCCGATCGCCGCGGCGCCCAGCCAATTGGCGGTGCTCATTTTCCGGGAAGACTTCCGAGAAGATTTGTTGGACTTCCGTGCCGCGTTACTCTGCGCAGCGATACTCGTACTCATTCGCCTTGCGTCCAGGACGGTGTCACTCAGTCCCCCTTCGAAGCGCCGCTGGTCACGATCCCAGACCAGCATCTCGCAGAGGGTCGGAGCGTCATTAAGGCGACTTTTAGTTAAATGCAGATTAAGTTCAGGCAGATGTGAGGCAACTCGTTAACGCTGTCCCATTTCGAGAAAAAAAGCCCGCAGAACTACGCACTTAGTAGAAGCTGTTAACTATAATTCTCGGCCGGATCAGTGCGGACAGCAGATCTCTCCGGCCGCATCTCTAAAGGCATCAACCAAGTCGTTTTCGTGGCCTTCAATGCCGCCCGACCATAGCAGCGAAGCGATGCGCCGGAGCCGGCTGACCTGCGGCAACAACTCACGCACATCAGACGAGCGCTCACGCGGCACGGCCCCGTGATTGAAAGTTGATCACGCCGGTTCTGGAAAATGCCGCGCCGAGGAAATAGCTCCCACCCGGGCACTTTTCCGCAGCTTCTCCGTATGATACGGTACCGTATCAACACCGCCTTGAAATGTGCCGAGCACGCAAACGGAGGCTGGCATGAGAGCGATCGCGCGCGCCGGATTCATCGGTCTGGCGTGGTCGTTGTTGTTGATGGGATACGCGGCCGCGGAGCCTGCCAATGCGGGCTGCACGTCATCGCCGTCCGCCGCGGGCACCCAGACCTGGCGTTGCGACAACGGCATCACGATCGTTGCCGAAAGTGGCGCCAGATTTGAACTTAAGGACGCCAACCGCGACGGACATATTGACTCCGTGGAGTTGAGCAGCAAGGCGCTGCTGGTCGAGGTGCCCAAAAAGCGCGGCGGCAATCCTTTCAAGGTGCTGACGCCTCAGGCGATCGCCGCGGTGCGCGGGACCAGATGGGCGGTCGATGTCGCCGACGCAAAGACTTCGGTCTTCGTCGCCGACGGCCGTGTCGGCGTGACGCGCAGGGCGCGCGGACGCGCTGTCGTTTTAGGCCCCGGCGAAGGCGTCGACGTCGAGGCAACCGGCCCGTTGACCGTCAAGACATGGGGCCAGCCGCGCGTCGATGCGCTGATGGCAAGACTGGGTCAATGAGATTTGGACAACGAGATTTGAACAACGAGATTTGGACAATCAGACTTGCTCAACGCGATTTGAACAATAGACAAGATTGCAGAACGACCGCATGAGTAGCCGACGCGTTCAGATCCTGGTCGCCCTCGTCCTCGCCGCGCTGTGGGGCGCGGGCATCTATGCCGCTCACGCCAACGGCCATCTGCGCTTTCTCGACCGGCTCGAAGCAACGCTGACCGACCTGCGGACCCAGGTGCGCGGCGTGCAGTCTCCGCCCGATCTCGTCACCATCGTCGCGATCGACGATACCGTCGTGAAGCGCGGCGGCAGCTATCCGCTGCCGCGCGCCGATCTCGCCCGTGTCGTCGACGCCATCGTGCAGTTCAAGCCGAAGGTCATCGCGATCGACCTCTTGCTGGTCGACCACAGCGCTGCGATCGGAGACGCTACGCTCGCGAACACGCTCGCCAGCGGTCCCATGATCCTCGCCGCCGCGGCGATCTTCCCATCCGCCAGGGAGGCCGTGGCGCCGAGCAGCCAGGGCCCCCTCGCCGTCCTGCCCCAGGCCGAGCGCTTCCTGCTGCCGTTGCCGGCGTTCGCCGACCACGCCGAGGTCGGCGTCGTCAACGTCGCGACGGGACAGTCCGGTTCGCCGCTCTCGGTGCCGATGCTGTTTCGGACGCGCGACAAGGTCGAGCTGTCGTTTCCCTTGCGGGTTGCGACCCGTGCGCTCGACAAGCCGCTGACGATTGCGCCGGACCATCTCATGCTCGGCGATCGCGCGGTGCCGACCGACACCGACTTCGCGCTGCCGATCACCTATTACGGCCCGCGCCGGACCATCCGCACCGTCAGCGCGCAGAGCATCTTCGACGGCACGCTCAATCGCGCGGCGATCGAGAACCGGATCGTCGTGATCGGCGCCGCGGTCGCCGGCGGCGGCGACTTCTATCCGACACCGTTCGATTCCCTGATGCCCGGCGTCGAGGTGGTCTCCACCGCAATCACCCATCTCGTCGCCGGCGACAGCATCGTGCGCGACCGCAAGGTTCACATCGCCGACGCACTTGCCGCGATCCTGCTGCCGGTGCTGCTGGTTGGCCTGCTCGCCTGGCGGCGCAGCGCGCTCGGCCTCGTGGTGGCGGCGGTGGTGATGATCGCCTGGGCCGGGCTCAATTTATTCGCGTTCACGCATGGTGTCTGGCTGAATGCGGCGACCACGCTCGCAGCCGTAGTGCCGCCGGTTGCGGTCTTTGCCGGCGTGCAGTTGTGGTCGGGAGGCCGCCACGCGCAATATCTCGCTGCCAAGAGCAAATCGCTCGCGCAATTCCAGGCACCCGCCGTGGAGGAGTGGCTGGCGCGCGATCCCAATTTCCTGTCGAAGCCGGTCCGGCAGAATGCGGCCGTCGTCTTCATCGACCTCTCCGGCTTTACGGCGCTGAGCGAACAGACCGATCCGGACGCGGTCCAGGAAATCCTGAAGGCATTTCACGCGCTGATCGACCAGGCGGCGGTCGATTGTGGCGGCATGATCACCGGCTTTCTCGGCGACGGCGCCATGATCCTGTTCGGCCTGCCCGGCGCGATGCCCGATGACGCGGCACGCGCGCTGAAATGTTCGATCGACCTGCATCGCGGCGTCGAACGCTGGATCGCATCGCTCCCGCCCGCGATCGGCGGTCAACTCGGCTTCAAGATCGGCGCGCATTTCGGCCCGATCGTCGCCTCCCGCCTCGGCGAAAGCCACCAGCACATTACGGCGACGGGCGACACCGTCAACGTCGCGAGCCGGCTGATGGAAGTCGCCGCCCAGAACGATGCGCGGCTCGCGCTGACCGATACCCTGCTGGATGCGGCCGACTTCCAGGGCGCTCCCGATGGCAACCTGTCAGGCCCCCTGCTCACACAGGTCCGCGGCCGCTCCGGCGTCGTCACCGTCTGGTTCTGGCGTGACCAAGACAAGCCAGGCCACGCCGCCATCAGGGCCGAGATGATCGATTGAGGCCGAGACCGCTGCGGATGGCCCTGGCGGATCATCGACTGAAGCGAGAGATACGACATCTCGCTGAGGGGCGCGTTCGACCGGAAGCTATGGATCGAATCACGCGGCGCACTTTTTCTGGGACCGTTTGCGCGGTGGGGTTTCCGCCGTTTGAACCCCGCTTCAGCGGCGTTTTTCGTTAAAACGTCTTCCAGTAATCCACGAATCCGGGCTTCCAGGAGAAGTAGCCTACACGCAATTCGATATTGGTTTCAGTGGCCGCCTTTTCTATTTGGGCAAGTTTGGGATAGTTTGCCTTGAATAGAAACCAGCTTCTGGCCTGTGGCGAATAAAGCGAAGCAGCGTATCCCCACTGCTGCATCAGGATTTCCATGCTCTTATTGGTATGAAAAGCGGTGTGAACTATGGGGTCAAGATAGAACCAGTCCGGGTCCGGTGGAACTCTTTCGCAGATCACCGTGTGCAGCATCAACACGCCATCATCGGCAACGAATGAATTGATCTCATCGAGTGCTTGCCGATCTAGGACGTGCTCAAACATCGCGCTGTTGATGACAACCTTGTACGTTCCGAGTTGATCTTCTGGAACGTATTGGGCATTGCCACCGTCGCCCGTGACGTAACGATCAAATATCTTGATATTCGTATCTAGGTACTTGGCAAGAAACTTCGATAGCGTCCCATATCCCGCTGCGTAGTCCAACGCACTATCAAGGTCGATAATTCCCTTCCGGGACAGAATTTTCAACGCCAATGCCTGTTGGTAATAGGGCGGTTGGTGAAAGTGTGGCAATGGAATGAGGGTGCTTGAGTACTCTGCTTCGGATCGCTGCTCATGGGAGTGGTGGAAAGCCGAATTCAGTTTTCCCCAAACTTCGGGCGACAATTCCTGATGCGTTTTGGAAGTGGTGAACCCGCAGTGGCCGCATTTCCAGTAATCGACCTTCCACTCTTCTTTAAAAAAATTACCCAGGGCATCCGCCGGATAAGTCTTGGAGAAGTAGTAGGCGGTTTCCGCATCACATATTAGGCAGTTATTTCGGGAAGACATGGTTTGGGCCACTATTGGGAGACGGATTCCTTAAAACATAAAAGTGATTCTCCCAAGATATTTTGCCAACTAACGGCCCTTAAGCCCAGATTGCCTGCTCCAGCGCATTGAGCACGAAGCCTGCATGCGCCGTGCGCGAGGCCCGCCAGCCCACGATCCGTCGTGCATAGGCGTCGATGACAAAGGCGACGTAGACGAAGCCGGTCCAGGTTGCGACATAGGTGAAGTCGGAGAGCCAAAGGACGTTCGGCCGTGGCGCCTTGAACTGGCGGTTGACGTGCGGTCGAGCTCCGCCATAGCAAAATGGGCGCTCGCCTTGCGCACGATCTCGTTGGCCTGCCGAAGCTCACGGTTCTCCCGTTCCAGGGCCTTCAGCTTCTCGGCCACCTCAGTCGGAACGCCAGTCCGCTGCCCGCTGTCGATCTCGGCTTTTTTGACCCAGTCATGAAGCGACTGCGGTGTGCAGCCGATCTTGGCCGCAATCGATGTCACCGCCACCCAGCGCGAAGGGTGCTCGCCGGCGTGATCCAGAACCATCCGTACCGCGCGGGCCCGGACCTCGGGTGAAAACTTGTTCGTCGTCTTGCTCATCATGGCTCCATCCTCTCAGGAGTTGGAGCCTCCGGCGAACCCGGGGCGGTTCAAAGTGCTTACGACGTACTTAAAGAAAACCAAAGGTATTAGAACAAGAATGATCGCAACGATCAGCGCGCCACCTGCCATTTCCCTCTGGAAGCTCCGCGAGGGTCCGGCCGCCGAAAAATCCAACGAAAGTTACCCAGACCAGTACATACCAGTGCGGGCCCAGAACAAAATAGAACGCGCCGAAAATGAAAAGCAAAAAAAGAAAGCTTGGATCGTTCTGGCAGATGGTTTGCGCAATCAACCACTGCCAGCAGGAATAACAGGTAAAGCGGGACGCTAAGCGCCATCGTTCATGCAAACTTGGCAAACGAAAGTTGGCTGAGCGGATCTTTCGGGAGCCGGCCGCTAACCTTCCGACTCATTACTTCGACCAACAGGCCACCTCGCGTCATTGCGAAGGCAAGCTCTCGGTCGAAAACCTCGCCGTAGCACGGCGGGACCACCGTCACAGCCCCTCTATCGTTCAAGGCAGACAGCTCAATAGCTACATCGTCCGCAAAAAAGCACACATGATCGAGGCCGCCCCCGCGAGCTAGTCGTTTCTTGATGGGAGAGTCCTCGTCAATTGGCGCAACAAGCTCAATGAGGACGGCCGACTCGAACAGTAGCAGCGCGCAGCAGACGCGCTGAATCTGGTCGATCGCTGGAGGGACGACCATCCTGGATCCGATGCGCGTCCAAGTTTTAACGGCGCGATCCATGTTGTGTACAACATACCCCCAGTGAAAGACCTTGTCGTGGAGCAAGGGAGCGAATTTGTCCATCACTACCCAGCGGCGGTTAGGTTGTTGACCACGACAAGGTGGTCCGGCAGGGTAAGCGAGTCTGTCGGCCGCATATAGATGCGACCCCCTGTCGGGTCCGTTGCGATCAGAGAAAATCCATGCAGATCGAACAGATTTGCGACCATGGAATTTTTGCTTGTCGGAATGAATCGCGCCTCAATTTCCAGACACGATCTGTTGCGGGCAAGGGAAACAGCATGTGCGATCAATGAGCCTTCCACGCCTCGGCCGAGTACGCGGCACGACATCAGGAGGCTATCCAATACAGCTTTGCCGTTTTGGTACCTGAGTACACCCACGCCGACCAATCCATAGGCCCCGAATCGGTCCGAAACGTTAGCGAAGAAGATATCGGTATTTTGATCCGACATCATCGCCGCGACCTCGTCGGCGCTGTATCGCTTGGTTGTCACATTAAACTGATTGGTTTTGTTGATCAGCTGCGTTGTTCTCGTCAGTTCCGTTGCTGACAGCGCCGATATCGTGACCCTGAGATCCAAGGTCTTCAAAAAGTCCTCTGTCGTGAGCTTTTGAAGAAGGCTTCTTCGCTCCCGCTCGACTTTCATCATCTCGACGCGCCGCCGATCATCTTCAGTGATGTCGAGGCGATCGAACAGATTGCGATTCTGGATCAGGACGCCGGGAAGGTTTTCTGTATCTTCCGGTAGCTGGATGCACACCACCGCAGGCAGATGAGCTTGAACCTCGCCAATTTCGAATCTGCTGTCGTCAAGAAATACGATGCTATCCAGTCCAATATTCAGTTCGCGGGATATTTCAGCAATGTTTTCCGACTTGGGTCGCCAATTGACTTTCCAACAGGAAACGTCATCGAATGAAAGAACCATGCCGCCATGCTGCCTGAAAACGGTTTCCACGTCGTCAGGATTGTTCTTGCTGGACACAGCGATGAAAATCCCGCTGTCTCGAAGAACCTTGAGCTGCCGCTGAAATTCGACGAACGGCCTACCCGGAAAATCATGGGATAGATCAATCCCGGAGAGGCCGTCTTCACCGATGATCCCGCCCCAAAGCGTGTTGTCGCAATCGATGACGATGCACTTCTTTGGTTCCGCTTTGCGGGCCACAGCGAGCCTCAGAACTTGTCGGCTTAGACCCCAAAAAAAGTCGTCCGTATATGGCTGTCGGTACAGGAGATCCTTGCGATCATCGATACTTCGCTCCACACCTATGCGGGTGATCTCGGCTTCGATGTCGATAGTGAAGACATTGCGCTGCTCCTCACAGATTGCCGCCAGCTGGGCGAGCGCATGCACCCAAAGCGAATGCCAACGCGATGGCCGGGAGAAGCCTGCAAGCCCCTCGACGTAGGGCCGAGGTCGCGGCGGGAGGCTCAGTATGATAGTTCCCGAGAAATTGGCGCGGAGGGTGATAATCGCGGAAATCAGCTGATTAAAAGCTGCAGCCGCCTGCGTTGATTCCGGCGCGCTGACGAGATCTTCCAAGCGCCATATCAGCACGATGATATCGGGCTGGACTACGCCAAAATAGCCAGAGTGATCCAAACAGACTCGGAATAGCTGGTTATAGTCGGCATTGATGAGGCGGGGCTTACCAATGTTTGCCTCGAGCAAGAGGCCGCCCGTAAGTGCAACAAGAGGATCGATCGTGAAAGAAGCTGCAAATCCGACCACGAGATCCGTCGCTGCACCGCGCGAAGCTTTATTGTATTGACGCCAAGCCTTGGAAAGTTGCCGCACTTCCTCAGCACTCATCGCAGGGACCCGCGGCTAGATGTCGATTTTCTTTTCTTGAAGCACTTCTCTCACGATTCCAATCGTGCGCATGCGCATGATTTCGCGCGCCGTCAGCGATACACCGAACTCCGATTCAACTGCGGCAACCAAACGAATGGCAGCCAGGCTATCCCAACTATCGACGGTCTCTGAAGAGCTTTGATCGTTCAGTGCTGATGCCTCGACGTCGAGCTCTTCGGCAAATAGCGCGATAAGTGCGTCCGTCATCCGATCCTCTAGCCTACCAAACCCAATTTCATATTGTGGTAAAGCACTAACCCAGTCAAGGCATGTACCGAGTATGTTTGTGAACGCAATGGCCTTTCCCTCCTTATCCCATTTGATTGACGTGCAGTTGGCGCACCCGCCTGATCGGGCGAAATTTTTCCGCCGACGCTCGAAAACGCGGAAGCTACAGATCTGGAGTTCCTGGAAGAGCTAGCCGGTCAGCTCCATGCGCAAGGCGGATTAGCTTAACTGCCCTTCCATCAAACCGGCAGCAGCTCAACTGTTCGAAATCACTTTAGCAACGGCCTGGCTGGATTCCCAAAAACGGTTGTTCCAGGAGGAACGCTTTTGATGACAACTGCACCCATACCGACAACAGCTCCACGCCCAATCACTATGGGTTCATCTGTTCCGTCCTTGATAACCGCTCCGGTCCCAATATAGGCATGGCTCTCAATAACGACACGGCCGTTACACTTTACGCCTGGAGCGAAGGTCACAAAGTCTCCAATGACACAGTCATGAGCCACGTATGAATACATGTTACAGTGAAAGAAGCGGCCAATTTTTGTGTTTGAAGTAACTTGGGTAAAGCCACAAAAAATTGCGCCCTCGCCAATAGCGTTCCCGTGAAGTGAAAGGTGATTTGGAGCCGTAATGGAGAAAGGGGTGGCCACTTCAGCAGGTATGGAATTGGCTATACGCTCTCGTGCGGCGGAGCTCCCGATAGCAATATTGAAACGACGTTCTAGTCCAGGCGCCGACAAAAATTCGGTCATACTTATCACGCGCTGACCATTCACTGTTTTTTGCGGAATGTCGAACCGGTCTTCAACGACAAAGACTAGCTCGGATTGGTTCTCCAAGCCATCCGATGTACTTAACCAACGCTCCGCCAAGGGCATCACTTCGCGTCCAAACGCTCCTGCGCCAACAATCCCATATAGTTTCATAAGATCCTCTTAGGGCAACTTCACTTTTCGGTCGGTTCTGGCCTATGAACCTGGCGTGAACAATTTGGGCAGCTCCCCCCATCTCCGCGCCGCATTCGAGACATGACTTTGGGTCGTTGAGTTAGCTGCATCGTTGCGTGGCACCACAAGCGGTGCAAAACAGGCATACGCCTTAACGTAGCGATAGATGCTGTTCCCCATCATATCGAGCCCCATCGTCGTCAGCGCGCGGTTGCCAAGTGCTTCGATCGTAATCACTCGGTTGTCCATCGGAAACCAATACGGATGCATTCTCCGCGCTCCTGCAGGGGATAACACGTACCCGCCTGGACCAAAGCAGCAGTTCAGCCGGAAGGCCGCAACCTGGGATGTCGATCTCTGGAAAACGAAATCGCTCCGGTCATCCGGGTGCTGAGGCCGAAAAACCATCATCGCTTTCATGCCTGGTACCGACTCAAGACCGGGCATTGTTATGGCTGGCGCCAGCTCAAGATCGAGAACTGAATCCGTATTGCAGCCAAGTACCACGAAATCCCAGTCTCCAAGGGACGGAAGGAGGGTCGCCAGACGTGCGATGATGTCGTGACGGATGGTGCAATCGTCCTCAAACACGAGGGCGGGTTCATCCTGCTCGCCCACCAACTTCCATATCCGCGACATTGATGCGGCGTTACCGACGGTACCCGCGGCGAACCGCGAACCAGGAGCCACAATCCCCATCGCCATGACTTCCTCGTTGGTCAACTGGGATCCGTCAACTGCAGCGAAACGTTCGAAAGCGATGCCGCAGCCGGCATTCCGCTTCAGGAAGCTTTCGTATTTCTCCGGCTGGCGATCGAGATTGACGACGAAATTCTTCATTTTTGCTACCAGTAGCGTTAAGGCGACGGACGCCGATACGATCCACTAATTAACAATCCATCCTGATTCGCTATACCCGCATATTTCCGGAATCCGCGGCACGTCAAGCTACGCGCAAGCTACCGACGATATCGACAATTAACCGATATCGTGGACTCGATCTGACTGAAGCGGTCGCCAAGCGTGAAATAGGGCGCCGTGGATTTCAGCCTAGAGTTCGGGTTTCACGCTCTTGCAACGCATCAGCTATTGGATTCCGAATGCGAACTATTCTGGTAACTGGAGGCGCAGGCTTTATCGGAGCAAATCTGGTTCACTACCTCATGGAGAAGTACCCCCTCGACAGGATCCTGGTCCTCGACGCGCTGACCTACGCGGGCGCCGTCGAAAATCTTCCGCCCGAGATGGTTCGCTCGCACGATTCCCGCGCGCTGCTCTGGTACGGCAATGTTTGCAACGCCGCGCTCGTCGACACGCTTGTGGAGCAAGCCGACGTGGTGATCCATCTTGCGGCAGAGACTCACGTCACGCGCTCGATTCATGACAGCCTCCAGTTCTTCCAGACTGACGTGCTGGGGACGCAAACAATTGCGAACGCGGTTGCCAGGTTCGGACGCAATATCAAGCGCTTTATCCACGTCTCGACATCGGAGGTGTATGGAAACGCCGTCGCGGAACGCATGGATGAAGACCATCCACTGAATCCCATGAGCCCCTACGCAAGCGCAAAATGCGGTGCCGACCGGCTGATCTATTCTTATTGGGCGACCTACAAGATCCCCGTCGTGATCATTCGGCCTTTCAACAATTTCGGCCCGATGCAGCACCTCGAAAAACTCGTTCCTCGCTTTATCACCAGCGCGATGCTCAACGAACCTCTGACGGTTCACGGCGGCGGAGATGCCGCGCGCGACTTCGTTTACGTGGAAGATACGTGCCGCGCGATCGATCTCGTCCTTCAGGCTCCCGGTGAACTCGTCCATGGCGAGGTCTTCAATGTCGCGACAGGCCAACACCGCACGATCAATGAGATCGCCCGCGACATCACTTCCGAGATGAATTATTCATCCGCCAAGATCGAATTCATCGGCGACCGGCCCGGGCAGGTCGTGAGACATACCGGTGATTGGTCAAAGATAAATCGCGTGCTCGGCTGGAAACCAATCTTTACGTGGCGCGATGGCCTCAGGCAGACGATCGATTGGTATCGCAACAATACGGAGCGCTGGTCGCGACAGCTTTGGCTGCGGAGGATCCCGATCACGTCGACGACAGGAAGGAAAGAGTATCATTAGTCGATCTGATTTCCTGCTTGCCTTCGCTTGTCGGGTGACCCGCGCCAACTGCTTGTCCATCAAGCCCGCAGCAGCTCAAAATGAGTACGGTTGTCGCAAGCCGGTGCCAGTCCCGAGTACCGTAGCAGGAGTCGTAGGACGATATCGGTCATTGTTGTGGACCCGAGAGGACTAACACGGTCGTGCCTGAATTTCCGACGTCCCGGGCCAAAAGCCCTCTCAATATCGTGCGTCCAAGCTTTCCAAAAGCAGGGCAGTTCCTAGCCGCCTTCGAGAAGGCGCTGGAAACCGGCCAGGTCGCGAACAATTCGCGTTGGGTCGTCGAATTCGAGACGCGTTTAAGCGAGTATCTTGGCGTCCCGACCCTCGTTTTCTGCAATGGCCAGATCGGCATGATGACCATGCTGAGGGCCGCGGGAATCACCGGCGGCGAAGTGATCGTGCCATCATTCACGTTCAGCGCCACACCGCATGCTGTCAGATGGGTGGGCGCCGAACCGGTATTTGCGGACATCCTCGATGACCTGACCATGCGCCTCGACCCGAGCGATGTGGAGCGCAGGATCACGGACCGTACCGTCGCCATCCTTGCCGTCGACGCTTATGGGGTAGCCAGCGATTACACTTCGCTTGCTGACATCGCCAAGCGCCACAGGCTCAAGTTTCTTGTCGATAGCGCGCCGTCGTTCGGCACCCGCGTCAATGGTCGGCTGGTAGGCGGCTTCGCAGACGCGCAGATGTTCAGCTTCCACGCCACCAAAGCCTTCTCGACGATGGAAGGCGGATGCGTCTGCAGCCACGATTCAGAATTGCTCGCCCGGGTTAAAGCGCTGCGCAACTTCGGGCAAGTCGATGGTGCCGACTGTCATGAGTCAGGTTTGAACGGCAAGATGCTGGAGATATCGGCTCTCATTGGCCTCGAGCAACTCAAGACGTTCGAGCACACAGTTGCGACACGTCGTCGGGCTGTCGAGCGCATGAGAAGCGGCCTTTCCCAAATTCCCGGCCTGCTGGTGGGGCGAGAACCCGCAGGTGTACAAGCGAACTGGCTATTCCTGCCAGTCGTTGTCGACATCGAGCGATTTGGACTCGACCGAGAGGCGCTGGCATCCGCACTTGAGAAACATGATGTTTTCGTCCGGAAGTATTACAGCCCGCCGTGCCATCACATGACGGCCTACAGGACACAGAAGGAAGTGAAATTAGACGTGACAGAGCGAACTGCCTACAACGTGATTTCGCTGCCCCTTTATAACGACATGACCGATGAAGAGTGCGATCTCATCGTCGCCGCGATACAGCACGTGCACCAATCAGCGCCTGGCCGCAACATGAGCAGGTCTTAGGCACAAAAAATATCGCACCTGAGAAATTTTCCTAGCGCTCGATCGCGGCTTTTTCGGCCGTGATCGCTTCATGCAGGCGGCTTCCCACCCGAATATCAGGATGGTCGTCGACGACATCCGCACCGTGGACCCCACGCAGTTTGAGGGCATGGACGCTGTCATCGATCTGGCCGGACTGAGCAACGACTCCTCCGCCGAAATAAACATGCCCGTCGGCACCAATGGGCGTTGTAAATCTTGCCGGGCTCGGCCTGATGATAGCTGGATCGACAACGGTTTGTCGTGCAATGGCCGGCCGCCGCAGACGGCGGTAAGCTTCGGCCAAGCGAACCGTGTTGCAGTCTCTCATTCTTACCTGGAGAGACTTATGAGCGTGGGACGCAAGCTTGCCTTCGTACTGGCGTCGTCGAATCACGGAACGATGATCGTCAATCGTTTGGACTACCGCATGGTCGATGCGAATCGCGGCTACGGTGTCGGTTTCCAGATTCTGGAATCCGCACATTTCGATCCGGCAGAAGTCAAGCTTGCCGTCGAATTGCTGGCCCTCCGCCGCAAATCCTTCGGCGACGGCGTCGTCGCCATCGATTGCGGCGCCAACATCGGCGTTCATACCGTCGAATGGGCTAAAGCGATGACTGGCTGGGGCTCGGTGATCGCCATCGAAGCCCAGGAGCGCATCTACTACGCACTGGCGGGCAATATTGCGATCAACAACTGCTTTAACGCGCTGGCGGTGCTTGGTGCCGTCTCATCCGAAAGCGGAGCCCTGGAGATCCCGCATCCCGACTATTTGGTTCCATCGAGCTTCGGCAGCCTGGAGTTACGCGAGCGAGGAAACAACGAGTTCATCGGCCAGCAGATCGACTACAAGAACACGGTCACCGTCCGGAAACTGACCCTCGACGAGTTGAACCTGTCGCGCGTCGACCTCATCAAGCTCGACATCGAGGGGATGGAGTTGGAAGCACTAGAAGGCGCGCGCCAAACCATCGAGCGGAGCCACCCGATCATGCTGATCGAAAAGATCAAGTGCGACGTAGGCAAACTGCACCAATGGCTCAAAGCTCACGGCTACGAGGTCCTCGACGCCGGGATCAACATCCTAGCCATCCATAAGGCGGACAAGGCACTCGCTGAACTCGTGACGGCAAGCCGGCCGGCGGCGCAGGCTACACCGTGAGGTGCCCCCCTCCGCTCAACGCAGGAGTTCCGGCGGCGGCGAGCGGTCCAGCACGTCGCCCTTGGCGCCTTCCAACAGATCGATGCCGTAGGTCTCGATGATGAGCGGCCCGCGCTTGCGCTGCAACTCCGCGACACGCGTCACCTGCGCGAAGAGGTCGTTCAGGAACGCATGTCCGTCGGGGCGCAGCTCATCGACATAGAGCAACTTGCCCGCAAGCAGCTTCGGATCGGGCTCAGGCATGTTGACCCAGCGGATGCGCTGGGTCTGCTGCGCCACGCAGGTGCCGCGCGGCAGATAGAAAGCGAGCCAGCCGGTGGTGCCGTAATCCGCCGCAAGCACGCAAGTCGCACCCTTGCGGGCGCGCACGGCCTCGATCTCTGCGGCGAGTTCGCGCCAGCCGACGCCGACGCTGCGCACGGTCGCATCGCGGCGATAGCCGGATAGCCAACCGGTGTTGGCCTGCACGATCAGCGCTGCAAACATCACGATGCCGACCGGCGCGGCCCAGCGCAGGCAGAAGTCTGCCAACCGCCGCTCGCGCGGCTTCCACTGCACGAGATTTGCGGCAGCGGCCGCGGCGACGACGAAGGGCGGATAGACCGGCGCGAACCAGTTGGCCTCGACGCGGGCATGCAGCGAATGCCAGACGAAATAGACGACGATGGTCCAGAACATCGTCTCGATCAGTACGCGCGAGGCCAGTGCGCCGGCCCGGCGCCAGGTCAGCGCGTGCAGCCCCATCGCGCCGAGAATGAAGACCAGCGGCGTTGCGAACGCAATCTGGGTCGGGATCAGCTCGGCGATGAAAACGGGGCGGAAATCCTCGATTCTGGCGCGCCCGAGCTGTTTTGCGAACGACACCCATTGATGATCCGCATTCCAGAGGATCGCCGGCGAGAACAGCGCCAGGGCAACGAGGCCGCCGAGATAGGGCCAGGGCGAGAGAAACCAGCGCCTGAGTTTCGGCACGGCCGCGAGCCAGATCAGGATCGCCGGCCCGAAGAACATCGCAGTGTATTTCGACAGCAGCGCCGCGCCGACGGCCGCGCCGACGGCCAGCCACCAGACGCCGCGGCCGGTCTCCAGCACCTTGGCGAGGAAGAACAGCACGAAGCTGGAGGCAACCAGCAACGGCGCATCGGGCGTGACGATCAGCGTGCCGACCGAGGCCATCATCGTCACATTGAGCAGGATGGCGCTGGTCGCCGCCACCCGCGCGCCGCCGAACAGAATCGCGGCGGAGCGATAGATCGCGTAGCTCATCGGCAGCGCGAGCAGGATCGAAACCAGGCGGACGCCGAGCTCGGTGTCGCCGGCGATCATGGTGCCGGCGCGGATCACATAGGCGACCATCGGCGGGTGGTCGTAATAACCGCCCGCCAGGTTCTTCGACCACATCCAGTAATAGGCTTCGTCGAAGGTGATCGGCGTGAAGGCAGCCGCCACCAGCCGTAGCGCAACCAGCGCAAGGATCACCAGCGCGGTATTGCGAACGACCCGCGCGTCGGCTCCGCCCATCGTGCGCTATTTCTTGCGCCAGACGAACAGGCCGGACATTGCGTAGTTCCACACCACGCCCATCAGCGCGCCGGCCATGCCGGCCAGCCACCAGATCGGTTCCTGGTCGTAGACCGAGAAGGCGACGCCGACATTGGCGAGCAAGCCGACGCTGCACACGATGTAGAAGGCGATCAAGCCGCTCAGCAACGCAAAGCCCTTCAGCCGCTGATCGCGGTAGGTGAGGAAGTTGTTGAGGACGAAATTACTGGTCATGGCGACGATGGCACCAGCGGCCTGCGCCTCCGCGAACGGCGCCTTGAACAGCTCAAGCGCGATGAACAGCGTGGTGAGATGCACCACGAGGCCGATACCGCCGACCATCGCGAACAGGATGAAGCGCAGCGAGACGATGTCGTTGGTCAGTTTGGCCAGCACCAGACCGAGGAAGTCGAGCGCGACCATGGAATCCAGCTTGCTCTCGCCGTGCTGGCGTTCGCCGAACGTGTAGGGAACCTCGACCGCCCGCAATGAGCCGTGCGCGGTGGCGACGAGGTCGAGCAGTATCTTGAAGCCGTGCACCGAGAGTTTTGGCGCGAGTTCCTCGAAACGGTCGCGGCGGACCATGAAAAAGCCGCTCATGGGATCGGCGATCTCGACCCGCAGCATCTTCTTTGCGACCTCGGTCGCAAGCGCGCTGGCGCCGGCGCGCTGCTTGTTGAAACCTTCGCTCTTGTAGCCCTCGATGTAGCGGCTGCCGACGACGAGTTCGGCCTGCCCGCCTGCGAGGAGCGACAGCATCTTTGGCAGTTGCGCCTCGTCGTGCTGGAGATCGGCGTCGATCACCGCCGCATAGGGGGCGCTGGAGGCCAGGATGCCCTCGATGCAGGCGCCCGACAGGCCGCGGCGGCCGATGCGGCGGACACAGCGCACGCGGTTGTCGCGCTGGGCCAGCGCGCGCACGACATCCCAGGTGCCGTCGGGCGAATTGTCGTCGACAAACACGACTTCCCAGGCGATGCCGGCCAGCACCGTCTCCAGCCGCCGGTACAGCACCGTGACATTGGCGCGCTCGTTGAAGGTCGGGACGACGACCGACAATACCGGCGCCTCTAGAGCCTGCGGCGGGGTGCCGGAGCCCGGTCTGATCGCTTCATTCATGACGTCAGCGTATATCTGCCGCGTCGTGCGCTGCCAAGCCGGGCTTGTGGGGGAAAGTGGCCCAAAGGGGCTCTAAAATGCCAACGACCCCGGAACGATGGTCCGCGCGTACATCCGGCGCAGGCCCAAGCTATTCCAAGGTCGTTACAGCGCCGGAGTTTTTCGCTCAACGTCGCCGTTACAACCTAAATAAGAACGAAAAACCGCTTTGCAATGGGCAAAAGCACCCCTTTTCGGGGGTCACTCGTTCGGGACCTCCTTGATCACCGGGCCGCGCGGCGCGGGTGCAACAGGGGCTGCGGGCGCCGCCGCAGGGGCAGGATCGACCTTCGCCGGCTTGGGCGGCTTGTCGTACTGGCCGATGGGCCCGAAGACGACGGCAGCCACGAGCACGATCACCGCGACGATCGCGCCCAGAATGCCACCCACCGACTCAGACGACATGAAAGCCTACCCCTGTTCCAGATACGCCCCACGATACCATGGATGAGCGCGCGGCCGGAAGGGCCCTCGGCGGAGCGGCGAATAGCGAATGGCGAGTAGCGAATGAGGAAGGCCGGATTTCTTGCTCCATTCGCTATTGGCCATTCGCCACTCGCCTACTGTGCTGGCGGCCTGTGCTTGACGAAGGCCGTCACGATGTCCTTCTGCGCCGACTCGACCGCCCTGTTCGCAGTGGCGAGATGGGCAGCCGAATCGATGCTCGGATACTGCATGGTCAGGTAGTCGAGCAGCGCCACCCTGTAATATTGCCGCTCCGACGGACAGGCGCCGGCGACCGAGCGGCCAAAATCCTGTTCCGACAGGCCCTGATTGCTATCGCGCGAATATTCCCGCGCCAGGCAATGCCAGTAATCGTCGCGGCCTTGCATGGCCAGCTTCTGCGCGCCCTTGGCATCGTCATCGCCAGCTAGGGCAGCAGATGTCACCACGAAGAGCGCCGCTCCCACCATCAGCATCCGCATCTTGTTCTCCTTCTTCGGATCGGACGACAATAAAGTTCTTGCAGTTTCGAAAAAAGACAAATCATTTCCGTGGCCATTCGAAGATGGGCTCGCCGCGTAGGCTCCCTGAAGCCCAGCCCATTTTCCGACAAGCCCGGTCGGCCTATGGACTCTGGAGCGGGGCATCGATCCACGAGATTGCGCAGGTCGCCGCTGCCTCCTTTCAGAACAGCCAGCAGGCCGGCGAAGTCGCGATGGTCGCCCTGTCCACCTTCCTGCTCACGATCGCCCTCGCCGCCATGGGACTTGAGACCGACGTCTCGAAACTCCACGCGCAGGGGCTGCGTCCGGCTATATTGGGTGCACTTGCCTTCCTGTTCATTGCAGCCTTCAGCCTGGCTCTCATCAAATTTGCGGGGTGACCATGACGCTCGAACAGCTCCGAATCTTCGCCGCGGTCGCCGACAAGCAGCACGTGACACGAGCCGCCCGTGAGTTGAATCTGACACAATCGGCCACGAGCGCGGCAATCGCCGCGCTCGAAGGCCGTTACGGCGTCAAACTGTTTGATCGGGTGGGTCGCGGCATCGTTCTCACGCATATGGGGCGCTCATTTCTCGGCGAAGCCCGTGCCGTGCTGGCACGCGCCTATGCAGCAGAGCAGGTTCTGCGGGACTTCGCCGGGCTCAAGGCAGGACGGCTTGTGATCGCCGCCAGCCAGACCGTCGGCAGCTATTGGCTGCCTGCGAGGCTGCTGGCTTTCCAGGCGACCTATCCCGGCATCGAACTTGACGTGAAGATCGCCAATACCGAACACGTCGCGGCCGACGTTCGGGACGGCATGGCCGATCTCGGCTTCATCGAGGGCGACATCGACGACGCCGCATTGTCTGCCCGCCGCGTCGACGGCGATGCGCTGGTCGCCGTTGTGGGCCCACAACACCCTCTGGCGAACCAGAGAAAGCTGCCTCCAAATTGGATCGCCGCGACACCATGGGTTCTTCGCGAGCCGGGGTCCGGAACGCGTGCCATGTTCGAACGGGCCCTGAAGAAGCGCGGAGTGCGCCTTTCCGACCTCAAGGTGCAGCTCGAATTCGCTTCGAACGAGGCAATTCGAACGGCTGTCGAGACCGGCCGCTGTGCCGCGGCCATCTCCGATCTGGTGGTCGAAAAGGGAATCGCGGCAAAGCGGCTGTTTCAGCTGGAAGGCGAAATGGCGAAACGTTCGTTCTACGCTTTGCGTCACAAGGAGCGGCACGTGAGCAAGGCCGAGGCCGCGCTGATGTCGAGTATCGCGGCGGGCGCCGCTGCGTAGGAAGGCCTGCGCCCGCAGGCGATATCTCTGTTGCAACGATCGAACTGACGCCTCGCCAGTAATGCCGGGGCGTTCCTGGCGCGCGGAGGAGTCCCTGGGCATTTGATCGTGGCCGGCGATCAGAACGATCTAATCATCTCGTTGGATTGCAGCCACACCGCAGTCTACCTTTTGGGAAGCAGCAAGCACATTGAACATCCCGCTTGCCAGAACATCGAGATGGAGATTGACAATGACCCGTTCGCTCCGCGCTTCTCTCACAATTGCCTTGCTTGTCATCACCGCATCGACCCTCGGTGCGCCACTCGCGCATGCCAGCAGCCTGATGCATTCCTCGGGCGACAGGAGTACCATTCACTCGCAGGAGCGCTTCCGCCTTGCCAACCGGCATCTGCTTTACCAGCGCCAGGCGCCGTCGCAGCAGCGCGTCGAAGATCCCTTTGCAGACCTGATCCTCGGATGAGTGAACCTGCATAAATGCGCACGCCCAGCTCGACAGGAGCTTTCCATGCCGCAACATCGCAACAACACACGTTCTCAAGCTCTATCTCGCCGCGCCGTGCTCCGCACGATCGGAGTCGCCGGCATGGCGCTCGCCGGCTCATCGGCCTGGGCCGATCAATCGGTGCGTCTTCCGTTCGCCAGTGGCCCGCAAGAACGGCCGGTAACGCATGACTTCCCGCAGAAGGGGCCCATGATCCTGCAGCGCGCCCGACCGCCGCTGCTGGAAACCCCGATGGAGATTTTCGATCGCGGCGTGTTCACGCCGAACGACCAGTTCTATGTGCGCTGGCACTGGACCGTGATCCCGACGTCGGTTGATGCAGACGCCTTCAGGCTCGCTGTGCGTGGCCACGTCAATCAAGTACTTTCCTTGTCGATCGGCGATCTGCTCAAGATGCCTCGCGTGGAGCTTGCCGCCGTCAACCAGTGTTCGGGCAATTCCCGGGGCTTCTTTTCACCTCGCGTCCCCGGCGCGCAGTGGGCGCATGGCGCGATGGGCAATGCGCGATGGACGGGAGTCCTGCTCGAGGATGTGCTCGATCGCGCAGGCGTCCAGTCAGGCGCGCTCCAGGTCCGCTTCAACGGACTGGACGAGCCCGTGGTGCCCGAAGCACCCGATTTCCGAAAGTCGCTCGACATCGATCATGCGCGCGACGGTGAAGTCATGATCGCCTTCGCGATGAACGGTGAGCAATTGCCGCTGCTGAACGGCTTTCCGTTGCGTCTGATCGTGCCGGGATGGTACTCGACCTACTGGGTCAAGATGCTTAGCGACATCGAGGTTCTCGATCGCGCGGACGACAACTATTGGATGGCGACCGCCTACACCATCCCGGACACGCCGCACGCCAACATCACGCCGGGCCAGACCGGGGTAAAGATGGTTCCGATCAGCCGGATGGTGCCGCGGTCCTTCTTCACGAATGTTGCGGAAGGCGCGTCGCTTCCAGCGGGCGTCAACACGACGATCCGCGGAATAGCTTTCGGAGGCGACGCGGGCGTCGCCAAGGTCGAGCTTTCGATGGATGACGGCCGGACCTGGCAACTCGCGACACTTGACGAGGATCACGGGAAGTACAGCTTTCGCGGCTGGCAAGTGAACATCCCCCAGCTGTTGAAGGGCCCGCATTCACTGATGGTCCGCTGTACGAATCTCAGCGGCGACATTCAGCCCGCGGTGTCCAACTGGAATAACAGCGGCTTCATGCTCAACGCCGTCGAGACGGCTCATATCACCGCGATCTAGGAGCAAATTCATGCGGCACGCCATCGTTGCTCTGGGCGCCTCGTTCGCTGCCCTGCTGACGTCCACGCCCGCCTGGGTTCAACCCGCTCCTGCGATCACGTCTACGACCGTGGAGCTTCCATCAGGTGACGCGCTCTTCCCGGGCGGCTCCGGCGCGGACGCCATCAACAACAACTGTCTAGCCTGTCACTCAGCAGACATGGTGCTGAACCAGCCGGCTCTCTCCAAGTCCACCTGGGAGTCCGAGGTTCAGAAGATGATCAAGGTCTACAAGGCGCCCATCGACGAAAGCGATGTGCCCGCGATCGTCGACTATCTCGCCAGCACGAAGGGAACGAACTAGCGTCAGGCTGCGACCAGGCCGAGCTGAGGTTGTTCAGCCGGCGCCTATGTTCTTATCGCTCCAACCGGGGACAGCGAGCCGAGGCCGCGCAGGCATCTTTCTGTCAGATTGCCGGCCATCGACAATGCCCCGTCGAGGTCAGAAAACTGGCCAATCGCATCTGGTTTGATTAGGATGACACCTCTCCCTCCCCGTCGATGCGAGATCCTCCCGTGGCCAAAGCAAAAACCGCGTCAAAAAAATCCGGCAACATCTTCATCGGCATCGGCGGCTGGACGTTCGAGCCCTGGCGCGGCGTGTTCTACCCCGAGAAGCTCACTCAGGCGAAGGAGCTGTCCTATGCGGCGTCGAAGCTGACCTCGATCGAGATCAACGGCACCTATTACGGCTCGCAGAAGCCGGAGAGTTTTCGCAAATGGGCGAGCGAAGTGCCCGATGGTTTCGTGTTTTCGGTGAAGGGGCCGCGCTTCGCCACCAACCGCCGCGTACTCGCCGAGGCCGGCGATTCCATCAAGCGGTTCTATGATTCCGGCGTGCTGGAGCTCGGCGACCGTCTCGGGCCCGTGCTGTGGCAATTCGCACCGACGAAGAAATTCGACGGCGCCGATTTCGGCAAGTTCCTGGAGCTCTTGCCACGCAAGCTCGAGGGACGCGCGCTGCGCCATGTCGTCGAAGTCCGCCACGACAGTTTTTGCACGCCCGACTTCGTCGCGCTGATCCGCGAGTTCGAGACGCCGGTGGTGTTTGCCGAGCACGGCAAATATCCGGCGATCGCCGACGTCGCCGGCGACTTCGTCTATGCCCGGCTGCAGAAAGGCAATGACGAGATCAAGACCTGCTATCCGCCGAAAGAGCTGGATGCCTGGAGCAAGCGGTTTCAGGCCTGGGCTGAGGGAAGTGAACCGGACGACCTGCCGAAGGTCGACAAGGCAAAACCGAAGAAAGAGCCGCGCGACGTATTCGCCTACGTGATCCACGAGGGCAAGGTGCGCGCGCCAGCCGGCGCCATGGAACTGATCGCGCGAGTGAGCTGAGGATAGCTCGTGGCAAAGGCGACAAAGCTCTTCACCATCGGTTATGAGCAGACGCCGCCCAAGGCTGTGCTGGACGAATTGGAGCAGGCCGGCGTCAAGCTCGTGGTCGACGTGCGCGCGGTGACCTCGTCGCGCCGGCCCGGCTTTTCCAAGAAGCAGCTGTCCGCAGGACTCGACGAGCGCGGCATCGCCTATGTCCATCTTGCGGCGCTCGGCACGCCGAAGGAAGGCCGCCTCGCCGCGCGCAGCGGCCGGTACGAGGTGCTCGAGAAGATCTACGCGAAGCACCTTAGGACGCCGCAGGCCAGAGAAGAGATGGACGAACTCGCGGCGCTGGTGAAGAAGGCCGGCCCGGTGTGCCTGCTCTGCTACGAGCGCGACCACACCCATTGCCATCGCCAGATGATCGCGGAGATCATCGAGGAGCGGGATGGTGTGGCGGTGAAGAACCTCGCGGGGCGGCTGGTGTAGCTTCGCGTCCGGGAGCACGAGTCGGGCCCAAATCTAACTCTTGTCATTCCGGGGCGCGCGTAGCGCGAGCCCGGAATGACAGGTGGAGAGAGTTCGCCCCAACCGACGGAGAAGATTCAGCCCTCCCCCGCCAGCTTAAACGTCCCTTCCATCATCTGCACGCAGCTCCCGCCGACATGGGCGGAGACGATCTTGCCATCCTGCTTGCGCACGCGGGTCAGGAGCATGCTCGGCCGGCCCATGTCAAAGCCCTGACCGACCGTGAGCTTCAATTCGCCGTCACGCATGGGATCGAGATCGGCGAACAGTGCGGCCGCGGCGACCGTCGCGCTGCCGGTGGCGGGATCCTCGACGAGGCCGCTGGCGCCGGGAAAGAACATCCGTGCCTGGATCTCGCAAGGCGCCTCCGTTGCCGGCACATCGTGGGTATAGAACCAGGCCGCGAACGCACCGTCGCGCGGAAATACCTTGCCGAAGGCCGCCGCATCGGGCCTCGCCCACTTCAGCGCATCGCGCGACTGCAGCTCCATCACCAGAAATGGCGTTCCGACGCCGACGACCTGCGGCGCGTGACGGTCGAGCCTGATGTCCTCTGCATTGAGCGAGATGCAGCTTGCAGCATCAGCGGCGGACAATTGCGACAGCCGCGCCAAGGGCTGCGGCGCGGTGAGTTCGGTGCTGACGACGCGGCCCTGCTCTCTCACGATATCGACCGGCACAAGCCCCGCCTTTTCCTCGAACAGAAGACGCGGCTTCGGCTCCTTCGCGATCGTCGCCAGCACGAAGGCGGTGCCGACATTGGGATGACCCGCAAAGGGAATCTCCCTGGCCGGCGTAAAAATGCGCACCTCGGCATCATTGGCCTTGTCGCGCGGCGGCAGCACGAAGGTCGTCTCGGAATAGTTGAACTCGGTCGCGATCGCCTGCATCTGCGCGGCGGACAGCCCGCCGGCATCGAGCACCACGGCAAGCTGGTTGCCGCCGAAGGCGCGGTCGGTGAACACGTCGACGGTGATGTAGCGGCGCTGCATCGTTGGTTTCCTCTACGCATGGCGGCCACGACCGGCCGCATCGCGCGGCAGTCTACTAGCCTGCGATGTCGCTCGTCATGCCCCAAAATTCGGTGCAATCGGAGCAATCGCGGAAGCGGAGAGCTGCGGCAGATATTTTCATCGCGCGCCTTCACTGAAGCCGAGCTTTGCCGGAAGGCTTGCCTCCTACCCGAGCTGAAACACCGCCACCTTCTGCTCGTAGCCGCGCACCTCGACCTCGCCGAGCGCGACGGCATCGTCGCCGTCTTCGCCGAGCGCCTCGCGGACGGCAGCGGAGATCAGGAGTTGCGAGCCAAACTCCTTGTTCAGTGCTTCCAGCCGCGAGGCGAAGTTCACGGTGTCGCCGATCACTGTGTACTCCTTGCGCCGGGGCGAGCCGATGTTGCCGGCGACGACCTCGCCGAAATGGATGCCGATGCCGATCCGGAGCGGCCAGCTCGTCTGCGCGTTGATGCGGTCCATCGCAGTCAGCATCTCGCGCCCCGCGGCGACCGCGCGGTGCGCGGCGTCGGAGGCCTCCAGCGGCGCGCCGAACAGCGCGAGAAAGCCGTCGCCGAGAAACTTGTTCACGATGCCGCCCTGGCGGTCGAGGATGTCGACCAGCACGGCGAAGGCGCCGTCGAGACGATCGACCACCTCCTGCGGCGTACGCGACTGCGCGCCGGCGGTGAAGCCGCGGAAATCGACGAACATCACGGCGACGCGGCGGACGTCGCCGCCCGCGCTCGTTCCCGCCGCCATCAGCCGTTCCACCACCTGCGGGGAGACGTGCTGGCCGAACAGGTTCGTCACCCTGTCACGCGCGGTGGCGGCTACGATGCTCGTGGTGAATTGCCGCCGCAACTGCGCACCGACGGCGCCCGCGAGCACACCGCAGACCAGGATGATGATGCTGCGGACCGCATGGAAGTAGATCTGCGGCTCGCCAACGCCACTTGCGGGATCGTAGATCAACGCAACGGCAAACAGCTGGGCCGCGGCGACGAAGCCGGTGAACGCGGAAAGCCGGAAATCGAGACGCAACGTCGAGAGAATGATGAAAATGAAGTAGAACAACGGCACCGCGAAGCCGAGCGCCTGGCTCGCACCCATGGCACGAATCTGCAGGATGAGGATCACCGTGGGTAGCGATGTCTCGATGAAGGCCCCGATATAGCGGCGGACCATCGGCACGTCACGGCCGAGCTTGAGGTTCTTCCTGATCTGGGCGTGGACCCAGACCTCGAACAGAACAAATCCGATCAGAAGACCGTAGATCTCGGCGAGCCCGCCAATCCCGTGCCAGACCCGATCCACGACGGCTGGGTCGATCAGGTAGACCACTGTGAGGAAGAGGCCCATGACACATCCCGTCATGATCAGCGCCCTCACCCGCATCAGTTCGGTGCGCAGCACCTCCCGTGTCAGCTCGCGCTCGAAATCCTCCGCCAGAACGGCATGCTGACGGGCTTTCCTGCTCGCAAAGCGGACCATCTCTCCCCCTCGTTTCCGGGGTATTGTGCCTCAATCCAGCGTGCGGCGGAAGCGCGTCACGGCGATGGTCATGGCGACCAGCATCAGGATCGCCAGCGCCAGCGCGTCGAAGCGCAAATTCTGCATGGTCGCGCCCTTCAGCATGATGGCGCGGACGATGCGCAGATAGTGCGTCAGCGGCAGGGCCTCGCCGACATATTGCGCCCAGGCCGGCATGCCCGCGAACGGGAACATGAAGCCGGACAGCAGAATGCTCGGCAGGAAGAACATCATCGACATCTGCATGGCCTGGAGCTGGTTCTGCACGAGCGTCGAGATCGTGTAGCCGATCGACAGATTGGTCGTGATGAACAGCGTCGAGAGCAGCGCCAGCAGGAACAGGTTTCCGAGCACGGGCACGCCGAACAGGCCGACGCCGATGCCGATGATCAGGAACGCCTGGATGAAGCCGACCAGCACGTAAGGGATGATCTTGCCGAACATTATCTCGACCGGCCTGATCGGCATCGATAACAGGGCCTCCATGGTGCCGCGCTCGACCTCGCGCGTGACGGAGAGCGCGGTGAAGATCAGCATGGTCATGGTGAGGATGGTGCCGACGAGGCCCGGCACGATGTTGAGGCTGGAGGACGCGGCCGGATTGTAGCGGGCGTGCGCGCGGATCTCGAACGGCATCGCCGGGGGATCGCCGATATAGAGATCATGCGCAAGCGCGGTCTGCACGACCATGCCGAGCGAGCCGAGTGCCGCGCTCGCCGCGACCGGGTCGGTGGCGTCGGCCGCAACCAGCAGCGCCGGCCTGTCGCCGCGCCGCACCGCCCGCTCGAAGCCGCGCGGAATCTCGACGCCGAACAGCACCTTGCCCGATTTCAGGAGGTTGTCGAAATCGTCGACGTCGTGCACCTCGTAGATGAAGCGGAAATAGGCGGTGTTCTCCAGCGCCTTCAACACTGAGCGGGCGAGATCTGAGTCCTCCTGCAGCAGCACCGCGCTCGGCAGATGGTGCGGCGTCGTGTTGATCGCATAGCCGAACAGCAGGAGCTGCATCACCGGCAGCATCACGATCATCGCGAACGACACGCGGTCGCGCTTGAGCTGGATGAACTCCTTGATCAGCATCGCATAGGAGCGCTTCCAGAAACCGAAACGCTCCCGGATTTCGTGCGCTGGCGCGGCTTGATCGGAGGCGCTCATTGGAAATCCTTATTGGAAATTGTCCCTGGAGCGCCCCATCAGCTCGATGAACACGTCTTCTAGCGACGGCGACGATTTGTGCCAGTGCAGGTCGCTCTTCTCGCGCCAGGGCGCGATGCTGGATTCGAGTGCCGCGATGTCGCGGCCGGAGACGTGCAAGGAGGTGCCGAACGGCGCCACCATGTCGATTCCGGGCTTGCCGGTCAGCCCGGCGGTAAGGTCGTTCAAATCCTCGCCCGTCACGGTATAGGTCGTCAGCGCGGATTTCGCGATCACCTCATCCACCGTGCCATGCGCCAGCAAGTGACCGTAGGCGATGTAGGCGATCTCGTGGCAGCGCTCGGCCTCGTCCATGTAATGGGTGGAGACCAGCACGGTGAGGCCGCCGGCCGCGAGCGCGTGGATCTCGTTCCAGAAATCGCGCCGCGCCTTGGGATCGACGCCCGCGGTCGGCTCGTCGAGCAGCAGCAGTTTCGGACTGGGCAGCGTGCAGGCGCCTAACGCCAGGCGTTGCTTCCAGCCGCCGGAGAGTTCGCCCGCGAGCTGCTCCTCGCGGCCCGAGAGCCCGAGCCGCTTGATCATCTCGCGCGCGGCTCCGCGCGCATCGGCGAGGCCGTAGAGCCGCGCGACGAATTCGAGATTCTCGCGCACCGAGAGGTCCTGGTAGAGGCTGAAGCGCTGGGTCATGTAACCGACCTGGCGCTTGATCTTCTCGGCATCACGACGGATGTCGTAGCCAAGGCAGGTGCCCTCGCCGCTGTCGGGCGTCAGCAGGCCGCAGAGGATGCGGATGGTCGTGGTCTTGCCCGAGCCGTTCGGTCCGAGGAAGCCGTAGATCGAGCCGCGCTTCACTTGCATCGACAGATCGTGCACGACCTCGCGACCGCCGAACGACTTCGTCAGGCCCTTCACGTCGATCGCGATGCCGTTGCCGCCGTTCATCGCTTGTCCGCCACCGGTGTCTTGGGATTGAGGTAGACATTGATCGGCTGCCCGACCCGCAAGGCATCTGGCCGCGAGGGTCGTGCCTGGATCAGGTAGACGAGCTTGTTGCGCTCGTCGAGGCTGTAGATCACCGGCGGAGTGTATTCCGCGCTGGTCGCGATGAAATAGATCTTTGCGGTGAGATCGGCCGAGCAATTATCGCAGGACACGCGGACTTCGTCGCCGATCGCAAGCTTCGGCAGCTCTGCCTCCGGCACGAAGAAGCGCAGCTTCATGTTGCCGGGTGGCATGATCGAGAGCACCGGCCGCTGCGCCGCCACCATCTCGCCCTCGCGGAAATAGATCTGCTGGATGGTGCCGGCGACCGGCGCAAAGCCCCTGCGTCGTGCCAGCCGCGTCTCCGACGTCACCACCCGCGCTTGCGCAACCCGTAAGTCCGAGACGGCGGAATCGAGCGCCGCCTGCGTGCCGGAGCCGGTCTTGCGTAGGGAATCCGCGCGATCGAACACTTGCTGCGCATTGGCCAGTGTCGCCTTGGTCTGGTTGAGATCGGCGAGCTGGAGATCATCATCCACCGAATAGAGGTGATCGCCCACTTTCACCTCGTCGCCTTCGCGGACATTGAGCTTGGTCACCCGCCCCGCTTCGTCCGGGCTGACATAGATCATGTCGGCCTCGACCCAGCCCTGGAAGCCGGGATCGCGCTTCTCCGTGCAGCCGGCAAGCGCGGTTGCGAGCGCGGCGGCCAATGTGAGTTTCAAAATTGCTTGCGGCAACCAATGCTGTCGATCCCTCACCCTGAGGAGCCGCGAAGCGGCGTCTCGAAGGGCGAGGGGCAACAGCCGGGCCTTCATCCTTCGAGACGCGCGTTCCGCGCTCCTCAGGATGAGGCGAGAAATGGTTTGCGACGACCTCATGTCGTCCTCCGTTCGCCAAAAATCAAATCGAGATGGACGCGCAGCATCTCCTGCGCATCGAGCGGCGCATGCCGCGCAAACAGGCTCTGCCAGATCACTGCAATCAACGCGGGCGCGATCAGGATCTGCGGATAGCGCGCGAGGTCCTTCTCGCGGATCTCGCCGCGGGCGATGCCGAGCTCGATCAGCGCGCGCATGCCGGCGATCCCACGCGAGACGACCTCGCGATAATAGAAGTCGGCCACGGCCGGAAAGCGCGGCCCCTCCGCCACGATCAGGCGCACGAGATCACCGCGCCTTGTACCCATGACGTCTTTCAGGAAGTTGCCGGCGAAGGCCTCGATGAGATCGCGGACCGACCCCGTCGGTGGCGGCAGTGCATTCAGCTTCGCCACGACAGGTACGATCACCGTGCGCACGAGCTCCTCGAACATCGATTCCTTGTCCTTGAAGTGCAGGTAGATCGTGCCCTTGGCGACACCGGCGCGCTTGGCGATGTCGTCGAGCCGCGTTGCGGCAAAGCCGCGCGCGATGAACTCCTCCATCGCCGCCTCCACGATCGCGGCGCGCCGTTCGGCCGCGCGTGCGGCACGGTTCGAGGCGGGCGCCTCCTCGGGCGCATGGCCCTTGGCGCTGGCGCGAGCGGCGGTTGGCACGACGGCTTTGGTTGGCTTGCTTGTCATTTCCAATTTATGACTGACCGGTCAGTCAAAGTCAATTCGACCAAGCGGCTTCCGTCAGAATGAAATAAATTAGCATTGACTAATACATTAGCCTCGACTAATTGAATCTCCATGATCGCTGCCGTCCCAAAATCCGTCACCACCGTGATGCGCGCCCTCGCCGATCCGACGCGGCGCGCCGTGTTTGAGCGCGTGTTCGAGAGCAAGGAGATCAGCGTCGCCGAGTTGACCCGCGGCAGCGGCGTGACCCAAGGCGCGATCTCGCAACACCTGAAGTCGCTGAAGCAGGCCGGTCTCGTCGCCGAGCGCGCCGAGGGCCGCAACGTCTATTACCGCGCCGCGCCGCAAGGCCTCGAGCCTCTGGTCGAATGGATGGATCATTACGGCGTCTTCTGGCGCGAGCGCTTCCAGAACCTGCGTGACCTCTTGAAGGAGATCGATCCGTGAGTGCAGCCGAGTTGAAAGCCGAGACAAAAGACATCGTCATCGACGAGGTCTTCCCTCACACGGCCGAGACAGTCTGGAAGGCGCTGACCAGCGCCCAGCTGATCGGGCGCTGGCTGATGCCGCCGAACGGGTTTGAAGCCGTCGAAGGCAAGGCCTTCACGTTCCAGACCACTCCGGGCGGTGCCTGGGACGGCGTCATCCATTGCCGTGTTCTGGAGGTCGTGCCGAACCGCCGCCTCGTCTACGCCTGGAAGGGCGGCGACGAGCGCAACACCGGCTACGGCGCGCCGCTCGACACCGTCGTGACGTGGTCCCTCACCCCGGTCGAGGCCGGCACGCGGATCCGCCTGGTTCATGCAGGCTTCGTCATGCCCAGGAACGACTCGGCCTACACCGTCATGAGCGGCGGTTGGAAGAAGGTCGTCAAAAAGCTCGACGAGATCAGCGGCGAAGAGTGAGTGGGAGATATCGCGATGGACAAGCCCTATACCGGCGGCTGCGCCTGCGGCGCGATCCGCTATTCGATTGCCAGTGAGCCACTGTTCAGCAATCACTGCCAGTGCCGAGACTGCCAGCGTGAAAGCGGCACCGGCCACGGTTCGTACATGACCTTCGCGCGCGCCGGCGTCACGATGACGGGCGAGGCGAAGCACTGGCACATGGTCGGCGACAGCGGCAACGTGAAGACGCGCGGATTCTGCCCGGTCTGCGGCCTGCCTGTGTACATGACCTTTGCCGCGATGCCCGACATCTTCACCATCCGCGTGGCGAGCCTCGACGAACCCGCCCGCTACAAGCCGCAGGTGGTGACTTATGCGGCGCGCGGGCATGGCTGGGATCACCTCGACCCTAGCCTGCCGAAGTTCGAAGGCATGCCGCCGGGGTGAGAAGCCTGCCCTAGCCAAAATCCAGCACCATGCGGCCGTCGATCTTGCCGGCCTTCATCCGGTCGAAGACGTTATTGATCTCCGCGAGCGGCACCTTGGCGACTTCGGCCTTCACCTTGCCGTCGGCAGCGAATGCGATGGCTTCGTCGAGATCCCGGCGCGTGCCGACGATGGAGCCGCGCACGGTGATGCGCTTGAGCACGACGTCGAAGATCGGCGTCGGGAATTCGCCCGGCGGCAGGCCGACGAGGCTGACGGTGCCCTTCCGGCGCACCATCTTCAGCGCCTGCGCGAAGGCGGCGGTCGAGACCGCCGTCACCAGCACGCCATGCGCCCCGCCTCCGGTTGCCGCCAACACCTTGTCCACCGCATCGGCTGCAAGCGCATTGACCGCGAGATCGGCACCGGTCTCTCGCGCGAGTTTCAGCTTGTCCTCGGCAATATCGATCGCCGCGACCTTGAACCCCATCGCCTTTGCGTACTGGATCGCGACGTGGCCGAGCCCGCCGACGCCCGATATCGCAACCCACTCGCCGGGCCGCGCGTCCGTCTCCTTCAGTCCCTTGTAGGTGGTGACGCCGGCGCACAGGATCGGCGCGATAGCGGCGAAATCGATCGCTGCCGGAAGTTTTGCCGCGAAGGCGGCCGAGGCAATGACATATTCGGCAAAACCGCCGTTCACGCTGTAGCCGGTGTTGTGCTGGTGCTCGCACAATGTCTCCCAGCCGGTCTCGCAATATTCGCAGGACATGCATGCATCGTGCAGCCAGGCGACACCCACCGCGTCTCCCACTTTCAGTTTTTTCACGCCGGGCCCCAGCGCGGCAACGATGCCGGCAACTTCATGCCCGGGAATGAAGGGGGGAACCGGTTTCACCGGCCAGTCGCCGGAGGCTGCGTGCAGATCGGTGTGGCAGACGCCGCACGCTTTCACTTTGACCAGAACCTCCCCGGGACCGGCCTGCGGCACCGGCACGTCCTCGATCACCAGCGGCTTGCCGAATTCTCTGACGACTGCGGCTTTCATGGTTGGCATGTGTCTGCTCCATTGCAATCCGTGGGGCAGACTAGCGACGCCTGGCGGCACTCCTTTGATTGGAGTCAAACAACGCAAATTTATGCGTCGCGGCCACCACTGATGACAGAACCGTGACGGCGCAGGACGCCGCGTCAGCCATGGAACTTCAGACCGTCGACAATCTTGTCAATCACCTTGCGCTCGGCGCGCATCGCGATGCCGACGAGGTTGAGATCGGTGCGCGCGACTGCCTTCACCGCTTCGCGATTGGCCGCATCGTGCGTGGTCTTGAACATGTCCTCGGTATAGACCGCCGGCGCGACGTTGCGCGTCAGCGCCCGGTCGAGCGCGCGCGACAGCGCCGGACCGTCGGCACCATAGATCAGGATCGGCTGACCGATCAGCGCGTGATACTTCGTGCCGGAGGCGTCTTCATACGGCTCGCCGATGCATTCGGGGAACGCGGCGGCGATGCCGCTGGTGAGAAACGAGGCGACGTTGAGCTTCTGCCAGGCCTGAAGATCGGTGCGGATCACGACTGCGATCTTGGTGTCGAACTGCATGAATATCCTCGACAACTATTCTGGGCTCAATGCTCGGGTCCGCGCTTCGCGCGGTACCGTCGCATCGCCCCGGAATGACGGCAAGAGGAATCAGCGCTTGTGGAATCAGCCCTTGGCGTCGCAGGCCCATGCACGGATCACGCATTCCTTGCCGCCGTACTTGTAGCATTCGCGCGTGGCGGCATTGAGCGAGGCCGTGATCTTCGGCTTGACGGCATAACCATAGGGGCCGCAGGGGTTGGAAAGATCGACCGACATCGCAGCGCAGGCACGCTTCATCGTCACCGTCGTGCACGCGCCCTTGCACTGCTTCTGCGCCGCGGCGCGCGCCTCGTGCTCGGCGCGATAATCATAAGCATGGCCATAGGCGCCGCACTTGCCGACCGCAAACGCGCCGGCGGCGTGGGCTTCGGTGATGTAACGGGCACCAGTGACACAAACCGACAGCGCAAAGAAAAACATCGCGCAACGGCGCGCGACGACGTTCGAAGCCATGGAAATTCCCCTCCCCCAAGGCAGGCGGCGGCGACTGTAGGCAGCGGTCGTTTCCAGATGGTGAACGGGTGGTTGAAATCGGGCGATCGGGAAGCGGCAGCAGGCTCGGACCTCATCCTGAGGAGACCGCGCAGCGGTCGTCTCGAAGGATGGCCGCGCGCGATCCGGGCCTTCATGGTTCGAGACGGCGCTTCGCGCCTCCTCACCATGAGGGTTTGAGAGCTTCGTAGGGTGGATTAGCGAAGCGTAATTCACCAAGGTGTCTCACCGCGGAAGCCGAAGTGGTGGGTTACGCCTTCGGCTAACCCACCCTACGGCAGCGTCATCCGCGTCTTGCGGCTTCCAGCGCCTGCGGCGTGTCGATGTCGAGGAAGGCGCTCTCGCCGTCGACCGGCACTTCTGCGACCGCCTCGGCGTGCTTGGCGATCAGGTGCCGCGCACCGATGTCGCCGTCGAGTGTCATCAATTCCCTGAAGAAGCGGCGCGACCACAACACGGGATTGCCGCGACGGCCTTCGCTGACCGGAACGACGATGAGATTGCCGCGGTCGGGCGCAAAGCCGTCGATGAGACGGTCGATCAGGCCGGCATCGATCAGCGGCATGTCGCCGAGGCAGACCAATGCGCCGTCGCAGCTTTCCGGCACCGCCGCGATACCAGCCTTGACCGAGCTTGCGATGCCGCCGGCGAAATCCGGGTTACGGACGAACCTCATCTTCAATCCTTGCAGCGCCTGCTCGACCAGCTCGGCCTGATGACCGGTGACGACGATCACCTCGGATGCCTTCGAAGCGAGCGCCTGCTCGGTCGCGAGGCGCACCAGCTTCTTGCCGTCGAGTTCGGCGAGCAGCTTGTTCGGCCCGCCCATCCGTGTCGAGCGCCCCGCCGCGAGCACGATGGCCGCGACCTGGCTGTTGCCTTCGGTCTCGGGCTGAGCGCGCGGCTGCGGCCGCGTGACGATCTCCATGAGGAGCCCACCGACGCCCATGCCCATCAGCTCGGAACGGGTCACCTTGATGCCGGCGAGGAGCCGCATCAGCACCCAGTCAAAGCCATTCTCGACCGGCGAACGCGCGCAGCCCGGCGCGCCCAGCACCGGTACGCCGCCGGCACGGGCGATCAGAAGCAGGTTGCCGGGATCAACCGGCATGCCGAAATGCTCGATCTCGCCGCCGATCCCCGTGACGGCCGCCGGGATCACGTCACGGCGGTCGGCGATCGCAGACGCCCCGAACACGATCACGAGCTCGGCGCCGAGCGCGAGCAGTTCCCTGATCGCAGCCGAGAGTGCGCGTTCGTCGTGCTGAACCCGTCGCTCCGCAATGATGCTGGCCCCGGCCGGCGCGAGCCGCTCGGCCGTGACCCGCAGAGTCTTGTCGATCACTTTGGAGGACAGGCCCGGCAGCAGCGTCGAGACCACGCCGACGCGCTTGATGACGTAGGGCGCGATCTTCAGCACGTCGCGGCCGGCCGCCTTCACCGCGGCATCGCGCAAATTTCCTTCGACGCCGAACGGGATGATCTTGACGGTGCCGACCATCTCGCCCTCGACCACCGGCTTGAAGGCGGTGAGCGTCGCAAAGGTGATGGCTTCGTCGATATTGTTGATGCGGTCGACCGCGGCGCGGTCGATCACCAGCACGCCCGGGCGTGCAGCGAACAGATTGGCGCGGCCGGTGAAGGAGCGCTCGACATGGATGCCCTCGCCGCCGACGGCGAGCGCGATGCTGGCGGCCGCAACGTCCTCGGAGACGTCGCCCTCCTCCATGCGCACCACCACGATGTCCTTGATACCGGCGCGCGTCAGTGCCTCGACCTCGGCCGGGCCAATGGTCGTGCCTTTCTTCAGCACCAGCGGTCCCTGGCGCAGGGTGTGGACGGTCACCCCGCCGATCGCATCCCTGGGGCTCGCCGGGCCAAACTTCATGCCGCTTCTTCTTTTTCTTTTGGAGGCAGGCGGAGCACCGCCGTGATCTCGGCCATGATCGCCACCGCGATCTCCGACGGCGAGACCGCGCCGATCGCAAGCCCGATCGGCGCGTGGATGCGCGCGATGTCGCTTTCCTTCGCGCCCTGCGCCCGCAGCCGGTCTCCGCGCTTGGCGTGCGTCTTCCGCGAGCCGAGCGCGCCGATATAGAAGCAGTTGCGTTCGAAGGCGTGCAGCAGCGCAGGGTCATCGATCTTGGGATCGTGCGTCACCGCGACGAAAGCCGTGTAGGCATCGACGTTGAGCGGCGGCAGCGCCGTGTCGGGCCATTCGGCGACCAGCGGAATGTCGGGGAAGCGCTCGGGGCTTGCAAAAGCGGTGCGCGGATCGACGACGGTGACGTCGTAACCGAGCGAGCGCGCCAGCGGCGCCAGCGCCTGGCTGATATGGACCGCGCCGACGATGACGAGTTTTGCCGTCGGCGCGTAGACGTTGAGGAAGAGCTTCTTGCCGCCGACCTCGACATTGCCGCTCTTGCCCATGCGAAGCTGTTTGTCCAGCTCGGCGCGCAGCGGATCCTTGGCGAAATCCTTCGCCTTCACCAGGCGCTGCTCGCCGCTTTCGGTGTCCGTCACCAGGATCACCGGCCGGCGCGCGGCGCGCTCGGCATTGAGTTCGTGCAAAATCGCGAGCTTCACGGCTAACCGACCTTCTCGACGAAAACGCGGATGGTGCCGCCGCAGGACAGCCCGACATTCCAGGCGGTCTCGTCGGCCACGCCGAATTCCAGCATCCTGGGTTTACCGCTCTGGATCACATCCATGGCCTCGGTGACCACGGCGCCTTCGACGCAGCCGCCGGAGACGGAGCCCAGGAACGTCCCCTCGTCGTTGATGACGAGGCTCGAGCCCGCCGGGCGCGGCGCCGAACCCCAGGTCTCCACGACGGTTGCGAGCGCGACGCCACGGCCGGCCTTCTGCCAGTCCTCCGCCGCCTTCAGAATATCCTCGTCGCGATCGAGCATGGTTGACCTCTCAGGCTGCGGAGCGGATCAGGCTGCGGTGATGCGGCGGCAGCGGCCGGGAGAGCGTAGTGATCAGCTCCTGGATCGAACTCAAATTATGCACCGGGCGGAATTCGTCAACATGCGGGAGCATCATTTTGATGCCCTGCGCCTTGGCCTCGAAGCCTCCGAAGCGCAGCAGCGGGTTGAGCCAGATCAGCCGTCGGCAGGAGCGGTGCAGCCGGTCCATCTCGAAGGCGAGCTTGGAATCGGCCTCCCGCTCCAGCCCGTCGGAGATCAGCAGGACGATGGCGCCCTGGCTCAGCACGCGCCGCGCCCACAATTTGTTGAAGTTGTGCAGCGAGGTCGCAATACGGGTGCCGCCGGCCCAGTCCTCCACCGAGGCCGAGCAGCTCGCCAGCGCCTCATCGGGATCGCGCTGGCGCAGCGCGCGGGTGACGTTGGTGAGGCGGGTGCCGAACAGGAACACCGAGACGCGCTTGCGCGCGTCGGTGATGGCGTGGAGGAAATGCAGGAACAGGCGAGTATACTCGCTCATCGAGCCCGAGATATCGAGCAGCGTGACGATCGGCGCCGGCTTCTCGATCCGCCCGAGGCGATGGATGTCGATGATGTCGCCGCCGGTGCGCAAGGATGCGCGCAGCGTGCGGCGCAGATCGAGACGCAGGCCGCGGGGATCGGGCCGATGCCGGCGCGTCAGAAGCTCGGCTTGCGGCAGGCGCATCCGCTCGACGGCGCGGAGCGCCTCGGTGATCTCCGCCGCGCTCATCTGCGCAAAATCCTTCTTCTGAAGGATTTCCTTGTCGGAGACCGACAGGCGCAGATCCTGCTCCTGGTGCTGCGGTGTCTCCGTCATCCGCGGCTGCGACATCGCCTCCTGCACGCGGCGTGAGCCGGCCTGGGGCTTCTTCTTGGCCTGGTCGGGCAGCGGCACCGAATCCAGCATGTGCTTCCACTCTTCTGAGGCGCGGAAGAACAGGTTGAAGGCCTGCTTGAAGATCAGCGCATGCTCGTGGCGCTTGACGAAGATCGCCTCCAGCGTGGTGAAAACGTCGGCACGGTTGCCGATGTCGATCACCTGGAGCGCATTCATGGCATCGATGACCGCGCCCGGCCCCACCGGCATGCCCGCCGCACGCAGCGCGCGGGCAAAGCCGACGATGTTGTCGGCGAACTGCTCGGTCTTGTCAGGCGCCAGGTGGTTGATGGCCATGTTTCAGCACTCTCTGCCGTCATTCCGGGGCGCGACGAAGTCGCGAGCCCGGAATCCATTCATCCACTAACTCTGCGGCCCGATGGATTCCGGGTTCGCGCTTCGCGCGCCCCGGAATGACAAGCTAATCGCTCGTCGCTTCCTTCAACACCTTCTGCAGGGTGTCGCCCTGCATCCGGGTGATGTCATCCTGATATTTGAGCAGCGCGCCCAGCGTGTCGCCGACCACTTGCGGGGTCAGCGAGCGGGCGTCTAGCTCCGACAGCGCGGTGGCCCAGTCGATGGTCTCGGCGACGCCCGGCGACTTGTAGAAGTCCTGGTCGCGCAGCGCCTGGACGAAGCGAACGACCTGCTGCGACAGCTTTGCGGAGATGCCGGGCACGCGCGTCTTGACGATCGCGAGCTCGCGGTCGGCGGCGGGATAGTCGACCCAGTGATAGAGACAGCGCCGTTTCAGCGCGTCGTGAATCTCGCGGGTGCGGTTGGAGGTGATGATCACGATCGGCGGGTTCGGCGCCTTCACGGTGCCGAATTCGGGGATCGTGACCTGGAAGTCGCTGAGGATCTCGAGCAGGTAAGCCTCGAACGCCTCGTCGGCGCGGTCGAGTTCGTCGATCAGCAGCACCGGCGGGCCGGCGACGTCGGGCTCCAGCGCCTGGAGCAGCGGCCGCTTGATCATGTAGCGGTCGGCGAAGATGTCGCTCGAGAGCTGCTCGCGATCGGTGTCACCGGCGGCTTCCGCCATCCGGATCGCAATCATCTGCGCGGCGCTGTTCCACTCATAGACCGCAGAGGAAACGTCGAGGCCCTCATAGCACTGCAGGCGGATCAGCTTCCGTCCGAGCGCCGCCGCCAGCACCTTTGCGATCTCGGTCTTGCCGACGCCGGCTTCGCCTTCGAGAAACAGCGGCCGGCCCATGCGCAGCGACAGATAGGCCACCGTCGCCAGCGACCGCTCCGCGAGGTAGCCGCGCGACGTCAGGAGTTCGAGCATCGCATCGACCGATGCCGGCAGGGACGCTGAAGTCATGAAAGTCTCGCTACGCCCTCACCGGGGACAAGTTGGGCCGAGGCGTGAGTCACCTCACGCCTTGGCGTTGGCGGCCTCGACGGCGCGCCGCGTCAGCACCCCGATGAGGTGCGCGCGGTATTCGGCGCTGCCGTGGATGTCGCTGTTGAGGCCGTCTGCCGGCACCTCGATGCCGTCCAGCGCCTTCGCGGAGAAGCGCTTCTTCAAAGCTTCCTCGAACGCGGTGACGCGGAACACGCCTTCGGAGCCGGCGCCTGTGATGGCGACGCGGACGTCCGACGGACGCCGTGCCACGAACACGCCGACCAGTGCATAGCGCGAGGCCTGGTTGCGGAACTTGACGTAGGCCGCCTTCTTCGCCAGCGGGAACATTACCTTGGTGATGATCTCATCGGCATCGAGCGCGGTCGTGAACAGGCCCTGGAAATACTCTTCGGCCTTGAGGCGGCGCTTGTTGGTGACGATGGTCGCACCGAGCGCCAGCACCGCAGCCGGATAGTCCGCGGTCGGATCGTTGTTGGCGAGCGAGCCGCCGATCGTGCCCTTATGGCGTACGGCGGGATCGCCGATCTGGCTCGCAAGGCTTGCGAGTGCCGGAATCGCCTCGCCGACGATCGCGGAGCTTGCGACCTCGGCATGCCTGGCGGTCGCGCCGATCACCAGCGAACGGCCCTTCATCTCGATCGTGTCGAGCCCCTCGATGTGGGAGAGGTCGACCAGATGCGGCGGGCTGGCGAGGCGCTGCTTCATGACGGGAATCAGCGTATGGCCGCCGGCGATCACCTTGGCGTCTTCGTTCTTCAGCAGGAGATTGGCCGCCTGTCGCACGGTCCCGGGGCGATGATATTTGAATTCGTACATCTGAATGTCCTGATCGCGGAATGCGCGCGTGTCGGGTTACGCGAGGTCGGATTTCGCCATCGCCTTCGCGCCGGCGGAGATCGAGGCGACGATGTTCTGGTAGCCGGTGCAACGGCAGAGATTGCCTTCCAGCTCCTCACGGATGGTGTGGTCGTCGAGCTCATTGCCCTTGCGATGGACGATGTCGATCGCCGTCATGATCATGCCGGGCGTGCAGAAGCCGCACTGCAGGCCATGGTGCTCACGGAAGGCCTCCTGCATCGGATGCAGCGGCGCGCCGTCGGCGGCCAGCCCCTCGATCGTCTTGACCTCGTGGCCGTCGGCCATCACTGCCAACGTGGTGCAGGACTTCACCGCCTTGCCGTCGAGATGCACGACGCAGGCGCCGCACTGCGAGGTGTCGCAGCCGACATGGGTCCCGGTCAGCCGCAGATTCTCGCGCAGGAACTGCACCAGCAGGGTGCGGGGATCGACATTGGCCGTGACAGGGTTGCCGTTCACGATGAGGGAGATTTTGGCCATAAGCACTCTCTATCAGCGCCCCAACGGGTCCCGTCGAAGCGGTTCTTATAATTATTCCGACCCATCATATGGGCCAATATGCCCGGGGGCAACATCGCCCGGGACGCAAGGAGCCATGCCGAAAGGCGCCATGCGAAAGGTATCGGGCCTTCAGCCCTGTACCACCTTGGCGAAGTTCGCGAAAAATTCGTCGGCCAGTTTCTTGGCGGCGCCGTTGATCAGGCGCTGGCCGAGCTGCGCCAACTTGCCGCCGATCTGCGCCTCGACGTCGTAGGACAAAAGCGTGCCGCCGTCCTTCTCCGCGAGCCTGACCGCAGCGCCGCCCTTGGCGAATCCGGCCACCCCGCCCTCGCCTTCGCCAGAGATCTTGTAGCCGTTCGGCGGGTCGAGATCGCTCAGCGTGACCTTGCCCTTGAAGCGTGCCGACACCGGCCCGACCTTCATTTTCGCGGTCGCGCGAAAGCCGCCGTCGTCGGTCTTCTCCATCTCCTCGCAGCCGGGGATGCAGGCCTTTAGCACCTCGGGATCGTTGAGCTTGGCCCACACGGCCTCGCGCGGCGCCGCAAGCTGGACTTCACCGTTCATCGTCATGGCCATGGGGTGCCTCCCGGGATATCGAACCTGGATCGCGCAATTATAATGCTGTTCAAGTAACGCACGGGGGCGACAAAGAAAAGGGTGGCGCCCGGTCACGTGCAATGCATATTCGCAACTGCAAAAAGCTTGCGCGGACGGTTCTGGATTGGCAGAGCGGGGCCATGATGGTTAGGTCGCTATTTGGGACTTGCGCAACATGAGCACAGCCCTCTCCCCCCTGCTCGCGCCGATGCTGTCGAGCGCGGCCATGCGCGCCGTCTGCGACGACCGGTCGACCCTGCAGAACATGCTCGATTTCGAGGCCGCTTTGGCACGGGCCGAGGCCGCCACGGGTGTGATTCCCGAGGCCGCGGCGGGGCCGATCGGAGCCGCCTGCCGGGCCGACTCCTTCGACATGGTCGCTCTGGCCGAGGCCGCAACGCGATCCGGCAATCTCGCGATTCCGCTGGTCAAGGCGCTGACCGCCAATGTCGCGAAGGCCGACACAGATGCCGCCCGCTACGTGCATTGGGGCGCGACCAGCCAGGACGTCATCGACACGGCGACCATGCTGACGCTTCGCGCCGGCATCGATGCGCTGGATGCCGACCTCAGCCGCGCCATCAAGGGCTTTGCCGCGCTAGCGCGCGCCCATCGCAACACCGCGATGGTGGCGCGGACCTGGCTGCAGCACGCGCTGCCGATGCCGTTCGGGCTCAAGGCCGCCGAATATGCTGCAAGCCTTGCCCGCGCCCGCTGCCGCCTGCGGCGGCTGCGCCGCGAGGGCCTCGCGCTGCAATTCGGTGGCGCGGCCGGCACGCTCGCCGCGCTCGGCGACAAGGGGCTCGCGGTCGCCGAACGGCTCGCGCAGGAGTTGAATCTGCAATTGCCGGAAGCACCCTGGCACACCCATCGCGACCGCATCGCGGAGGCCGCGTCGGCGTTCGCGATTCTTGCCGGAAGCTGCGGCAAGATCGCGCGTGACGTCTCGCTGATGATGCAGACCGATGTCGCCGAAGCGTTCGAGCCTGCCGGCGAAGGCCGCGGCGGCTCCTCGACCATGCCGCACAAGCGCAACCCGGTCGCCGCCGCAAGCGCGCTGGGTGCCGCGACCATGGCCCCGCAGCTCGCCGCAACGATTCTGGCCGCGCAGGTGCAGGACCATGAGCGCAGCGCCGGGCCCTGGCATGCGGAATGGCCGACGCTGCCGCAATTGCTGCTGGTCACCTCGGGCGCGCTTGCCGCCATCGTCGACATCGCGGAGGGCCTGGACGTCGACGCGGCGCGCATGCGCAGCAATCTCGATGCGACGCACGGCCTGATCATGGCGGAAGCCGCCACCTTTGCGCTGGCCGAGAAGATCGGCAAGAGCGATGCGCATCATCTCATCGAGGCCGCGAGCAAGCGCGCGGTCGCCGGGAAACAACATCTGCGCGAGGTTCTCGCAGCCGATTCGCAGGTCACCGCGCATCTGCCGCCTGAAAAAATTGCGGCATTGTTCGAGCCGATGGCCTATCAAGGGGCTTCCCAAGCCCTGATCGACCGCCTGCTCGACAGCCTCGACCGCGAATAGAACGGAGACACCGCATGCCCATGATCGATGCCGACGGCTGCCTGCTCAACGTCTCCGTCGAAGGCCGCGACGGCGGGCCGACACTGATGCTCTCCAACTCGCTCGGCTGCACGCTGCAGATGTGGGAGCCTCAGATGAAGGCGCTGACGCAGGTGTTCCGCGTCATCCGCTACGACCGCCGCGGCCACGGCAAGTCGAGCGTGCCGCCCGCCCCTTATACGATGGAGCGCTTCGGCCGCGACGTGCTCGCGATCCTCGACGACCTCAACATCGAGAAGGTGCATTGGTGCGGCCTTTCGATGGGCGGCATGGTCGGGCAATGGCTGGGCGCGAATGCGCCGGAGCGTTTCGGCAAGCTCATCCTCGCCAACACCTCCTGTTACTATGCCGAGCCGACCAAGTGGCTGGAACGCATCGATGCGGTGAAGAAGGGCGGCATCGCCGCGGTCGCGGATGCCGTGGTCGCCGGCTGGCTGACACAGGATTTCCGCGAGCGCGAGCCGGAGATCACCGCCAGGATGAAATCGATGCTGCTCGCCAGCCCTGTCGAAGGCTATCTCGCCTGCTGCGGGGCGCTCTCGACGCTCGACCAGCGCGAGCTGCTGCCGAAGATCAAGAGCCCGACATTGGTGATCGCCGGCCGCCACGACATGGCGACGCCGATCTCGGCCGGTGAGCTGATCCGCTCGAAAATCCCCGGCGCCAGCATGACCATCATTGACGCCGCCCACATTTCCAACGTCGAGCAGCCGCACGCGTTCACCGACGCGGTGGTCGGCTTCCTGACGCAGCGCTGATCTCACAACGCCGTCATTGCGAGCGCAGCGAAGCAATCCAGAAATCCCACCGCGGAAACACTCTGGATTGCTTCGTCGCTACGCTCCTCGCAATGACGGAGAGGAGGATAGAAATGGACGACCAGAAGCGCCGCGATGGCGGCATGAACGTGCGCCGAAAAGTGCTGGGCAATGCCTGGGTCGACAAGTCGATCGCCAATCGCAATGCGTTCAACACCGATTTCCAGGACATGATCACGCGTTACGCCTGGGGCGAGATCTGGACGCGGCCACATTTCGACGAGCGCACACGGCGGGTGCTGGTGATCGGCACCATGGTGGCGCTCGGGCAATGGGACGAGTTCCGCCTGCATGTTCGCGCGGCGCTCGCCGAGGGCGGCTTCACCCCCGACGACATCAAGGAAATCCTGCTCCAGCAGGCGATCTATTGCGGCGTGCCGGCGGCGAACCACGCCGTGAAGGAAGCCTCAGCTATTGTGCAGGAGCTCGGCCTGCTCAAGGCCTAGCGGCACGGGAGCCTTGGCCTGAGCTTTGGCGGCCTGCGGCACCGCCGCGGGCCGTTCGATCACCACCACGATGGCAGCACCGAGCAACAGCAGGAGCTCGGTGGCGTGCAGCCGGAGCGCGGCCATCTCGCCGACCTTCGAGGCCATCACCATGCTCGCAAACGAGATCACGCTGCCGATCGCAAGCGCAATTCCAAGCGCCTCGTCGCTGCCGCCATTCTTGCGGACGCGGGGGATGCAGAGAAGCGCAAGGTAGATCGCAAAGAACGCCACGACGGTCAGCCGTCCCAGCGCCAGCAGCCAGGCGGCGCGCACCGTGCTCATCCCCGCCATCTGGAGATGGTCGCTGAGGAACAGCGCCACCGCGACGCTCGGCCGCTCATAGAGTCCGTGCACCGGCGCCACGAAGATGTTGAAGGCGACCAGGCTCCAGGCCGGGATGAAATAGGCCGCCAGCAGAGCGCCGTTGACCGAGCCGATCCGCCAATTTCCGAACATGCCGCTTCCCGCCTGCTACGCGCCTTCAACGGAAGGCTTTGCCGGGAGCTAACTCCCACCGGACTGCGGCGGCAATTTAAACCCTTTGTTTACCTTAACTGCCCCGATGGGCGACGCGCCCACAGAAAAAGGGGCCCGCCTTTCGGCGGGGCCCTCTTCACTCCCGGGCTTCCTAACTACTTGTCCTTGCCGTGCTGACCACCGCCCTGCTGTCCAGGCTTGTCGTCCTGCCGCATCGGGTCATGTTGCTGCTGCTGTCCGGGTTTCTGCCCGCCACCCTGCTGCTGCCCTGGACGCTGCTGGCCGGGGTTCTGGTTTTGCTGACCCGGATTCTGATTCTGCTGCTTCGTCATTTGGGGGAAACTCCCTTGTTGGACGTCGAAGACGAGACAACAAACCGCATTGGTTTTGGTTGCTTTGCGGAACCCGGTTCCTCGCAGGTGCGGAACCGGGAGATGGCGTCGGTCACGAAATCACCTCTGTACAAGCCTTTATGCCAAGGCCTGGCCAGTTGCGGCCGCCAGTTCCCTCCTGTTACAAAATGGAAAGAATGCTCAAGGGCTGCCGGGGCCCAAGACTCTCTGACCAGGTTTGATACGGCAGCGCATGGATTATTTCGCCCAGCAGCTCATCAACGGCCTCGTCCTGGGCTCGATCTACGGCCTGATCGCCATCGGCTATACGATGGTCTACGGCATCGTCGGCATGATCAACTTCGCCCATGGCGACATCTTCATGATCGGCGGCTTCATCTCGCTGATCACCTTCCTGATCCTGATCTCCCTTGGCCTGACCGCGATCCCGGTGATCCTGCTCGTGGTGTTGCTGGTCTCGATGGCAATCACCGCGCTCTATGGCTGGACCATCGAACGCATCGCCTACCGGCCGCTGCGCCATTCCTTCCGCCTCGCCCCGATGCTGTCGGCGATCGGCATGTCCTTCGTGCTGTCGAACTATTCGCAGGTGGCGCAAGGCGCCCGCGTCAAGCCGATCCCGCCCTTCATCACCGGCGGCTACACGCTGCATGAGAGCGCGGACGGCTTCGTGATCCAGCTCTCCAACATCCAGATCATGGTGGTGCTCACCACCATCGTGCTGCTGGCGATCTTCACCTGGCTGGTGTCGCGCACCCGGCTCGGGCGCGACATGCGCGCCTGCGAGCAGGACCAGACCATGGCGGCGCTGCTCGGCGTCGACGTCGACCGCACCATCTCCATGACCTTCGTGATCGGCGCCGCGCTCGCCGCCGTCGCGGGCCTGATGTATCTGCTCTATTACGGCCTGGTCGATTTCTACATGGGCTTCGTCGCCGGCATCAAGGCCTTCACCGCGGCCGTGCTCGGCGGCATCGGCTCGTTGCCGGGCGCCATGCTCGGCGGCCTCGCGATCGGGCTCATCGAGACGTTCTGGTCGGCGTATTTCTCGGTCGAGTACAAGGACGTCGCTGCGTTCTCGATCCTGATCATCGTACTGATCTTCATGCCGACCGGCCTGCTCGGCCGTCCCGAAGTCGAAAAAGTCTGACGGTCGCGCGTGACAGCTCCCCCAACCATGACGGCCAAACCTGCAACGGGGATCCCCTCTCTCCTGAAGACGGCCTTCATCAACGCCCTGATCGCGCTGGTGCTGTTTTCGCTGATGGTCGGCATCCGTACCGAGGCGGGTTCCGACGGCCAGCTCACCTATTGGACGCGCTTCGGCGACCTCGCTTCGCTCGTTGCCGCGGTGTTCGGCGGCTCGATCGTGATCGAGCTGTTGCGGCAGTGGATCGGCCCGACCGGCGCCGAGAAGCTGGTGCCGCCGGCGGTGAAGAGCGGCATGTCGCTCGTCGGCCGCTACCTCGCGCCCGCGCTCCTGATCTTCGCGCTGCTGGTGCCGGTGATTTTCTATAACCAGCGCTACATCCTCGACCTCGCGATCCTCGTGCTCACCTATGTGATGCTGGGCTGGGGCCTGAACGTCGTGGTCGGTCTCGCCGGCCTACTCGATCTCGGCTACGTCGCCTTCTATGCGGTGGGTGCCTATTCCTACGCCCTGCTTGCCACCAATTTCGGCTGGTCGTTCTGGATCTGCCTGCCGCTCGCGGGCATTCTCGCTGCGTTCTGGGGCATGCTGCTCGGCTTCCCCGTGCTGCGCTTGCGCGGCGACTATCTCGCCATCGTGACGCTCGCCTTCGGCGAGATCATCCGCCTCGTCATCATCAACTGGCAGGATCTGACTGGCGGGCCGAACGGCGTTACCGGAATTCCGCGCCCCTCGTTCTTCGGCATTCCGCTCGACAACAGCGATGACGGGCTCGCCGCCAAGCTCGGCATCGAATATTCGCCGACCCATCGCATCGTCTTCCTGTTCTACCTCATCCTGGCGCTCGCGCTCCTGACCAACTGGGTGACGATCCGCCTGCGCCGGCTGCCGATCGGGCGGGCCTGGGAAGCCTTGCGCGAGGACGAGGTCGCCTGTCGCGCGCTCGGCATCAACACCACGACCACCAAGCTCACGGCATTCGCGACGGGCGCAATGTTCGGCGGCTTTGCCGGCGCGTTCTTCGCGACACGCCAGGGCTTCATCAGCCCGGAATCCTTCACCTTCCAGGAATCGGCGCTGGTGCTCGCCATCGTCGTGCTCGGCGGCATGGGTTCGCAGCTCGGCGTCGCGCTTGCCGCGCTCGCCATGATCGGAGGCTTCGAGCTGTTCCGCGGCCTCGAGACTTACCGCATGCTGGTGTTCGGCATGGCGATGGTCCTGATCATGATCTGGCGGCCGCGCGGCCTGATCGGCCATCGCGCACCGACGGTGTATCTGACCAAGGCGCAGGCGATCTCTTCCGACCTCGTCAAGGAAGGGCACGGATGAGCGACGACAAGATTCTCAGCGTCGACCTGCTGACCATGCGCTTCGGCGGCATCGTCGCCGTGCAGGACCTGTCGTTTGCGGCCGAGCGAAAGAAGATCACCGCGCTGATCGGACCTAACGGCGCCGGCAAGACCACTGTCTTCAATTGCATCACCGGCTTCTACAAGCCAAGCGGTGGCGCCATTCGCCTCGTCCATGACGACGGCAAGGTGATCGCGCTGGAACGGCTGAACGATTTCCGCATCGCCAAGCGGGCCAAGGTGGCGCGCACCTTCCAGAACATCCGCCTGTTTCCCGGCATGACCGCGCTGGAGAACCTGATGGTGGCGCAGCACAACACACTGATGCGCGCTTCCGGCTTCACCTTCCTCGGCCTCGTCGGGGCGCCCGGCTACCGCGATGCTGAACGGCACGCGATCGATCTCGCCACCGACTGGCTCAAGCGGGTCAATCTGCTCGACCGCGCCGACGATGCCGCCGGCAATCTCGCCTATGGCGACCAGCGCCGGCTCGAGATCGCGCGCGCGATGTGCACCGAGCCCGCGCTTTTGTGCCTGGACGAACCCGCCGCCGGCCTCAATGCGCGCGAGAGCGCCGCGTTGAGTGAGCTCCTGCTCTCGATCCGGAACGAGCTCGGCACCTCGATTCTCCTGATCGAGCACGACATGTCGGTGGTGATGGAAATCTCCGACCACGTCGTGGTGATGGACCATGGCGTGAAGATCGCAGAAGGATCGCCGCGCGAGGTCCGCGACGATCCCAAGGTGATCGCCGCCTATCTCGGCACCGACGAGGAAGAAGCCGCGGCCGTGATGGAGAGCGGCTCGTGACATCGGCGACCACTCCCCTGCTCGCGATCCGTGGCCTGCGCGCCGCCTACGGCAAGATCGAGGCGCTCAAGGGCGTCGACGTCGAGATCAATGCCGGCGAGATCGTCGCGCTGATCGGCGCCAACGGCGCCGGCAAGTCGACGCTGATGATGACGATCTTCGGCAAGCCGCGCGCCCGCGCCGGCCAGATCCTGTACGAAGGCCGCGACATCACCGACGTCCCCACCCACGCGATCGCACATTTGCGCATCGCGCAATCGCCGGAAGGCCGCCGCATCTTTCCGCGCATGAGCGTCGCTGAAAACCTCCAGATGGGGGCGGACGCCACCGGATGCACGGATGCGGAACGGGAGGCAACGCTGCAGCGCGTGTTCACGCTGTTTCCACGCCTGAAGGAACGCTACGCCCAGCGCGGCGGAACGTTGTCCGGCGGCGAGCAGCAGATGCTGGCGATCGGCCGCGCCTTGATGAGCCGCCCCCGCCTGCTCTTGCTCGACGAGCCCTCGCTCGGGCTGGCGCCGCTGATCGCCCGTCAGATCTTCGATGCGATCCGCACCCTGAACCGGCAAGACGGCCTGACCGTCCTGATCGTGGAGCAGAACGCCAACCATGCGCTGAAGCTCGCCCATCGCGGCTATGTCATGGTCAACGGCCTGATCACGCTGGCCGGGACCGGCGCCGAGTTGCTGCAGCGCCCCGAGATTCGCGCTGCCTACCTGGAAGGCGGCCGGCACGGCTGACCGGGCCCGAAGGCGGCCCACGTGCGGCCGGACGTGGCGAGATATCTCCGCCAATGCCCGTATTTTGCCGGTGACTTCTCGCCAATTTCATTCAAGAATGGCGTCGGTTTGGACCGGGCGTGCCCGGCAACTTCCACAGACGATCACCCGCGAGGTATCTCATGAAATCACTAAAGCTCATCGGTCTGGCATTCGGCGCATCGATCGCGCTATCGAGCGCGGCGTTCGCGCAGGATGTCACCATCGCAGTCGCAGGCCCGATGACCGGCGGCGAGTCCGCTTTCGGCCGCCAGATGAAGAACGGCGCCGAGATGGCCGTGGCTGACATCAACGCCGCCGGCGGCGTCATCGGCAAGAAGCTCGCGCTCGACATCGAGGATGATGCCTGCGATCCGAAGCAGGCGCGCTCGGTCGCCGAGAAGATCGCCAGCGCGAAGATGCCGTTCGTCGCCGGGCACTATTGCTCGTCGTCGTCGATCCCCGCCTCCGAAGCCTATGCCGACGGCAACGTGCTCCAGATCACGCCGGCCTCGACCAACCCGACCTTCACCGAGCGCAAGCTGTGGAACGTGGCGCGCGTCTGCGGCCGCGACGATCAACAGGGCCTGATCGCGGCGCAGTACATCGCCAAGAATTTCAAGGGCAAGAACATCGCGATCCTCAACGACAAGACCACCTACGGCAAGGGTCTTGCCGACGAGACCAAGAAGGCGCTCAACAAGGCCGGCATCACCGAGAAGATGTACGAGTCCTATAACAAGGGCGACAAGGACTTCAACGCGATCGTCTCGCGCCTGAAGCGCGACAACATCGACCTCGTCTATGTCGGCGGCTACCATCAGGAGAGCGGCCTGATCCTGCGCCAGATGCGCGACCAGGGCCTCAAGACGATCCTGATGGCCGGCGACGCGCTCGCCGACAAGGAGTACGCCTCCATCACCGGCCCGGCCGGCGAAGGCACGCTGTTCACCTTCGGTCCCGATCCGCGCAACAAGCCGACCGCGAAGAAGATCGTCGAGGCCTTCAAGGCCAAGGGCATCGATCCCGAGGGCTACACCCTCTACACCTATGCGGCGATGCAGGTCTGGTCGCAGGCGGCCAAGAAGGCCGGCACCACCGACGCCAAGAAGGTCATGGAGACGATGAAGGCCGGCAAGTGGGACACCGTGATCGGCCCGATCGAGTATGACGCCAAGGGCGACATCAAGCAGATCGACTACGTCGTCTACAAATGGGACGCCAAGGGCGGCTACGCCCAAGTCAGCGGCCAGGGCACCTGAGACAGGGGCTGACCTTTCAGCCAGATCATTCGCCGACGAACGCCCCGGGTCACCGGGGCGTTTTCTTGTGTCAGACCGCCTGCGCAGCCTCGCCGGCTACGGTCTGGCTTTGCGCGATCTTGAGCGCACCGAGCAGGTCGTTCGGCCGAAACGGCTTTCGCAGGCAGACGACACCGGCGAGACCGGGCGCCTCGCCCATGAAATCCAGCGCGGTCATGCCGGAGACCGCCACGATCGGAAAAGCGGGGATCCGCTGGCGAATGGCGCCCATGACATCGACGCCGCTGGTACCCGCGAGGAAAATGTCGACAATCGCGGCGTCGAAAGCGCTTTCCCCGAAGGCCTTCAGGCCGGCCGCGCCACTCGGCCTCGACCACGTCATAATGGTTGACGCGGAGCACGATCGCGACCATGTCGCGGACCTCCTTCTGGTCGTCGATCACCAGGATACGGGGCATGGGAACAACTCCCGGATTTCTATCATCAATTGGTTCAATTCACCGCAGAATGGCGGCAGCAGTATGAGTCCGCCTAGTAAAGCCCCCCTTACCAATTACCCGCTCCGAGTCCTCTCCAAGTTAAGTAAGCTGTAACCTTCGGTTGAGTCCCAAGCCCTTTCTGTCACGACACGCGCCCGGAGCCAGCTACCATGGAGGCAGCGGCAGACCGGCTGGAAGAAATTGACGTGCAAGATCACGATGCCGGCTTACAAGAGATCGACGTGCTAGCGCCCAACGACCGAAGCACATTCCTTTCGACCTTACCGGCTACGCAGGGCGATCGCACCGCAGCATTGGCGATCGTCGGGATTTCCGCGATCCTGTTCGCGCTGGCGGTGCCGTTCGCGGGCGTGCCGCTGTTGCCGGTCCCCGCCTTCGTGGCGAGCTATCAATCCGCGCTCGCGGTCAGTGACATCATCACTGCCGTTCTGCTGTTGTCGCAATTTGCCGTATTGCGCAGCCGCGCGCTGCTGATGCTGTCGACCGGCTATCTGTTCACAGCGGCAGCCGCAGTGACCCACGCCCTCACCTTCCCCGGCCTGTTCGCCCCGGCCGGACTGTTCGGCGCCGGCTCGCAGACCACTGTCTGGCTCTACATGATCTGGCACGGCGGATTCCCGCTGTTCGTGCTGGCCTATGGCTGGCTGAAGGACAGCAATGGCGGCAACAGGATTGCGGGCGCGACGGCGCCGGCCATCGCGGTCTCCGTCCTCGGCGTGCTCGCCGCGATGACTGTCTTCGCCTGGCTGGTGACTGCGCAGCACGGCCTGCTGCCGGTCCTGCTGAGCGAAGGTCGCTACACGACCACCATGATCGGCGTCGTGTCGTTCGTATGGTCGTTGAGCGTCGCGGCGCTGGTGACGCTGTGGTTCCGCAAGCCGCACACGGTGATCGACGTCTGGCTCATGGTCACGATGTGCGCCTGGCTGTTCGACATCGCGCTGTCGGCAATCGTCAACGTCGCGCGCTTCGATCTCGGCTTCTATGCCGGCCGGATCTACGGCCTCTTCGCCTCCAGCTTCGTGCTCGCCGTGCTGCTGTTCGAGAACGTCCGCCTCCAGGCGAACACGGCCGGCCTCGTTGGCCGGCTGCGCGAACAGTCGGCCACCGATCGCGACTATTACGGCAAGCGCCTGGCCCTCTACGGCGCCGTGGTCGAGTCCTCCAACGATGCCATCATCACAAAATCCCTCGACGGCATCATCACCGGCTGGAACAGGGCCGCCGAGCGTCTGTTCGGCTACTCCGCCGCAGAGGCCATCGGCGAGCCGATCGACATCATCGTGGCGAAGGACCGCAAAGCGGAGATCAGGAGCACCCTCAACCGCATCAGCAGCAACGAGACGATCGCCCAGCACGAGACGGTCCGCGTGCGAAAGGACGGCCGTCAGCTCGACGTCGCGCTGAACGTCTCGCCGCTGAGGTCGGACGGCGGAGAAATCGTCGGCGCCTCCGAGATCGCCCATGACATCACTGAAGAGAAGCAGTCGCGAGAGAAGCTGCGCCGCGAGATCGAGGAGCGCCAGCGCATCTTCGAAACCTCGCAGGACCTGATTCTGGTGACCGACGGTTTCGGCAATTTCGTCCAGATCAGCCCGAGCGTGAAGGACATCCTCGGCTATGGCCCGGAAGACCTGATCGGCCACAGCGCGACCGAGTTCATTCACCCTGATGACCTCGAGAAGACGCGGGGCGAAATGCGCGCGGCGCGGCGTGGCCAGGTCAAGCGCAGCTTCGAGGCGCGCTACTATCATTGCGACGGCCACGAGGTCACGCTGAACTGGCTGGGGACCTGGTCCGAGCCCGTGAAGCGCCATTTCTTCATCGGTCGCGACCTCACCGAAAAGCAGGCCGCCGAGGCCCGGTTCAGGCAGGTCCAGAAGATGGATGCCATCGGCCAATTGACCGGCGGCGTCGCCCACGACTTCAACAACGTGCTGACCGTCATCACCGGCACCATCGGCATCCTGGCCGATGCGGTGGCCGATCGTTCCGAGCTCGTCGCCATCACCAAGCTGATCGACGACGCCGCCGAACGCGGCGCGCAACTGACCAGGCATTTGCTCGCCTTCGCCCGCAAGCAGCCGCTCCAGCCGCGCGAGATCGACGTCAATGCGCTGGCGCTCGAAGCGGCCAAGCTGTTGCATCCCACCCTCGGCGAGCAGATCACCATCGTGCCTCAGCTAACGGAGGATGCCTGGCCGGCGCTGGTCGACCCGGGCCAGCTCTCCACCGCGATCCTCAATCTAGCCCTGAACGCGCGCGATGCCATGCCCGGCGGCGGAACGTTGGTGCTGGAAACACGCAACATCTTCCTCGACGACGGCTATGCCAGCATGAACGCCGAGGTGGTTGCCGGCAATTACGTGATGATCGCAGTCAGCGACACCGGCAGCGGCATTCCGCCGGACCTGGTCGATCGCGTGTTCGACCCGTTCTTCACCACCAAGGAGGTCGGCAAGGGCACGGGCCTCGGACTCAGCATGGTGTTCGGCTTCGTCAAGCAATCCGGCGGCCACATCAAGGTCTACAGCGAGGAAGGCCACGGCACGAGCGTGAAGATCTACCTGCCCCGCTCGAGTGGCGTGCAGGAGACCGCGTTCGAAGTGCTCACGAGCGTGCCGATCACCGGCGGCGACGAGAAGATCCTGATCGTCGAGGACGACGCGCTGGTACGGCAATATGTCGTTGCCCAGATCAAGAGCCTCGGCTATGCCGCGCTCGAAGCCGCCAACGCCGCCGAAGCCCTCTCCATCATCGATGCCGACAAGAGCATCGACCTGCTCTTCACCGACGTCATCATGCCGGGCGCCATGAACGGCCGCCAGCTCGCCGACGAGGCGGCGCGCCGCCGCCCCGATCTGAAGACGCTGTTCACCTCGGGCTACACCGAGAACGCCATCGTCCACCACGGCCGGCTCGATTCCGGCGTGCTGCTGCTGGCAAAGCCCTACCGCAAGTCCGAACTCGCCAAGATGCTCAGGACGGCGCTGGCGAGTTGACCCGCCCGTAGGTCTTGTGCGGCGTCAATACGTTCAACACGAGGAAGGCCAGCCCACCGGCGACGGAACCGCTCATGCTGACCACCTTGATCTGCGTCAGCGCGCTCGCAAGACGCACCTCCCCATCGGAGAAGGTGTTCCGGCTCAACAACCGGGCGAGGATGACATCCTCGGCCACGTCGGCAATGCCGTACACCACGGCGCTGGCGCAGAAGATGATCACGAGCCACCGCGCAAGGCCTGCGGGTTCGAACTGAAGCAGGGCCCACAGCCAGAGCGAGGCTGCGAATACCGCCATCGCCACCGCGAACACGATATCGTTCCAGTACAGGACCGGGCTGACATAGACGTCGAGCAGCGTGCGCCGATCCTCCGCGAACTCTTTGCCAAGCTTCTCCTTCACCTCCCGAACCTGCCCCGCATCATAGCCCCACGGCAGCATTCGCTCGGGAATTTTCAATTTTCCGAGAGCATGGTCGATTTCGTCGCGATAGGGCTGGTTCGTGAGGAAGGCGATGCCCCCGACCACGAGGCCGATGAAGCTGACCGCGGGCAAGACATAGCCGATGGCATCGACCATGCAGCTCAGCATCCTGAAGACCCCGCTCGATGGAGGGTTGGCGCAGTCGCCTCGCATCATCCCCAGATTGTTCGCGCACCGCTGCAGCGTCAAGCCAGGATTGTCCGTGCAGACGCCGCGATTGACGGGCGCATCGGCCGACGGATACGGATAATGCCGCTATCGCATCGCAAAATCGAGCGTAAGGAAAACATCGTCGTGAAGAACCTCCTCACCGATATCACCGGCGTTCGCGTCGGCCATGCCGACGACCCAAAACTCGCCTCGGGCACGACCGCGATCATTTTCGATCAGCCGGCGGTCACGGCGATCGACGTGCGCGGCGGTGGCCCCGGCACGCGCGAGGATGCCCTGCTCGATCTCGCCAACACGGTCGAGCGCGTCGATGCGATCGCGCTCTCCGGCGGCTCGGCCTTCGGGCTCGATGCCGGCGGCGGCGTGCAGGCCTGGCTGGCCGAACAGGGCCGCGGCTTCAAGATCCGTGACGCGGTGATCCCGATCGTGCCGGGTGCAATCATGTTCGATCTGCTCAACGGCGGCGACAAGAAGTGGGGCCGCTTCTCGCCCTATCGTGATCTCGGCTACGCCGCGGCTGCCGCCGCCGGCACCGACTTCGCGCTTGGCAGCGTCGGCGCGGGCCTGGGCGCCACCACGGCCACCTTCAAGGGCGGGCTCGGCTCGGCGTCGGCCGTGACGGCGAACGGCGTCAAGGTCGCGGCGCTCATGGTGGTGAATGCGGTCGGCAGCGTCACCGTCGGCGATGGGCCGTGGTTCTGGGCCGCGCCGTTCGAAGAGAACGGCGAATTCGGCGGGCGCGGCCTTCCACCAGAATTCACGCCGGACATGCTGGCGATGCGCATCAAGGGCGGCCCCGCCGCGAGCGAGCGCGAGAACACCACGATCGGCCTCGTTGTCACCGACGCGATCCTCAGCAAAGCGCAGGCCAAGCGGCTCGCAATGATCGCGCAGACCGGGTTTGCCCGCGCGATCTATCCGGTGCATGCCCCGCTGGACGGCGACGTGCTGTTCGCAGCGGCGACCTGCGAGAAGCCAATCGAGCCGCTGGTCGAACTCACCGAACTCGGCATGGTCGCCGCCAACGTGGTCGCGCGCGCGATCGCACGCGGCGTTTCCAGCGCGACCGCACTGCCATTCCCCGGCGCACTGCCAGCGTGGAAGGATCGGTTTGGATCATAGTCGCGGCGAAGGGGCCCTCAAGACTAAGCTCAGACGCTCATCGACATCGATGAAGCCGTGGACCCCGCCGAGGCCTGGGCCTGGCGCTGCATCATCTGTCCGAACCAGTCATAGGGCGAATTGCCGGCGCCCGACCCATTTGAAGCGCTGGACGCGCCAGGAACGGTCGTCGACATCTTGAAGCCGTCGGCATAGGTGACGGTGGTGGTGGTCGAGCCGTCGGCGTTGGTGGTCGTGGTCGCGGTCGACCCGCCGCTCGACTGCGACGAAGAATCCGAACCGCTGCCCGAGCCGCCGGCACCTTGCACGTGACGGTGGCCGTGATGGCCGCTCTGCAGCGCCTTCGACATCTCATCCAGGCTGACACTGCCGTCGGAATTCGAATCCAGCCTGGAGAATACGTCGTCGGCCTGCGCCAAATTGGTGCCGCCGGCCCCCAGCGCGTTCTCGAACTCGGATTTCGTGATCTTGCCGTCGCCGTCCGCATCGATCTGCGAGAACAGGTCCTTGAGCGCAGCGTCGCGGCTCGTCGAGGTCGAGCTGGCTGAACTGCTCGCGCCGTCCGTCGACTGGCTTTGCGCCGCGATCAGCGCGCTCATCGTCTGTGGCGCGATCTGCGCGCAATTGCCGGAGTTGACCGACGAGGTCGCGCCGCTGGTCGTGCTGCTGCCGCTGTCGATCGCGAACGGATTCGTCGCGCCCTGCGATGATCCCGTCTTCTGCGTCGACGACGACGATTTCGGGTTCGTCAGCGACTGGATCACGTCGAGCGCGCTCGATACGGCGCCAAGCGCAAACAACATTGCACAACTCCAACCGATGCGGCATGCCGCGGCCAATGTCCTGGGGATGAAGCGAGCAAGCGCCGTGCCAGTGCAAAAAGCTCAATGAAATCCGCCTCCACTGCGGTTGGCCCGGCCCGGGAACACCGGCAATTCGTGCCTGTCGCGGCAGAATTTTCCGCCCACAGGAGGCTTGCTCCCCTGCATTGCCCGGCGCAGGTGCCCATGTTAGGCGAGGCCCATTCTTGTTTCGGCCGCCACCGGAAACCGCGCCATGACCCAAGCCTTCGCCCCCCGCCCCCTGGCAATCGCGCCCTCGATCCTGGCCTCGGATTTCTCCAAACTCGGCGAGGAGGTGCGCGCGGTGGACGCCGCTGGCGCCGACTGGATCCATCTCGACGTGATGGACGGGCATTTCGTTCCCAACATCTCCTACGGCCCCGACATCATCAAGGCGATGCGCCCGCACACGAAGAAGGTCTTCGACGCGCATCTGATGATCTCGCCCTGCGATCCCTATCTCGAGGCGTTTGCGAAAGCCGGCTGCGACCACATCACGGTGCATGCGGAGGCCGGTCCCCATCTGCATCGCTCGCTCCAGGCAATCCGCGCGCTCGGCAAGAAGGCCGGCGTTTCGCTCAACCCGGGCACGCCGGTCAGCGCGCTCGAATACGTCATCGACCTGATCGACCTCGTGCTGGTGATGTCCGTCAATCCCGGTTTCGGCGGCCAGGCCTTCATCCCCTCCGCGATCGGCAAGATCCGCGACATCCGCGCAATGACGGCGGGGCGACCGATCGACATCGAGGTCGATGGCGGCGTCGGTCCCGACGTCGCGGGTCCCCTGGCTGCGGCCGGCGCCAACGCTTTCGTCGCCGGCACGTCCGTATTCAGGGGCGGCACGCAGGACGCCTACAAGACCAACATCGCGGCGATCCGCAACGCCGCTGCCGGCGCACGCGGCGAAGCGATCTGAGCCTCACCGTCGCTCGCCCCAGCGGCAAGAGCTGCGGCTATTGCCGGTGCAGTGCGTAACCAAATTGCAACCAAATTCCGTACTCCTCCGGACTTCCCTGATTCGCGCAAATCACTACTAGTGATTCCTGCCTTTTTCGCGGGAGCGCTTCATGACGACGACCCTGGTTTGGACTGCCGTGGCGTTGTGGCTTGGTTTCAGCGCGTTTGTCATGTTCGGCCCAACGGCCGGACCGGCAGAGGTTCCGGCGCGTTCCGGACGCATCGCCCGTCGCGATCGGATCTGACGCAAATGCAGATCGCGCTCGTGAAGCGACAGCCAAAGCGCAGGTGCCGCATCCCGCGGCGTCCGCATCCGGACCTCGACTATTTCTTCGGCCGGCTCGAGCGCGCCGAAGCCGAGATGCGCGACGACACCGGGAGCGGGACGGCGGACCCGGATCATCCGCTCCGGTCAGCGCGCCGACATTGAAATTCGTGACTGGACCATCGACTGATGAAACCGCACTGCCCGAACTGCCTGAAGGAAATGTCCCAGGCATCCGCGTCGCGTAACCTCTTCAACTGCGAACCCTGCCGCGAGATCATTCATTTCTTCGGCGGCAGCGCGGATCACGGCGAAGCCGGTCCGCACTTCGCCTGGCCGATCCGCCGCAAGCGTGTCGCCGCTCACGTGGCCTGAGCTTTTCTCCGAAATCCGGGGGGCGGTCTATCCGGCCGCCTCGCCGGCATCAGCCGCATCCGCAGCCAGCCGCGGCGGCCGCACCACGGTGACGGTGCAGGTCGCCTCCGACGCCACCTTGGCCGAGACGCTGCCGAGCAGCGAGCGCCTGAACGAGTTCTGCCGCGCGCCGATGATGACATGGTCGACCTGGTTGGCCTCGGCGAACTCCAGGAGCGCAGCGGCGGGATCGACGGCCGCAAGCACATGAACCGACAGCCGGCTTTCGTCGAGCTTGAGCGGCGCGGCCCAATGCCTGAGCGCCACCAGACGATCGATATGCTTGTTGGAACCCTGCTCGTCCAGCGTCTTGTCGATCGCGATCCGATTGAGCTTCAGCACATTGACACAGGCGAGCCGCGCTGACGGCAGCGTGGCGAGAATGCGCCCGGTCGTGACACGCAGCGCCTCATTCAGCTCCGGCGCGCCTTCCACCGTGTCGAGCGCCACCGCGAGGATCGGGCCCGATGCGATTTGCGCGGCGACACCCGATTTTGCGCGCGGCTGCATGACGCCCTGGTTGAAGCGGCGCCGCCAGGCGACGCTGATGGAGTCGCGTTTGAGCCGCTCCGAGCGCACGGTGAGCCTGACCTGGTCCGGATGAGCGAGATCGAAAGCGAGTTGCGCGGCGGTCGGATAACGCCACACCGGCTCGATCTCCAGACACCGCAGCACCACCTCCTGGAGCCAGGGCGGATAGTCGCTGCGCAGCTTGCGCGGCGGGTGCGGATCGCGCCACAGCCGGCGCCGCATCGCACGCAGCGTCTCGCCCTCCCCGAACGGCCGCTCGCCCGTGGTGAAGAAATAGAGCAGCACCCCGAGCGAGAACAGATCGCTGCGCGGATCGTCGCGCACGCCGAGCAGCCGTTCCGGCGCCATGTAGGGCGCGGTGCCGTAAGGCAGGCGGAACTCCTCCTGCAAGAGGTCCGGCAGATGGTCGTGGTGCGACAGGCCGTAGTCGATCAGCACCGCCTCGCCGCTTTCGCGAAACATGATACTGCTCGGCTTGATGTCGTGATGGATCACATTCTGCCGGTGCAGATCGGCGAGCGCGACCGCGATCTTGGCGACGAGCTGGCGCGCCTCCTCGTAAGGCAACGGCAGGTCAGGGAGCCGCTTGTAGAGCGTGGTGCCGACGATGCGCTCGATCACGACATAGGCCTGATGGGCGAAATCGCCGGTGCCGAAACACGACGGCACGTGGGGTCCTGCAAGCCGCGGCAGGATCATCATCTCCATCTCGAAGGAGACGATCGCGGCGGGGTCCTCGCCCTCCGACACCCGCGGAATCTTCATCAGCAGCGGAACGTCGATGTCGGGATGGGTGACCGTCCACAGTGTCGCCATGCCGCCTGCATGGACGCATTCGCCGATGGTGTAACCGTCAATCTCCGCGCCGGGCTTGACCAGGGGTTTTGGCATCGCGGTCAGCGCCCCTGCGACAGCCGGTCGGCGAGCCAGGGTGGCAGGCCGTTCTCGCGGATGCGGCTCGCCGCTGTCTCGATGTCATAGGGCGCGCGGCAATAGGTGATCTCGCACGAGACCGTGTCGAACAATACGAAGGCCGCGGACGGATCGCCGTCGCGGGGCTGGCCGACCGAGCCAAGCACGGCCAGCCATTGCCGTCCGCGCAGGAGCTGCACGGAGACACCCGTCTTGGGCACGAAGCTCGTCATCTTCGCCGTTACCGACATCGAGTAAAGCGACGGGCGATGAATGTGGCCGCAGAACGTGACGTGGGCGGGCGTTGATATCAGGCTCTTGGCGGCATCCGCCGTCGAGCGGACATAGTGCCAGCGTTGAGGATTGGAGGCTTCCGCGTGCACGAACAGACGGTCGCCATCCTCGACAAGCATCGGCAGCCCGGCGAGGAACCGTCGCTGCGCGATGTCGAGCCGCCCGCGGGTCCATTCGATCGCGATCTGTGCCTCGACATTCATGGTCTCGGTCGTGGTGTTGACCGCCTCGTCATGATTGCCGCGGACGGCGATGGCGCCCTCCTTGACCAAACCCATCGCGGTATCCACGACCCATTCCGGATCGGCGCCATAGCCGACGAAATCACCAAGCAGGACGAACTGCTCCGCGCCACGCGCGCGCGCCACCTTCAGGCACGCCTCGAACGCCTGCCGGTTACCGTGGATATCCGAGAAGACAGCTAGGAGCACGCACCCTCCACCCTGAAAGGCTTATCGGAAGCCGATAAGGCCAAAATTGAGGGACGTCAAAGATGCGCCAGCGCGGCGCCCTTTTCCAGCTTGGCTGTGCCGGGATGGTGAAGGACCTATTGCTCGTCCTTCGGCGGCATTCGGGGCGGCGGCAGCGGTGTGAACACGACGCCTTGCGCGCCGGCCGGCGGAGCGATGAACTCGCCGGTCGAGGAATCACCGCCGCTGGTCTCGAGGATGGCTTTTGGCGTCACATATTCCCGGACCAGGTCGATGAGAGTGCCCTCGCCGCCGCCGAAATCCGCCGCGCGCCCTCCTTGCGGATGCCCGGCCGCGATCTCGTTCTCCGCCGCATGGGTCTTGTCGGCCAGCGTGTCATTGTAGGGCACGCGGAAGGCCCGGGGGATGCCGCTCGGACGATTGTCCTCGTCGAGTTCCTCGACCCACAGATAGATCGAGCCGGGATCGCCCTCCAGCGAATGCGGCTCGACGATGCGCGCCTGGAGCAGCTTGAAGGAGGCCGGCAGCCGGTCGGTGCTCGCCCAGCCGAGCAGCCCGCGCATCTCGCTGAAGCTGACGACATAGAAGGCGCTGGTCACGACCACCGCGACCGCCTTCAGCGACCAGTGCAGCCGTGCATAGACCAGCACGACCAGCAGCAGCGCGCCGATGACGGCGTAGGCGACCGACAGCGTGAGGATGACCGTCTGCAGATTACTCACGGCGTATCCTCACCCCTGTCCTCGGGTCGAGATCGGCACCGTTGCGCCAGCCGCTGCGGAAGGTTTCCAGCAGCGATTTCGGCCGCTGGTCGACGTTGACCACCTTTCCTTCCGCATCGAGCCGGAACCGCACCGCGGTCTTCTCGTCGCCGGTGTGGTCGAGCGTAAACTTGTTGTCGAAGATCACCTGGGCGGTGGGATTGAGTTTCTGCACCTTCACATTGGCCTGGACCGGTTCGCCGGTCGTCGCCACGAAATGCGAGACGTTGACGGTGTATTCGCCGGCCAGGATGCCGCGCAGTGTGACGATCTCCTCGCGGATGGGTGAGGCGATCTTCTTGCCGTTGACCATGATGAAGTCGTTGGCCCCGCCGCGGTCGTCACGATCGAGGGTGAGGAAGCCGGCCTCGCGGTGACGATACCAGGCGATGTTGCCGGCGGGGTCCTGCACGAACAGGTCGAGATCGTCGGGGTGATTGTCGGGCCAGTCCAGCGTGATCATGAACTCCGCCTTGGAGTCGATCTTGCCGTCCTTGGCATCGGGAGAGATCGCGAGAAGCGCGAGAAAGAACAGGAAGGCGACCACCTGGAGCGCCTTGAACAGCATCACGCCCAGCGGGTCGAACGGCTCCTCACGCGGATAGAGACCGAAATCATCCATCATGGCGGCGTTCCGGAACCCTTGCGCTCCAGGACCGGCGTCACATAGGTCTCGGTCAGCACCACCGCATCCGAGAACACCCGCTGGGTCGCGGCATCCAGCATGTAATACTGGATGCGCACCAGGATCGAGCCGACGAGGCCCGCGAGCGTCGTGTACATCGCGACCGCCATGCCGTCGCTCATCAGCCCCATCGAGGACCGCATCGCGACCTTGTCGGCGGCATCCAGCCCCGCGATCGGTGCCAGCATGATGATGAAGCCGATGATGGTGCCGAGCAGGCCGAGCTTCATCAGCGTGTCCGAGACGAAGGCGCCGAAGCCGTTCGACCCGCGCAGCCGGTCGGCCAGCGTCCGCAGCAGCAGCGTCTGGTCGACCGGGCGGTAATCCTGCGCGGCGGCCTTGGTGACGAGGCTCTCGATATGATCGCGGACCAGCCCGCGCGGGAGCGCTGCCGCGCTCGCATCGAGCACCTTGCTGCCGCCTGGCGCAGCGAGCACCGCACGGCAGCGCCGCGCCGCCGCGCCCTCGCGCGCGATCGCCCGCGTGCGCAGAAAGCAGTGGCCGCAGGTGACGACATAGAGCACCGCGATCACGCTGGAAATGTAGGTGCGGTCCGAGGTCAGCATCAGATGGATCAGGCCGAAGCGCCACAGCAACACGACGGCGAAAATCGAAAGGCCGGTGAAGATCATCCAGAACAGGAGCGCGCTGCGCTCTGATGGGTCGGCCGCGGTCTGCGCAATCGGTCCAATCGTCATCGAACTCATGCTGCACTGCTCCTGGCCTGCAACGATCCCCCGCCGATTAGATCAAAACCGCCGCGCCCGGTCCAAAGAGCCATGCCCTATCCGGCTTGGGAAATTTGCCCGAGCTGCTACCCCGCCACTCCCCGCAATTGGCAAGGCGCGGCGGCGTTGTTAGGCTGACCTTACCAAACGTCGGGGATGACCGCATGCGCCTCGTGCTTCAGCTTGTCGCCCGCCTGCTTCTCATCGTCATGTTCTGCCTTGGCGCCGCGACCGTGTGGGCCACGTTCGACGCCTATCGCAGCGTTGACCGGGCGACTGCGGCCTCCGCACAGCGGGTCGCACAGGCCCTTCAGGCGCTGTACTGGCACGAGTTCCTGTTGCGCAGCAGCAGGACGCGCGAGCATCTCCTGCCGGTTCCGGACTGGCGCACGCTGGAGACGATGAAGCTGATCTCGCCCGGCGTCTGTGTCGAGTTCCAGCCCGCGACAGCATTCGAGAAGCCGCTCTGCGGCCAGAGCGAGGGGCTGGGCAAGACGCCGCCGCGCTGGTTCGCATCGATCGTGCCGACCTTCCTCGGCAGCCACGCCGAGGTGATACGGCCGGTCAGTCCGCGCGCAGCGGCCGCCGGAACAGTTGTCGCGACGCCGGATGAAGCGGCCGCCATCTCGCTCGCCTGGGAGTACATCCTCAATGTGATCGACGTCGCGCTGCTGATGGCGGCGGCGATCGCGCTGCTCGCCTCGCTCGCGATCGCGCACGCGCTGGCGCCGGCGCGCGCGATCGTCACCGCGCTCCAGCGTATGGCGCGCGGACAGTACCGCACGAAACTGCCGCGCTTCCGCTCGATGGAGCTTGCCATGATCGGCAGCGCCGTCGGCGAGCTCGGCGGCCGGCTGGAGGAAGCGACAGAACAGCGCGCGGCGCTGACACGGCGGCTGATCGATATCCGCGACGACGAGCGCCGCGCGCTCGCCCGCGAGCTGCACGACGAATTCGGGCAAAATCTCTCCGCCATCCTCGCTTTCGCCAACACGATCGAGACGGCGAGCGCAAAGGAGAAAAGCGACAACGACGTCGCGCAGGATGCGCGGATGATCTCGCAGGCCACCCACCATCTGATGGCCTCGCTGCGCGACGCGCTGAAGCGGCTGCGCAATCCCCTGCCCGAGGAGCTCGGGCTCGAGGCGAGCCTGGTCAATCTGGTCGACAGCTGGCGCTCGCAGAGCGCGGCGCGGCCGACGATCCAGCTCGATCTCAGGGGCGATCTCGCCGACATCAGCGGGCCGGCCGCCACGACCGCCTATCGCGTAGCCCAGGAATGCCTGACCAACGCGCTTCGCCACAGCTCGGCACGCGAAATTTCCTTGCGGATCGAACGCCGCACGGGTGAGGACGATGCGCTTTTGATCCGCGTCGAGGACGACGGCGGCGGCGATGCGGCGCGCGTCGCGCAATCCACCGGCTTCGGCCTCACCGGCATCCGCGAGCGCGTGGCCGCCGCCGGCGGGTCGCTGTCGATCCTGCCTGCCGCGGGCGGCCTCAGCGTCGCCGCCACCATCCCGCTCGCGGCGTGAGGCCGAGATGAACGAGGTTGCAGCAACAGGCATTTCCGTGCTGCTGGTCGACGATCATCCGATCGTACGGCAAGGCTACCGGCGCGTGCTGGAGAGCCAGGGCGATCTGCATGTGGTGGCGGAAGCCGACAACGCCGCGGATGCCTACGGCGCCTTCAAGGTGCACGATCCCGACGTCGTCGTGCTCGATATCTCGATGCCCGGCGCGAGCGGGCTGGAGGCGATCCGCAATATCCGCGCGCGCGATCCGCGGGCGCGCATTCTCGTCTTCACCATGCACAACGAGGCCGTGCTGGTGAAAGCCGCCTTCGGCGCCGGTGCCAGCGGCTTCGTCACCAAGAGCAGCGAGCCGTCCGCGGTCGTCATGGCCATTCGTGCCGTTGCGCGCGGCGAACGCGCCATGAGCGACGACATCGCCCACATCCTGGCCGAGGACAGCCTGTCGCCAACCGGTTCGATGCTGGATCAACTGGGCGAGCGCGAGATCGAGATCTTGCGCCAGTTCGCCGGCGGCGCCACCACCGAGCAGATCGCGACGCAACTCAATCTCAGTGTGAAGACGGTCCAGAACTATCACTACCTGATCAAGACCAAGACCGGCGCACGCACGGACGCGCAGCTCGTGCGGCTGGCAGCGACGTACGGGCTGACGAGGATCTAGCAGCAGGGCTGCCGCATTCCCTCAAAGTCGCTTGAAGCTTTTCAATCTGCTGCGCGGATTGGAACGGAGACCATCCAATTCGGGTTGGTAGTACAGCGAAGGGAGGAGAACGTCATGAGCAAGGGTCATCACAAGGCAATCGCCCATCCCCCGATCATCACAGTAGGCGAACTCATCGACGAACTCTGCCGCCTGCCAGACACGGCCGTCGTCCACTTCCGCTGTCCCATGCTCGAGCAGGAGCTAACATTCTACCGCCTTCGAAAGCGGTCAAAAGACACCGTCGAAATCGCCGTCAACGTATTTCCGGAAAGCCCGCCGGTCGTGCCATCGTCCGCCCCCGCCATTCATGCGCGCAGACGATCCACGTCCCCGCCCCCGGCTCACGATGGTGGCCTTCTTCACAAGGCGAGAGGTTGATTGGCCGTCGCGCGTTTTGAAGAGGGGCGGCGGTCTATCCCGCCTTCAACCCACGCAGCAACAGCGCGAGGGCCGCGTCGACGCGGGCCGGCAGATCGGCATCCTTCCACTCGTCGGCGTGAGCCGGATGATGGAAGCGGCAGGTCGCATCGAACAGCGCGCGCGCGGTCACCTTGACGTCGTTCACTTCGAACTCGCCCTGCTTCACGCCGTCGGACAGGATCGCCGCGATCTGGTCGATCATGGTATCCTTGTGACACCTGATGGCCGCGCAGGCCTCGCGCGCCAAGGTCAGATAGGTCTCGAACATCTCGGGGTCGTCGAGCACGCGCGAACGCTTGGCGGCGAACAGCGTGCGCAGCCAGCGGTCGAGCCGCGCCGGCGCCGGACCCTGCTCCTCCACGATCTGGAGCAGCGGCGCGTCGATGCGGTCCAGCCAGCGTTTGGCAACAGCCTCGCGCAGCGAGGCCTTGCTTGGGAAATGGCGATAGACGCTGCCGTGGCTCACATCGAGCGCACGGGCAACGTCAACCACCGTGGCCTTGGCAAGTCCGTACCGCCTCAGCACGTCCTCGGTGACTTCGAGGATCCGCTCCGGCGTCAAGACAACGGCTTCATTCATGCCAGCACCATGTTCCCGTTGAGGGCTCAATTACCCGGCGATGGAGCTGCTTCCGAAGCGCGCCTGCCGGTCGTCTCGGAAAGCTTTCGCCTCAATGAGGCAGTTTTGCAGCCTGCGCCGCGATCTGGCGCGCTACCAGCAAATTGAGCCATTGCCCAATCACACCGGTTAAGTTGATGAGTTCGTTCGTCATTTTCTTATATCTCCATTCGTCCGCGACCCTCGCCCTACGATGACGACCCTCGATCCGAGACGAATTTCGGATGTCGGGCTCCCCCTGGAGGTGACCGCGAGACGCCCCAACCGGAGCGTCCGCCAACGGATATACACGTCTTGATGACAGATTTCAATATCTGTCAGTCAATGATCCGTGAATGACAGTTAATTTTTGTGTCCGGCCTGCACACTCGCCCGGCGGCCCGGGTCGCAGCGAGCCGGGGTCCGATCGTCCCTCGTCCGGCCGGTCTTCCCCCGCTACCTTGCCTTCGCCGTTTGTTTCGCCCTCCCTGCTCTGTTAAATCACGGCGTAAAAAGCATTTTGGCCGGCGCCGCCCACCTCGGGCCGCCCGCCCACCTTCCTGGAGTCGTCAGATGATCCCCCGTTATACCCGCCCGGAAATGGCCTCGATCTGGGAGCCGCAGACCCGGTTCAAGATCTGGTTCGAGATCGAGGCGCATGCGGCGGACGCGCTGGCAGAGCTCGGGACGATCCCCAAGGAAGCCGCCAAAACGGTCTGGGCGAAGGCTGGGAATGCCACCTTCGACGTCGCCCGCATCGATGAGATCGAGCGCGAGACCAAGCACGACGTCATCGCCTTCCTCACCCACCTCGCCGAGATCGTCGGCCCCGAGGCCCGCTTCGTGCACCAGGGCATGACCTCCTCCGACGTGCTCGACACCTGCCTCAACGTGCAGCTCACCCGCGCCGCTGACCTGCTGCTCGCCGATCTCGACAAGGTGCTCGCCGCGCTGAAGAAGCGCGCGTTCGAGCACAAGATGACGCCGACCATCGGCCGCAGCCATGGCATCCATGCCGAGCCGGTCACGTTCGGCCTCAAGCTCGCTTATGCCTATGCCGAATTCTCGCGCGCCAAGGAGCGCCTGATCGCGGCGCGCAAAGAGGTCGCGACCTGCGCCATTTCCGGCGCCGTCGGCACCTTCGCCCAGATCGATCCGCGCGTCGAAGAGCATGTCGCAAAGGCCATGGGACTCGTGCCCGAGCCGATCTCGACGCAGGTGATTCCGCGCGACCGCCACGCAATGTATTTTTCGACGCTTGGCGTGATCGCCTCCTCGGTCGAGCGCATCGCGGTGGAAATCCGCCACATGCAGCGCACCGAGGTGCTGGAGGCCGAAGAGTTCTTCTCCGAAGGCCAGAAGGGTTCCTCCGCGATGCCGCACAAGCGCAACCCGGTGCTGTCGGAAAACCTCACCGGCCTCTCCCGCATGGTACGCGCCTATGTGACGCCGGCGCTGGAAAACGTCGTGCTCTGGCACGAGCGCGACATCTCACATTCCTCCGCCGAGCGCATGATGGGCCCGGATGCAACCGTGACGCTCGACTTCGCGCTGGTGCGCCTCGCCGGCCTGATCGACAAGCTGCTGGTGTATCCCGCCAACATGCAGAAGAACCTCGACCGCCTCGGTGGCCTCGTGCACTCCCAGCGCGTGCTTCTGGCGCTGACGCAGAAGGGCGCGAGCCGTGAGGACGCCTACAAGCTAGTGCAGCGCAACGCCATGCCGGTCTGGCGCGGCGAAGGCGACTTCCTCCAGCTTCTGAAGAAGGACACCGAGGTGAAGAAGTACCTCACCGACGCCGAGATCGAAGAGCAGTTCGACCTCGGCTATCACCTCAAGCACGTCGACACGATCTTCAAGCGCGTGTTCGGCGAAAGCTGAGCACGCATCCGTCGCCCGGGTGAGCGCAGCGATACCCGGGGGAGCCACGCAACAGAGATCCCGGATGTCGCTTCGCTCATCCGGGCCACAACAATCAAAAACGGAAACCCCCATGCCCATCGTCAATCGCGTTGCCGCCCTCGCCGACGAAATGGCCGCCTGGCGCCATGACTTCCACGAGAACCCCGAACTGCTCTACGAAGTCCACCGCACCGCCGGCATCGTCGCCGACAAGCTGCGCGAGTTCGGCTGTGACGAGGTGGTGACGGGCATCGGCCGCACGGGCGTCGTGGGCGTGATCCGCGGCCGCAAGTCGGCCTCCGGCAAGACCATCGGCCTACGCGCCGACATGGACGCACTGCCGATCATGGAAACCGCCGATGTGCCCTACGCCTCCAAGGTGCCCGGCAAGATGCACGCCTGCGGCCATGACGGCCACACCGCCATGCTGCTCGGCGCCGCCAAATATCTCGCCGAGACGCGCAATTTCGACGGCACCGCGATCATGATCTTCCAGCCCGCCGAGGAGGGCGGCGGCGGCGGCAAGGCCATGGTGGACGACGGGTTGATGACGCGCTGGAACATCCAGGAGGTCTACGGCATGCACAACATGCCGGGCCTGCCCGAGGGCCATTTCGCAACGACCTCCGGCGCGATGCTCGCCTCCTCCGACAACATCAAGATCACCGTCCACGGCAAGGGCGGCCACGCCGGCGCGGGTCCGCACAAGGCTGTCGACAGCGTCCTGATCGGCTCACAGATCGTCAACGCGCTGCAGTCGATCGTGGCGCGCAACGTCGACCCGCTGAAGTCGGCGGTCATCTCGATCACGCAATTCCACTCCGGCACCGCCTTCAACATCATCCCGGAGACAGCCGAACTCGCCGGCACCGTGCGCACGCTCGATCCTGAGGTGCGCGACCTCGTCGAACGCCGCATCGGCGAAGTCGCCGACAGCGTCGCGCGCGCCTATGGCGGCTCGGCCGAGACGAAATATACGCGGATGTATCCGGTGACGATGAACCATCCGCGCGAGGCCGGCCTCGCCGCCGACGTCGCCCGCGACATCGTCGGCGCCGAGCGCGTCAACGACAAGTTCATCCCCATGATGGGCGCCGAGGACTTCTCATTCATGCTGGAGGCGCGTCCCGGCGCGATGATCCTGGTCGGCATGGGCGACGGCAACGAGTGCCACCACCCGGCCTATGTGTTCAACGACAACATCCTCGGCCACGGCGCGTCCTACTGGGTGCGGCTGATCGAGACGCGGATGCCGGCGGGTTAGGCCCGCATTCGGCGCTACCGTATCCCGGGTGAGCGTAGCGATACCCGGGTAGTCACGCGTTGATTGCATTATTGCCCCGGATGTCGCTTTGCTCATCCGGGCTACGGATTTCGACCAAACACCTACGCCTGCACCACCTCGTGCCGCATCACGAATGGCGCGAGCAGCGTGTGCACTTCGCCCGCGACGACCTCGCGCTGATCCGCGGGCAAGCCCGCAAGCGTCACGGTGGCGATCGAGCCGTGGCTGCCATGGGCGCCGACCTTGACCTGGCAGTCGATGCCGCGCTCGATAATCGGCGTCAGCACCTTGGTGAACACGCGCTGCGCGGCATCCCAGCGCAGCTGCGGCTTGAACACCTTGCCGACGCCGGTCACCGGCATCGGATCGATCGGAATGACCTGCACCGGAACGGCGGCGCGCTCCGGCGTGCGCTCCCGCACCCAGGCTTCCAGCTCGCCCGGCTCGACCTTCGCGCCCGGCTTCAATTGCACGTAACCCACCGGCAATTCGCCGGCATAGGCGTCGGGCTGGCCGACCACCGCGGCGAAGCCGACGGCAGGATGGCGGAACATGATCTCCTCGATCGGTGCAGGATCGATATTGTGGCCGCCGCGGATCACGAGATCCTTGGCGCGGCCGGTGATCCAGAGATAGCCGTCGGCGTCGAGCCGGCCGAGATCGCCGGAATTGACCCAGACCTCGTCGACGAAGGCGCCCTTGTTGTGTTCGTCGTTGAGATAGCCGCTGAACACGCCGGGACCGGCCATGATGACGACGCCGATCTCGTCAGGCGCGCAATCGCGGATCAGGCGGCCGTCGGCATCGACCTGCACGACGCGCACGCGCGCGTAAGGCATCGGAAGGCCGACCGAGCCGAGCCGGATCGGTCGCGACGGATAAGCGAGCGTGTGCACGCTCGCCGTCTCGGTCATGCCGTAGACCTCGACCACCGGCAGCTTGAGCTTGTCCTGGATCGCGGAGCCGACGGCGACGGGGATCGCGGAGCCGCCACCGGCGGCATATTTCAGGCTGGAGAGGTCGGCATTGCCGGGCGGCACCGCGAGCGTGGCCGCCAGTACCGTCGGCACGCTCGACAGCGCCTCCGGCTTGAAGCGCTCCACCAGCCCCCAGATATTCCTCACCGAATTCGGATTGCGCCATCCGCTCGGCGACAGCACGACGAGCGAGCCGCCGCTCGACAACGTCAGCAGCACCTGCGTCAGCGATCCGCCAACGTGAAACAGCGGCATGCCGAACAGCAAGTTGGCGCCCGGCTTCGCCTTGAGCAGCAGATTGAGCGCCCAGGCCTGATAGACCTGGTTGGTATGGGTGTGCCGCACCAGCTTCGGCGTGCCGGTGGTGCCTCCGGTGTGGAAATAGGCGGCGATGTCGCTGCCGAGAATCTTGCGCCCGCTGACGAGCCGGTCGGACGGCTGCTGCTTGATCAGCTCGTTGAAGGCATAGATGCCCTTCGCCGGATCGCCGCCGCCAACCACTTGCACGATCGCCTTGAGGTTCTTGAGTTGCGGGCGAATCTGCTCGACCTTCTGCCAGATGTCGGTGCCCGGCATCGGTCCGAGCGCCACCAGGATTTTTGTGTTCGCGGCTTCCAGGATCTCGGCGATCTGGTGCGGCTCCAGCAGCGGATTGACGGGATTGGCGATGCCCGCGGCCTCGGCGCCAAACAGCGTCACGAAGGCGTCAGGCAGCAGCGGCAGCATGAAGCTGATGACGTCGCCCTTCTTCGCGCCGAGCGCGTGAAACACGTTGGCGGCCTGCGTGACGCGCGCGATGAAGTCGCGGTAAGTGACCACGACCGGCGTGTCGGCCGGATCGGCATTTTGCAGGAACTGGATCGCCGCCCCGTCCGGGTTGCGCGCCGCACCAAGCCTGATGGCGTCATAGGTGCTCTCGGCCGCGACGCGATCGGCGTAAGGGACCTGCTCGAAGGCGCGGACCTCCGCGTCCGTCAAAAGGTCTGGATAATCGTTGCCGATGAGCCGATCGAGCGTGTGGATGCCCGCCATGGAATTCCGTCCTCCCTCTGTGCATTTCCCCGCCCCTGTCTTTTGACATTTTGGTTTGGCGAGACCCCGACCGATTTGCGGGCCGAGCGGGAACACAATGAGGGATGATTTGTCGTTCGTCTACGACCAGAAGGCCGCGGCGAAAGAACTTGGTCGGGACGACATTTGAACCTCCGAGCCCGATCCGGGGACCAAGAACTGGCACCGGGCTGGGCTGCCGGCACCCTCCCGCAAGACTTGAGGTAACCATGACCACGCCGCTGCGGGACCGCATCATCCCGCTGATCCCTGCGCTATCGGTGATTTTGGCATCGGCGATCGTCTTGCCCTGCGCCGCCGGCGCCGAGGAGACGCAGCTCGACACGATGCGTGCGAAGGTCTCGGCCTATGTCGGCAGCATGATGGAAAAGCTGGGCGGCTCGCGTATCGTCTACAAGGTCGACGCTGACGGATTGCGCGAGATCGTCGTCACGGACCTGCGCGACGACGTCTCCAAGAATCTGCGCGAGAGCCGTATCGCGTTCTCCGGTCTTGCGATCCGCGACGGCGGTGTCGACGTGAAGATCGCCGACGCCAAAGCACGCGAACAACTGGCGCGCAAACTCGCGTCGGCCGCGGAGGGATTGCCCGCGCATGCCCTCACCGTGACCGACGGCGGCGACGGACTGGTCAGGCTCGCGCCGACCGATGCCGCATCCGCGGCACGGCTGCACGATCTCGTTGAAGACGCCATCGCCATGATCGAGCAGCGCCTCAAGGACGCCGGCGTCAAGCTCGCCAGCGTCCAGCCGGATGGGACGGACCGCATCCGCATCTTCCTGCCGGGCGCGATGGAGCCCGAGCGCATCACCGCGATCTTCGCCAGGAAGGTCACGGTCAGCTTCCGCCTGGTCGACGTCTCGATGTCGGCGGAGCAGGCGCAATCGAGCACGCCGCCCGCAGGCACGGAAGTCCTGCTGGGCTCCAGGGACAAGCAACCCTATCTTGTTGCCAAGTACGGCGCGCTCGATGGCGACGACATCAGCTATGCGGGCCCGGGATTTGCTAGCGGCACGAAGGACCCGATCGCCTCGTTCCGCTTCAACGGCCGCGGCACGCGTCGCTTCGCCCACGTCACCGAAGAGAACATCGGAAAACCCTTCGCCATCGTACTCGATGGCAAGGTGATCTCTACCCCCGTGATCCGCGAGCCCATCACCGGCGGCTCGGGCCAGATCTCCGGCAATTTCACCCTGGGGGAAGCCAACAGCATCGCCATGATGCTGCGCGCCGCTTCGCTGCCCGGGCACCTTCGCCTCGTCGAGCAGCAGGTCGTGCAGTCCGCCAGGCCATAAGGCCAAGATCGACCCACGTCGCCGCCGGGGCGCCCAGGTCCATCCACGGCGGCGAAACCCGACCGAAGGGCCCCGGATCACGGCTGCGCTACGGCCCGATCCGCACAACCAACAGGCAATTGCCGAAACCACCGATCAGGCTAAAATTTGCCTCTTGCGGCACGACCGCCGGAGGCTTCATTCAAGCGGTCGTCATTCGATTTCGGCTATACGAGCACCGATCGGGACTGAAGGCCTTACGCGGGGATAATACCATGCCGTCCGGCAGCGCAGACATTTCTTCGATCCTCGACCGCATTCTCGACGCGGCAACGGATAATTTCAGGATCGCGAAGATCCTGGTCCAGATGGGCCTCGATCCAAACAACGTCACCTGGGACGCGATCTTCAACCGGCTGCTTGAGATCGTTCTTCACAACATCACCCTGGCCAATCTGTTCGCCGTGGTCGGCGCCGTCTTCTTCGTCGCCACCCTCCTGATGCGGACGATGGTGCCGCTGCGCGTCGCCAACATGATCGGCAGCGCGTTCTTCGCCGTTTACGGCGCGCTCACGGCCAACGTCTCGACCTTCTTCCTGTATCTCCTGTTCATTCCGATCAACGCCGTGCGCCTGCGGCAGATGCTCAAGCTGGTCAAGAAGGCGCGCCATGCGGCCGAAGGCGACATGTCGATCGAATGGCTCAAGCCGTTCATGACCATGCGCACATATCGCCGCGGCGACACGCTCTTCAAACTGGGCGATCCAGCCAAGGAGATGCTCCTCACGGTCACCGGCAAGTTCCTGGTCAAGGAGATCAACGTCGAGATTCTGCCCGGCGCGCTGATGGGAGAGCTCGGCTTCCTCACACCGGACAACCGGCGCACCGGAACGATTGAATGCATCGAGGACGGTCAGGTGTTGACGATCACCTATGACCGGCTGCTCGAGATCTACTTCCAGGATCCGCAGTTCGGCTATTACTTCCTGGTGCTGACCAGCCAGCGCCTGCTGCAAAACATCGACCGCCTGCAGAAGCAGCTGGCCACGGAGCGGGCAGCCGCCACAAACAGGATCGCGTGATTGGCTCCTGGGTTCCCTTGGTGCCGCCTGTCGGCGCACGAGCCGACGGAAACGATACGACCGCCATCGCTCGCCTTCTTCCCGTCGGTAGGAACCCATCGGGAGGTTGCCTGTTGGTCTTGGGACTTCTGCCGATAGAGGCTACCGGGGCCAACTCTTTGCAAATTGTGGAGCCCGATGAGAAAACCGGCCAGCCGATCCACCCCGGCTCAAGTCGTAAACTTTCGACCTTCGGAATCACTGCTGAGAGCCATCAGAGCATGGATAACTCACCAGAATCACAAGCCTAGCCTTTCCGAGGCCATCTGCCGGCTGGTCGAACTCGGACTTACGTTGCCTGCCGATCAGGACGGACAGAGGCGTCGCGCTCGCAAATTGGCTGGCGATGCGATTGATCGCATGGGCGACACAACGACGACAGCAGATGATCGGGCAAGCCGCAAACGGGACTTGCTGGATGGCCTGGGGAGTTCGACCGCGTGCGGATTGATTGGCCCAAGCGCGGAAGATCGATCCAAAGGTAACCTGGGCAAGTTGAAGCCGCCCAGCATTGGGCGACCTAAAAGACAAACAAGGATAAGCGATGAGACAGCAATTCCAATCGCCCGCGGTGAAAGCGGCGAACAAACTGTTCAAGCAGGTCGCGGAGAAAGCCACGACCGACTATGAAAAGGCGCAACAGGCTCTCCACGCAAATCGGGAACGGCTGAAAGCTGAACGGTTGGCGAGGGACGCCGAGCGACGAAATCACCCCAATAAGGCACCCTAGATGTCGCATTTCTACTTTGACATCCGGGACGGCGAGTCGCTCCTCGTAGATGAAGAAGGCCTGGATTTGACCAATCAACGGGCTGCGGAGATCGAGGCGGCACTATCTCTTGCCGACATGGCCGAACAGCTTGAAACGTTCGCGAGCGTCGATGGCTTGACCGTCGAAGTTCGAGATGCAGACGGCCCCATCTTGAAAGCGACATTCGTCTACTCAAAAGTCCACCCGATCAATTGAGGATCGCCCGGAGTTCCCGTGCGAACTTCACGGATCTGGCTAGAGCATCGAAAGCACGACAATCCCGTCTTCGAGCTCCCCCGACGCAAGGCGCGCCCGCGCCATGCGCTCGTACTCCGTTCGATGCTTCTGTAGGTAGCTGAAGGCCTGCTTCTGCGTGTTGAACGTGGTGGCAAGCCGGCACATCTGTCGATTTGCGCCGAATGCGAGAAAGAAAGTGATAGTTCCGTCGTCCGGCTTGAGTCTAGGCACGACCTGCACTCTCCGGCATGTGACAGTCCTCAATGTTCCGTTGACGACTTTGGAAACGGCTATCGCGGCGCCCTTCTCGCGCGTTTCTTCGCCGTGGGTGCTGGTGAAGTTCGCTGAAGGGCTGCGTCAGCCGCTTCCTTGGCCTCGCGCATTTCCCGAAGTCGCGTCATGTTTGCGCGAACCGCGAGGGCCTGCCTTTCGACATCCGCCAACGCCCGCACTCCCTCTTCAGCAGCCAAGCGCTTGCGATCGGAACGCGCGATACCCTCGGGTGAAGGCTCTGCCGATTTCCTGGCACTCATCCTTCACGCCGCTCCTCAATGGACGAAACCCGCTCAATCCGGGGATCGAGCGGGCACAACGCCGTTTCAGTACATCCGTGAAACGGCGCTTCGATATCAAGCCAGCGAGAGGTTCTCGGCGCTGACTTTGCCGCGCACCTTGTCGGTCTTGGCTTCGAAATTGACCTTTTGGCCCTCTCCGAGACCCGCAAGACCGGCGCGTTCGACGGCGCTGATGTGAACGAACACATCATTGCTACCATCGTCCGGCTGTATAAATCCGAAGCCCTTTTGGGCGTTGAACCACTTAACGGTACCCGTCGTCATTTTTCTTCTCCAAAGCGCGCACGAGCGCGTTCCGCGTGACAATCACGCGATAACCTTCAACTTCGTCGATGTCTTTGGAAAAGGAGCCCGCGGGCGCATTCAACAAGGCACAGCGGCTGATCGAACTTTGGTCAATATATATCACCTTCGGGAATTTGCAAGGAAAGAAAGCCATTTGCTTCAGCCACCCAACTGTCGCGCCTGATCGAGGGACTTCCTGTCGAGGTGCAAGCAGGGCTTTATCGATTGACAGGGCTGCGCGACGGTGGTCACGTCGATGCGAACAAGCCGCGTCGCCGTGACGAACAGATCGGCTTGTTCCAAAGCCGCGACGAATGTCGCCGCCGACATCCTCGACATCACAATGAAGCTTCTGCGCAATTGGCTGCCATGCAGGACGCGCCACGATTTGCAGCCCCATCGAGGAGGATTGATTGCAGGTACTTGTCCGAGACAACAATGTCGACCAGGCACTCCGCGTTCTCAAGAAGAAGATGCAACGCGAAGGCGTCTTCCGGGAAATGAAACAGCGGCGTTCCTACGAGAAGCCGTCGGAAAAAAAGACGCGCGAGAGAGCCGAAGCCATTCGCCGGGCCCGCAAGCTCGCCCGGAAGCAGGCGATCCGAGAAGGATTGCTGCCCGCGCCGCCGAAAAAGAAGCCTTTTGAGCGCAAACCGCCCTTGCCGGAAGTCAAGGCACGGACGGAATAAGGAGAAATCGGTCCCGGGAGAATGTTGCACGTCGAGGAACGTCGCGTTCACGGATCCATTGCCATGGTAGTTGCGTCACTTGTGGCGGCGACGAGCAACAACGCCGCTAGCTGCGAGGGGGCCTCGGGACAACCGGGGGCCCATTTCGTTGAAGCAGACGCTTCTCCAAATCGCGGGTTTCTCGGATTGCAAAGACGGGTGCCACTGGTCGTCGCTGTTTGCCGGCAACGCGCGCTCAGTCGATGGGGATCAAGAAGCCTGCTGACGCAGGCGATTGATCGTGTCCATCGGACTAAGTCCTGAAATCGATGCCTCGTAACACGATCCCGGGTGGTGTTCCTTCGAACTCCGTTGCGCGATATTTGCTTGCCGCGCGGGCTTCGATGCGGTCGCGCAGCCGGATGAACTGGGCTTCTCGCTGCTCTGGCCTCGCCTGCGGGCCGCGCTCGAGATAGTCCATCGCAGACGTTGAGATCGCGCAAGGAATCTCCTTGGCCCCATCTCGCATCGAGAATCGGACGATCATCCGGTCGTATTCGTGGCTGATAAAGCGGCCGCTGGTCAGCGACATGACCTACTCCTTTACGCGATTGCTTCCTGGCGCGACCAGCTGCCCGCATCCTGCTCGGGCCGAACATGGCGCGTGAAGGGGTGCAAGCGGCCGTTATCGCCTCAGCCCTCCCCGCCAAGCCGGGCGAAATCGTCGAACAGCGCTGCGACCAGCGCGCGGTGGCGCGTGTCCTCGGCAGGCAAGCTAGCGGTATAGAGGTTCAGCAGGTGACGAGCCTTCACTGCGGCCTCCGGCCAGGACGCTGCGGGTACCGTCATCATGCGATTTTCGAGATCCGCCTCCCGCTCGCGCAGCTCCCTGACGTGGGTCTCGACCTCGGCCAACGCGCGGCGCAGGTCTGTCGCCTTCTGCGCGGCCATGCCGCGATGCTTATCAAGATCGACCGGATATTCAGTCATTGGCTGCGCTCGCGTCGGTCCGTTGGGCATCGGCAAGATCGACCGAGCCGATCGACAGCAGTTCAATGGCGCCGCGCATGCCGTCCGCCGGCACCGTGATCATCGTGGCGACGTGACGCCAAGCCGGGAAGGACAATCCCTCAATCGTTTCCTCGTCGGTAACGACCTGATAGACGCCAGCGGGCAAAAGACGCTTGATGCCGCGGATACGAAACGGATGTCTGAAGGTAACGACTTCTCGCCGCGAGCGGGTGGTCATGCACGCTGCCTTTCGCAAAGTGAAGCCCCTACCGATGCCGACGGTGACGACCATGCGCCCTTCACTCGGCAATAGCCAGCATTATCGCTCCCTCGCCGACGAGCAAAGATGCCGGCGCGGCCTTCGCTTTACTGCTCGCCATTTGCGCAACAAGCGCGTAGGGTTCGGCGATCACCGCACCTTTCGACGGCACCGACCGGTGACTGAGGGTCACGCACGCTCCCGCCGAAGCTTCGCAGGAGCGTTCGATGCCGCGCTTTCGAAGCTCGGAATGCATCGTGCCACCGGTGCAGAGCTTCTTCTGCTTCTCGTGTACGGAGCTACCATCCTGAATGGCTAGGGCAACACGCGTGCCGTATCTGGTCAGCGGGACCAACGAATACGGAAGCTCCAATCTCGGCCGCGGCACCGCCACGGTCGCGCTTCGTCTCGCACGCAGGCTGCTGCGCGAGGGCTACATGGACGTGCGCGTTTGCACCCCACGTGGACGGGTGCTGCAGCCGGACGAACTCGAGGAACTCGAACCACCAAAGGAGCACGACATGGCTAAGGGCCAGCAGCGCAGCAATCGCGAAACCAAGAAGCCGAAGAAGGAGAAAGCCAAAGTGATCGCCGCGGCGCCGAGCCGCAAGGAGGCCACCTGGCAACCGGATTTCGGATCGACGACGAAGAAGAAGTAACGCGGATTGAACGCCAACCAGACAAGGAGAGTTCAAGTTGCCGCAGACGGTGGCTGAACCGACCTCTCAGCCGGCGGTCTAAGCTAAAGTCGCGTCCGGTAAAGGTTGCTTACGCATTTCACCCCTACGCAATGCGCATGTAACTACTCGGCCTGAGTTAACCTTTGTTGGGGAAACCGGCAGCCACGCGTGTTAGTTTCAAAGCAGCACCGAGCGGCCCGTGGCATTTATCGGTGATGAGAACGCCGGTTGCGCTCCCGCCGTACTCAAACCGGGGAGCTGGGCCATGTTGAACCGGCGTCGTTTCACGCAGCAGGCCACTTTGGAAGATCGCCTCTCAGCCTGGGTAAAAGCCATCTAAGAGCAAGCCGCCAGGCTTCCGCCCGGCCCCGAGCGTGAGGCAATGATAAGGAAGGCTCGACAAGCCGACGTTGCCGCGCATCTAAACGACTGGGTCAAGTCACCCGGATTGCAGGCGCCCAAGTAAACTCCCAAGTGAATCCCAAACTAGCCCTCGAACGTTTCCCAATTGCTATCCGATCGGCTAGGAACCCGGCTCATGCGCAAGCGTTCTCGAGAGATGCCAACGTACTATTTCAACGTCCGCAACATCCCACCTGCCCTCGATGAAATCGGGCAGGAATTCCTCGACGATGAAGCCGCGTGGCACGAGGCCACGCGCTTTGCAGGTGAGCTGTTCAAGGACGTGGACGGTGAGCTACAGCCCGGCGGCGAGTGCGCGCTGGACGTCACCGACGAGAACAAAAGGCCCCTCTTCGAAATCCTGATTGCGACTCGATCACTGAAGTAGTCCTGGCCGCGACGCGAGTTTACGCGACGCCTGAGCTTCACCACTCAGCTCAGCAGCAGCGCCATCCCCGGATCCCCCTTCTCCATCGCCTGCCGATAGGCCGGCCGCGCACCGATGCGACCGAGATAACGGACCACGTTCCGGCAGCGCGCCAGATCGTAGGGCTGGAAGTAGCGCATCGTGGTGAGCGAAAAGCCCATCATGATGTCGGCCGTGGTGAAGGTGCTGCCCGCCAGATACTCGGCATCGCGCACGCGCGCGTCGACGAGATCGAAGGCACGATCGACGCGCGCCCTGGTCGCGACCAGCATCGGATTGTCTTCGGCGAGCTTGAGCCGGTTCAGGATCATCAGCCGTCCCATGCCGGCTTGCAGCGTACCGTTGGCGAAGTGAAACCAGTACAGGAACTGCGCAAAATCCGGATCGTCAGGATGAAGCACGAGGCGTCCATTGCCGTATTTGGCCATGACGTAATCGACGATGGCGCCGGATTCGGCGAGCACGAGATCGCCGTCGGTGATGACGGGCGCAGCCCCGATCGGGTGCAGCGCCTTGTAGTCGGGCGGCGCCAGGATGGTGACGGGATCACGTGTGTAGCGCTTCAGCTCATAGGGAAGCTCGAGCTCCTCGCAGAGCCAGACGATGCGTTCGGACTGCGATTTGCCGAGATGGTGGACGGTGAGCATGGCGCCTCCTGCGACCGTAAACTAGATCAGCCGTGACGCCGCATCTTACTCCGTCATTGCGAGAGCCGCATCTCGCTCTCGTGCCCCGGACGCAGCGCAGCGTCACTTTGACGATGCGCTGCAGAGCCGGGGCCCATGCGGCCGAGAGCAAACCGCGCGGCGTGGGTCCCGGCTCTGCGCAGCAACGCCAAAAGCGCGTTCACGTGCGTCTTCGACGCGCTATGGGCGTTGCAGCGCGTCCGGGACACGAGGGCCGAGTGCTCCCTACCCCGCCTCGTCCGTCACCATCCGCGCCACGACGCGATCGCGGCGGACAAAGTGGTGCCAGAGGGCGGCGACTACGTGAACCGCGATCAGGGCAAGCAGCACATAGGCAAAGAGGATGTGGCGGTCCTCATAGGCGCCCGCCGCCTCACGGTCGGGAGAGGTGAATTGCGGCACGTGAAACAGGCCGAAGAAGTCCGAATAGTCCGGCGAGTGGGCGCCGGAATGCGCCCAGCCCAGCATCGCAACCAGGATGACCACGAGATAGAGCGCGCCATGGCTGACCTGGGCAGCGATCTTCTGCCAGCGCGAGGTCTCGGCTGGCAGCGCCGGCGTCGGATTGACCACACGCCAGACCAGCCGCAGCACGGTGAGCAGCAGGATCACATAGCCGATATCGGCGTGGATCGAACGGTAGAAGAGGCGGTCGGGACGCACCGGGATGTGGTTCATCCACCAGCCGAAGCCGATCATGCAGATGATGGCCAGCGCCAGGGCCCAATGCAGCCACCGGGCGACGCTGCCCCAGCCGGCATTTGTGTTTCTGATCATGTCGGCTCTCCGGAGTTTTGCGGGCCTGTCCCGATCCGCACCGCAGCATGGCTGATAGCGGGAACATGCGGCATTCGTGAAATTGAATCGTTCCAAATTGGCGCCGGGCGGCCCCGCCGCAAAACCGCCCCAAAAACCGAATGGTAACCATGACGGGTTAGGGTAGCGACGTGACCAATTCCCCGACGATCCTCGTGTTCGATTCCGGCCTTGGCGGGCTCACGGTGCTCCGTGAGGTCGTGGCCGCGCGCCCGGACGCGCATTACGTCTACGTCGCGGACGACGCCTTCTTCCCCTACGGCCACCACAGCGAGGATGAGATCATCGCCCGCGTGGTGCCGCTGATGGGGGAACTGATTAGCGCACATGATCCCGACCTCATCGTCATCGCCTGCAACACGGCCTCCACCCTGGTCCTATCGCATCTGCGCGCCGCTTATTCCCTGCCCTTCGTCGGCACGGTGCCGGCGATCAAGCCGGCCTGCGCGCAGTCAAAGAGCCGGCGTGTCTCGGTGCTCGGCACCAAGGGCACGGTGAAGCGCGAATACACCAAGGCGCTGATCCGTGATTTCGCGCGAGGTTGTGAGGTGACGCTGGTGGGCTCGCCCGAGCTCGCCTCGCTCGCCGAAGCCGCGCTCAGCGACCATCCGATCAGCGACGGCGACATCCTCGCCGAGCTCGCTCCCTGCTTCGTCGGCGATCCCGCGGACGCGGGCGCACGCACCGACACAGTCGTGCTCGCCTGCACGCATTATCCGTTGCTGCTTGATCGGTTTAAGATGCTCGCGCCGTGGCCGGTCGCCTGGATCGATCCGGCGCCCGCAATTGCCCGCCGCGTCTCGGATCTGCTCGGCCCGCACAGCGGCGGCATCGTGCAATCCGGCGCAGAGATGTTCTTCACCTCGAACCGCGTGCATGGCCTTGGGCAAACGCTGACGCCGTTCTTCGGCGGCCGCGTGCCGGCCTGACTTTTCGGGTTCACGGCGCGCTGCTAGGCTCCTCCATCGCCATCTCCCCGCAGGTCACCCATGCCGGTCCCGACCCCGCCGCTCAACCGCCTCCGCCAGATGTGGCGCGAGGGCCGTCCCGCCTTCGGCGCGATCGCAACGATCCCGAGCGTGCAGACTGTGCAGATCATGGCGCGTTCGCTCGACTGGATCATCGTCGATCTCGAGCATGGCCCGATTGGATTGACCGAAGCACATGCAATGATCGCCGCGACCACCGGCACGCCGTGCACGCCCTTGGTGCGGATCGCGGCGAACGAGCCGTGGCTTGCGAAAGCGCCGATGGACATCGGCGCCTTCGGCATCAATTTCCCGATGATCACCACGTCAGCCGAAGCCGAGAAGGCGATGCGCAGCGTGCGCTATCCGCCGCGCGGCGATCGTCTCTGGGGTCCCTTCCACGCGCCGTTCCGCTGGGGCCAGTCGATGCCGGACTACATGGCCACGGCCGACGACGAGATGATCTGCATGATCACCATCGAGCATATCGACGCCGTCAACCGGATCGACGAGATCATGGCGACGCCCGGCATCGATGTTGCAGTCATCGGCCCCGGCGATCTCGCCACCTCCATCAACAAGCGCGGCCAGATGGACGATCCGGAGCTGCTCGACCTGGTCGCGCGAGCCGAGGCCGGCATCCTCAGAAGCGGCGTCCCGATCGGCGGCGTCGCCCGCACTGCCGAACAGGCCAACCGGCTGGTCGACCGCGGCTACCGCGCGATCGCGCTCGGTTTCGACTGGTCGCTATTCCAGCGCGGCATCATGGCGGCGTTCGACGGCATCAAGCGCTGAGCAGGCCTATTGCCACCTTGCCGGGAACAGCGGCGCTGCTAGCGTCGGCCGTTCCAGGGAGGAAACAATGCTCAAAAAGACTTTGCTCGCTCTTGCCTTCACCGGCCTTGCCGTCGCGGCCTTCGCCCAGCAGCCCGGCATCAAACGCACCCCGCTCCAGAAGGTCGAATTCCCGGATGGCTACAATACCGTGACCGCCATCGCGGAAGTCCCGGCGGGTGGCGCGGCCGGACGCCATACCCATCCCGGAATCGAAACCGGCTACGTGCTCGAAGGCGAACTCAATCTCCTCATCGAGGTCAGCCGGACAAAACTCTGAAAGCCGGTGATTCCCATCAGATCCCGGCAGGTGTCGTGCATGACGCCAAGGCCCATGGCGACAAGTCTTTGAAAGTACTTGGAGTTTATGTCATCGACAAGACCAAGCCACTGGCCTCCCCGGCGCCCTGATGCGACGAACCGACCGGCCCCAACCGGATTGGTTCGTGCTAGAGGCAGGCGGCGAGGCCTCCTCGCCGCCCCTTTTCAGCCCGCGGGAACCGGAGAACGATGCGCGGTCAACCTAAGAACATTTCGCTGCCGCGCCGCCTGATTGTCGACCTCATGCGCGCCTCGATGGGCATCCCCTTCGTCTCGCTGTCGCGATCGCTCCAGATCCGGCCCCTGCTCGAGGCCCGCGCCGGCACAGCCACGCCGGCCGGCTGGGCCGCGAAGTTCGTCAAAGCCTTTGCCCTGGTCGCGAGGGACGAGCCAATCCTGCGGACCGTCTACGCCAAATGGCCCTGGCCGACGCTCTACGAGCTGCCGAAGAGCGTCGCGCTGGTGGCGATCGCCCGGGTCGAGGACGGCGAGGAATGCGTCCTGCCGCAGTGTATCACGGCTCCGGAGGCCATGGGACTGGCCGCGGTCGATGCCGAGATCCGGCATGCCAAGACGGCGCCGATCCAGGACGTTCCGATGTTCCGCAAGATCATGCGGGCGACTCGCCTGCCGCTGCCGCTGCGGCGGCTGTCCTGGGCCGTGGGGCTGAATTTCGGCCGGCAGCGCGGCAACTGGTTCGGCAGCTTCGCCGTGAGCTCGGTGGCTGCCTATGGCGGCGGCGAGCTCCACGCCATCACACCGGGCCCCTTCATCGTCAGCTATGGCGCGGTCGAACCCGACCAGACCATCCATGTCGTGATCCGCTGGGACCACCGGGTTACCGACGCCGCCCCGATCGCCCGGGTCCTGACCCGGCTGGAACAGGTCCTGAACACTGAAATCGCTGCCGAATTGCGCTCCGCCGGCCTGAAGCCGATCCGGGCCGTAGGGACGTGATTTCGCGGCTATTCGCATTGACAGAACGGCCCACATTCCCCTAAAAGCCGCCTGCTCGCGGGCCGATTTCGGCCCGCGAAGCGTTTCGCGACCCGTGGTCTTGTCCCTTAAGCTTTGGGGATCGGACCTGTCGGTGCCGGGCTTGCCCGTCACACAGGAGGGCGCGTTTCCTCAAACCATGAACCCGAAGAGGACGCGATGACTAAGCGCAGTGAGGCGAAGTACAAGATCGATCGCCGTATGGGCCAGAACATCTGGGGCCGCCCGAAGAGCCCCGTAAACCGCCGCGAGTACGGCCCCGGCCAGCACGGCCAGCGCCGCAAGGGCAAGCTCTCCGACTTCGGCGTTCAGCTCCGCGCCAAGCAGAAGCTGAAGGGCTACTACGCCAACATCAGCGAGCGCCAGTTCCACGGCATCTATGTCGAGGCGAGCCGCCTCAAGGGCGACACCGGCGAGAACCTGATCGGCCTGCTGGAGCGTCGTCTCGACGCGGTGGTCTATCGCGCCAAGTTCGTCTCCACGATCTTCGCCGCGCGCCAGTTCATCAACCACGGCCACATCAAGGTGAACGGCCGCAAGGTCAACATCTCGAGCTACCAGCTCAAGGTCGGCGACGTGATCGAGGTCAAGGAAGCCTCCAAGCAGCTCGCTCACGTGCTTGAAGCCAGCCAGCTCCCCGAGCGCGATACGCCCGACTATCTCGAAGTCGACCACGGCAAGATGACCGCGAAGTACGTGCGCATCCCCGGCCTCTCCGACGTGCCGTTCCCGGTGCAGATGGAGCCGCATCTGGTCGTCGAATTCTATTCGCGCTGACAACTCCGCGATCCATTGCTCAAAGGCCCCGGTTTCCGGGGCCTTTTTGTTGTGGTAACGTGCTGTCGATGTCCCCGACGACTGACCAGCTCGCTAACATTGCTCCCTCGGCAACGCCGACCGAAGCCGAGCTTGAGGCGTGGTCCAAGTTGCCCCGCGACGAGCAGGTCCGTCGGTATCAAGAACTGTTCGCGCAGCCCGATTGCAACAACTTCACCTCCGACACGCCGGACGACATTCTCGCTGCCGCACGGCAAAGGGTCGCCCAACGCCGCCATGGCTGAGTACCGGTTAACGGAGCGTACCCGAGCCGATCTGATCGACATCTACGACTTCACCGAAAGCCGGTTCGGCAAATATCAGGCAGAGGCCTACTACGCTGGCCTGATCCGTTCGTTCGGACTGCTCGCCGATTTTCCACTCATAGGTCAGCAAGTGGATGAACTCGCAACAGGCTATCGACGATTTCGCTTCCAATCCCATCTGATCTTTTACACGGTGCAGCCCGACCACGTCGAAATCCGTGCCATCATCCACGGCGCACAAGACATTAGACCGCAATTGTTCGACTAGATGACGAGACCAGCCATGCTCTACACCCCTCCCCCCGTCGATCCCAAGGCGCCGCCGGTGCGCATCAATCTGCTCTCGGACACGCAGACGAAGCCGACGGCTGCGATGCGCGAGGCGATGGCGCGAGCTGAGGTCGGCGACGAGCAGGTCGGCGACGATCCGACCGTGAACGCGCTCTGCGAACGCGTCGCCGCGCTGCTCGGAAAGGAAGCCGCGGTCTACATGCCCTCGGGCACGATGTGCAATGTCACCGCAACGCTGGTGCATTGCCGCCCCGGCGACGAGATCCTCGCGCATGAGACCGCGCACATCATCGCCCGCGAAGGCGGCGCGCATGCCGCGATCGGCGGCTTCCAGGTTACGCAGCTGAAGGGCGCCGACGGCCAGTTCACCCCGGAGACCTTCCGCAAGGCGCTGCATCCGCGCACGCGCTACCAGCCGCCGCAGACGGTGGTCAGCGTCGAGCAGACCGCCAACATTGGCGGCGGCACGATCTGGAAGAAGGCCGCGCTCGACGAGATCGTCGCGATCGCGAAACAACACGGCCTCGTCACCCACATGGACGGCGCCCGCCTGCTCAACGCCACCGTGGCGAGCGGCATTTCCCCGCGCGACATGACTGCGGGGTGGGATTCGGCCTGGATCGATTTCTCCAAGGGCCTTGGCGCGCCGATCGGCGGAGTGCTCGCTGGCACGCACGCCTTCATCGACGCGGTCTGGCAGTGGAAGCAGCGCCTCGGCGGCTCGATGCGGCAGGCCGGCGTCTGCGCCGCTGCCTGCATCTACGCGCTCGATCATCACGTCGACCGCCTTGCCGACGACCATGCCAATGCGCGCGCACTTGCCCGCGGGCTGTCGCAGATCGCAGGCGTCGAGGTGCAGGAGCCCGAGACCAACCTCGTGTTCTTCAAGCCCGACGGCGCCGGCATCCCCGGCGACAAGATGGTCGCAGCACTGCGCCAGCGCGGCGTCACGCTCGCGATGATGGACGGCCGCATCCGTGCCTGCACCCATCTCGACGTAAACGCGAGCCAGATTGAGGAAACGATCGGCCACGTCCGCGAGATCGTGCGCGGGGCATAGTCACCGTCCCATCGCCTGATAGATCAGCGTCTTCAGCGCGAGTTGAATCCGGCCGCGCTGCGACGGGGTCTGCACCATGAAGATCCCGAACAGATCGTCTTCGGGATCGATGAAGAAAAAGGTGCCGCCGACGCCGTCCCAGCGATATTCGCCAAGCGGCCACGAGGTGCCCGGCGGCACCGAGGTGCGCACGGCGAAGCCGAGGCCGAAGCCCGAGCTCCCGCCCGGATAATAGTTCCGATCGCGCGCGATCTTCGTCTCGGGCCCGATATGATCCGACGCCATCAGTGCAATGGTTTCGGGCTTGAGATAGCGCCGGCCTTCATAGGTGCCGCCATTCAGCAGCATCTGCGCGAAACGGGCGTAGTCACCGATCGTACCGACCATGCCGGCGCCGCCGGATTCCCATTTCAGCGGTCGCCTGATATCGCGGAGCTGCGTCGTCGGATTGATGTTGCGGTCTTCCGGCATCGGCTCGGCGATGCGAGGGAAATTGGCGGGATCGGCGACGAAGAATGCGGTCTCGTTCATGCCGAGCGGTTCGAGCAGCCACTCCTTCTCGAATTGCAGCAGCGTCTTTCCGGAAACCACCTCGACGACGCGGCCGAGCACGTCGGTGGAATGGCCGTAGTCCCACACCGTGCCAGGCTGCTCGACCAGCGGCAGCGTCGCGATCTTCGCGACGAAGTCGGCATTGCTGAGTTCGCTGTTGAAGAGGTTGGCGTCCGCATAGAGCTCGCGCACCATGCCGCCGCCATAATAGCCGTAAGGTAGCCCGGAGGTTTGGCGGAGCAGATCCTTGATCGTAGCCGGGCGATTGACCGGCTCAAGCCCCAGCGCGATCTTGCCGTCCTCGGCCTTCTTCTCGACGCCGACCTTCATGGCGGCAAAAGCTGGAATGTATTTCGAGACGGGATCGTCGAGCGCGAGCTTGCCCTCTTCGACCAGCATCATCGCCATAACCGACGTGATCGGCTTCGACATCGAATAGAGGCGGAAGATCGTATCCGCGCTCATCGAAATCTCGGTCGCAACGTCGCGGACGCCGAAATTCTCGTAATAGACCGGCTTGCCGTGCTGCTGGAGCAGCAGGATCGCGCCCGGAAACTTGCCGGTCGCTATCTCGTTTTTGATGTAGTCGGAGACTTTTGCCAGGCCTTCGGGCGTGAAGTTGTGCGCGGCGCGGCCCTCGGAGCCCGCTTGCGCACCTGCTACGCCGAACAGAAGAACGAGCGCCGCGAACAGCACGCGGCGCCCGCACATGTCACTTCTCCATGGCTTCATAGACCAACTGCTTCAATGTCCGCTGCACGCGCTGGCGCTCGGTCGGGGTCTGCTCCAGCAGGACGAAGAACATGTCCTGCTTGGGGTCGATCACGAAATAGCAGCCGGAGGCACCGTCCCACTTCAATTCGCCGAGATCGCCAGGCGGGGGCGGCTTGGCATTGCCGGGGTCGGTGCGGACGGCAAGGCCAAACCCGAAGCCGAAGCCGTCACCAGGGAAGTAGTAATAGTCGCGAGCGACGCCCGAGTTCGGGCCGACCTGGTCGGTCACCATCAACTTGAACGTCTCAGGCTTGAGAATGGACTTGCCGTCGAGGCTGCCGCCATTGAGCAGCATCTGCGCAAAGCGCGCATAGTCTGCCATGGTCGAGACCATGCCGCCGCTGGCGGACTGCCACTTCTTGACGACTGTCGGATCGTTGATGCGCCCGACCCTGAAATCGCTATCGTTCGGCACAGGCTGGGCCAGCAGCTTCTGCTTCTCGGGGGCGGTGACGAAGAAGCCGGTATCGACCATGCCGAGCGGCACCAGCAGCTTCTCCCGCTCGATCTCGATCAGCGGCTTGCCGGCCGCGACTTCCATCACGCGCGCCAGGATGTCGGTGGAGTGGCCATATTGCCAGAGCGCGCCCGGCTGGTTGTGCAGCGGGAGCTTGGCGATGCGCTCGGCGAACTCGGCGAGGTCGAAATCGCCGGCATAGATGTTGGCATCGCGATAGGCCTTGCGGACCAGGCTGTCGCCATAGAAGCCATAGGTGACGCCGGAGGTGTGCGTCATCAGGTCGTGCACCGTGATCGGCCGGTTCGGCGGGACGAGCTCGAGCGATTTGGTGCCGTCGTCGGCCTTCTTCTCGACACCGACCTTCACATTGGCAAAAGACGGAATGTATTTCGAGACGGGATCGTCGAGCTTGATCTTGCCGTCCTCGACCAATTGCATCGCGACGATCGAGGTGATCGCCTTGGTCATCGAGAACAGGCGGAAGATCGTCTTGTCCGTGATCGGCGCCTTGCTGACCACGTCCTGCACGCCGAAGGCTTCGTGGTAGACCGGTTTGCCGTGCTGCTGGATCAGCACGGTTGCGCCGGCGATCTTGCCGGTCGCGACCTCATTCTTGAAGAACTCACTGACCTTGCCGAGCTTGTCCTGATTGAAATGCGCACCGGCTGGGATTTCATAAGTCCCTTCGGCCTGCGCGAAAGAGATCGCGCCAAGCGACACGAGCGCGCCGCAGACGAATGAGCGCAGTCCAGAATGTGAAATCATATCCCCTCCCCGGAGCATGGTCCGGCGGAGTGTACTGACCGCGTCGTCAGGCACAAGGGCTGCTGAGCCGCACAAGCGCCTCGATATGCAGGTGTGCACTCGGCTCCGAGAAGCAGCAGAACACGACGCGAGCGACGGATGGCGTGGCAGACAGCGCTTCGATCGTCGTGCGAACGGCGATATCGGCCGCCCGGTCGGCTGGAAAGCGATAGACGCCGGTTGAAATCGCGGGGAATGCCACCGAGGTCAGCTTGTGTTTCCCACACAGCTCCATCGAGCGGCGATAGCAGGAGGCGAGCAGATCGTCCTCGCCGAGCGCGCCGCCGTTCCAGACCGGCCCGACGGTATGGATCACATGCGCGGCCTTGAGCCGATAGCCCTTGGTGATCTTGGCAACGCCGGTCGGGCATCCTCCGAGCGTCCGGCATTCCGCGAGAAGCTCGGGTCCAGCCGCCCGATGGATCGCTCCATCCACGCCGCCCCCACCGAGGAGCGACGTATTGGCGGCGTTCACGATGGCGTCAACGCCGAGTGTGGTGATGTCAGCGACGATGACCTCGAGCCCGGCACCGCCGATCCGGCGCGTCAGCGCGGTCAAGCCTCAGGCCGCGACGACGACGCCCTTCTCGGAGAAGAGCTGCTGCAATTCGCCGGCCTGGAACATCTCGCGAACGATGTCGCAGCCGCCAACGAACTCGCCCTTCACGTAGAGCTGCGGGATCGTCGGCCAGTTTGAGAAGGTCTTGATTCCGTTGCGCAGTTCGGCGGATTCGAGGACGTTGAGGCCCTTATAGCCGACGCCGATGTGGTCGAGGATCTGGACGACCTGGCCGGAGAAGCCGCACTGCGGAAATTGCGGCGTACCCTTCATGAACAGAACCACGTCGTTCGATTTCACTTCGTTGGCGATGAATTCCTCGATGCTCATATCCGTGTCCTTCTGGGGCGGAGCCCTCAACGATCGCTTCGGGCCGGCTCAGCCGATCTAACCCGATACTCGCCTATATATGTAGCCCAAACCGTTGTGCATCCAAAGTAAAATGGCGGCGACGAGGTCCCGCTGCCCGCCCAGATGCATTGGCTGATGACACTAATATTAACGCCGGGGAGGACTTTTATCCCGTTGCGGAGGCCCCATTTAGGACGAACCCCGGCTTTGGAACCGGGCAACGCCAACAACGTTCTCTTGTCTTGTCTGGAGAAAAACGTGACGAAACCAGCCTCCGCTACGGCCGCCTCGCCACTTTCGTCACTGTCGACCGACCCGGGCGGGCTCGCCCAAGGGCTGGGGCAAGGGCTTGAGAACGCGTTTCTCGCCGTCCGCAACGAGACCGAGCGTCGCGCCGCACCGCTCGCGCCGGAGGACCAGCAGATCCAGTCCATGCCGGATGCGAGCCCCACGAAATGGCACCGGGCTCACACCACCTGGTTCTGGGAGCAATTCCTGCTCGGCGAGCACTGTCCGGGTTACCACCCTTTCCACCCTGATTTCGCGTTCCTGTTCAATTCCTATTACGTCAGCGCCGGTCCGCGTCATGCCCGGCATCGCCGCGGCGACATCACCCGGCCAAGTGCCGATCAGGTCGGCGCCTATCGCAGCCATGTCGATGCCGCCGTCGTCAAGTTCTTCCGCGAAGCCGGCGAAGACAAGCTTCGCGAAATCGCGCCGCTGGTCGAGGTCGGGCTCAATCACGAGCAGCAGCATCAGGAATTGATGTTCACCGACATCCTGCATGCGTTCGCGCAGAACCCGGTCTCACCGGCCTACGACCTGGACTGGCGCTTTCCGACCTCGATCCACGCCGGTGAGGATTGGCTGACACTCAACGAGGGCATCCACACTGTCGGTCATGTCGAAGACGGCTTTCATTTCGACAACGAGAAGCCGGCGCATCGCGCCCTCGTCGGCCCTGTCAAGGTCGCGCGCAACCTTGTCACCAATGGCGAATGGCTCGCCTTCATGCGCGACGGCGGCTACCGGACCGCAACGCTGTGGCTGATGGACGGCTTGGCCACCGTCAACAACGAGGGCTGGGAAGCCCCGGGGCATTGGCGCGAGATCGACGGCCAGTGGCACGTTATGACGCTGGCCGGCCTCAAGCCGGTCGATCCGAACGCGCCCGTCTGCCACGTCAGCTACTACGAGGCTGATGCGTTCGCGCGCTGGGCGGGAAAACATCTGCCGACCGAAATGGAATGGGAGGTCGCGGCCCGCGCGGGCCAGCTCAACGATGCCTTCGGCATCGTCTGGCAATGGACCCGATCTTCCTACTCGCCCTACCCGGGCTATCGCGCCGTCGAAGGCGCGCTCGGCGAGTACAACGGCAAGTTCATGGTCAACCAGCTGGTGCTGCGCGGCTCTTCGCTTGCAACCCCGGAGGGGCACAGCCGTATCACCTATCGCAACTTCTTCTATCCGCACCACCGCTGGCAATTCACGGGAATGCGGCTCGCCAACTACGCCTAAAATCTCATCCGACGACAACCGCGCGCCGGACAGCGCGTTCAGGAGAGTATCATGAATGTGCATGCGAGCGCTTTGGCCGAAGCCCATCTTCCCGACGAGCCGACGACTGCCTTTGCCCGCGAGGCCATCGAGAACCTGTCGCAGCAGCCGAAAAAGCTGTCGCCGAAATATTTCTACGACGCGACCGGATCGGAGCTGTTCGAGGCGATCACGCGCCTGCCTGAATACTATCCGACGCGCACCGAGCTATCGATCCTGAAGGAGCGCGGCAGCGAGATCGCGAAGATCATTCCGGAGCGTGCGGCGCTGGTCGAATTCGGCGCCGGCGCGACGACGAAGGTCCGCCTGCTGCTCAACCATTGCAAGTTTGCGGCCTATGTGCCCGTCGACATCTCCGGCGACTTCCTGAAGGCGCAGGCCAACGGCCTGAAGCGGGACTTCCCGTCACTGGGCATCTATCCGGTGGCGGCCGACTTCACCACGCCGTTCGAGCTGCCCGGGGCGGTCGCATCACGGCCCAAGGTCGGCTTCTTCCCCGGCTCGACCATCGGCAATTTCGAGCCGCATGAAGCGCAGGCGTTCCTGAAGAGCGCGCGCGAGATCCTGGGCCGCGGCGCGCTGATGATCATCGGCGCCGATCTCGAAAAAGAAGAGCGCGTGCTCCACGACGCCTATAACGATGCAGCCGGCGTCACCGCGCGCTTCAACCTCAATGTACTGGTGCGCATCAACCGCGAGCTCGGCGGCAATTTCGACCTCTCCGCCTTCACCCATCGCGCCATCTACAATCGCGAGCGGCACCGGATCGAGATGCACCTGATCAGCAAGAAGAGCCAGACCGTCCGTCTGCTGGGCACGAGCTTCTCATTCCGGCCGGGCGAGAGCATCCACACAGAGAACAGCTACAAATACAGTCTCGAGCGCTTCTCCGCGCTGGCGCAAGGCGCCGGCTGGCGTGTGCGCGAGAGCTGGATGGACGCTGCAAAGATGTTCTCGGTCCACGCGCTGGAGGCTGCGGAGTAAGTGCTCCGAGGCCCGGTGGGCGCCTGCGGTTCAATGCTCCTCCGCCGCCTCAGGCTTCGACCCCAGCGACACCGACTCCCAAACCGCTACGACGATCATGATCACCGTCGTCGCGACCGACAGCCAGAGTGGCGACAGCTCCGTCGCAAACCAGCTCAGCACCAGAAGCAGGATGATGCCGATGCCGTGCGAGAGCTGGAGGAAGCCGCGGATCGCGTACTTGAACAGGATGGTGCCGACCAGAAACACCAGCGGCCCGCCGATCGTGCTCACGATGGTCCTGACGTCGGAATGGCCGGCCGGATGCTTGAGCACCAGCTCGTCCGACACCGCGGTCAGGATGATGCCGGCAACGATCGGCATGTGCAGATAGGTGTAGGCAAGCCGCGCCAGCCGGCCGGATTCGGTGGACTTCGAGATGCGCTCGGAGCCGGCCTCCGCGCCCTTGTGGAAATAGACCCACCACATCGCGATGGCGCCGACCAGGGCGGAGACGAAGGCCAGGATGTTGTCCGCAGTCCAGTCCAGTTCGGCAAAGGTCGCGCCGTTGACGACGACGGCTTCACCGAGTGCGATGATGATGAAGCCGGCGCAGCGCTCCGCCATGTGGCCGCCCTCGACGGCCCAGGCCTCGACCGACGAGAACCCCAGCTTCGGCACCCAGAAGCGAGCGGCGGGCGAGACATATTCGATGGCCAGCGCGGCGATCCAGAACCACAGCCGCGCCTCGCCATGCGCGAGGCCGCCGAGGATCCAGAAAATCGCGGAGCCGCAGAGCCAAACCAGAATCCGGATCGCGTTGTGCCGCACAGCGGTCCGATGGTGCGGAGTTGCGAGCAGCCAGAAGGCGGTGCGTCCGACCTGCATGGTTGCATAGGCGATGGCGAACCAGAGACCCCGGCCGTCAAAGGCGGTCGGAATCGTCGTCGACAGCACGAGGCCGCCCAGCATCATCAGGAAGAGCAGGATGCGGACCGGCGTCAGCTCGGGATTGAGCCAGTTGGTGACCCAGGCGGTGTAGACCCACACCCACCACATCGCGAGAAACAGCACCGTGACGTGCACCGCGCCGAGCGGCGTGAAGTGGTGCAGCAGCGTGTGCGATACTTGCGTGACCGCAAAGACGAAGACGAGGTCGAAGAACAGCTCGGCATTGGTGACGCGGCTGTGCTGGTTCGGCACGATGACGCGAAACATCGCGCCGCGCGGGTTGTCCGCAGTCATCGGCGTCCCCCGCCGCGCCGTCAGATCAGGTCCCGGGCACGCCGGTTTGCAGCGCCAGCGCGTGCAGCACGCCGCCCATCTGGCCGCGCAGGGACTGATAGACGATCTGGTGCTGCTGGACGCGGGACTTGCCGCGGAAGGATTCCGCGATCACGGTCGCGGCATAGTGGTCGCCATCACCGGCGAGGTCACGGATGGTCACCTCGGCATCGGGGATTGCGGCCTTGATCATCGCCTCGATATCGTGGGCGTCCATGGGCATTCGGGTCTTGCTCCTTGTCTCGGCTGAGGATCAGCCTCGTCGTCGAATCGCTGCCGGGGTCCCCGGACCGGCAGGGCCAAACTTAGCGTGAACGGCCTTCTACGTCACGCCTTGAGGCACTATATCCCTGGCCCCACCGGGATAAAGGCACGACAAAGTGCCACGCGCGGCAGATTGATCGAAAAGGCGTGAAGTCATGAAGCTTCCAGGGCCCGACCACCCCATCACCATCACCCAAAACCCCCGGCGCGTCCGCGTCACGGCGGGCGATATCGTGATCGCCGAGACCAGCAAGGCGCTGACACTTAAGGAGGCCAAATATCCGGCGGTGCAATATGTGCCGCGGGAGGACGCCAACATGGCGCTGCTCGAGCGCACCGAGCGCACGACCCATTGCCCGTACAAGGGCGATGCGAGCTATTACAGCATCAAGGCCGACGGCAAGACGCTGGACAACGCGATCTGGACCTACGAGACGCCCTTCCCGGCGATGACGGAGATTTCCGGCTATCTCGCCTTTTATCCGGACAAGGTGAAGATCGAAGAAGTGGGGTAGCCGTCCGAAGGACGGCGTCGCGCGCTCCGGGCGTGACGACTGACGGCTGGGCTACACCCTGAATATCGTGAGGCCCAGTATCAGCAGCACCAGGAAGATCACGACGAAGACATAGAACAGAAAGCGGGCGATGTCGGCCGAGGCGGCCGAGACGCCGGTGAAGCCGAGCACCCCGGCCACGATCGAGATCAAGAGGAAGACCAGCGCCCATTTGAGGATCGTCATCGCCAACTCCGACTTAGGTGCCGCAGCTTGCGGCCCTCAACCCATTCGCGAACGCCAACTTCGCAGCGCGGGACTGGTTCCTGACGGCGTCACGGGGGCACGCCACGGCCCAAACTGTGCTTGCTGAATCCGGTTCCCGGCGGCACAGTCCGTCCGGGGCAGGAGCGCAATCGGGGCGACCATGATGACGATGTCACATTCCGCGACGATCGGCGCAGAGGCGCACGCCGCGCCGAAGACCAAGACGCGCAATCTGGCGATCGACCGCGCCCGCACCTTCCTGACACTCGTGGTGCTGCTGCATCATGCCGTCATTCCCTATACCCATTTCGGTCACACCGATCCGGCGTCCTGGATCGGCTTCGACGTCGTCGTGCTCGCCACCGACAGCTTCTTCATGGCGATGTTCTTCTTCCTGTCGGGACTGTTCACGTGGCCGGGCATCGCGCGCAAGGCGCCGCAGGCCTTCCTGCGCGACCGCCTGCTGCGGCTCGGGCTGCCGTTCGTGATCGCGGCCTTCACCGTCATCCCGATCGCCTATTACGCGATCGCGCTGCGACAGAATACCGAACTGACCTTCGCCGCGTTCTGGTGGAAGACGATCACCGTCGGTCCGTGGCCGAGCGGTCCGATCTGGTTCGTGTGGGTGCTGCTGGCGTTCGACCTGACCGCGAGCCTGCTCTACCGGGTCTCCGCGCACCTGGTCGATCCGGTCAATCGGGTGTCAGTTCGAGGTTTCGAGCAGCCGGCCGTATTCTGGCTGTTGCTCGTCGTCGTCACGGCCATCGTTTACGTGCCCGCGCTGGTCCATTTCGGTGCCAACAAGTGGTTCGAGTTCGGACCGTTCTCGGTGCAGGCGAGCCGCATCCTGCTCTACTTCGCCTATTTCTTCATTGGCGTCAGCGTCGGTGCCGCGAACTTCGACCGCGGCGTGCTCAGCGCGGAAGGCCAATTGCCGAGTGCCCGGTGGCTGTGGGTGATCGCGACGCTGATCCCCTACTGCCTGATGTGGGGCATGATCTACATCAAGCGCGGAATCCTGGGGAATCCGCCCGCGCTGCCGGACTGGTACCAGGCGTTCTACGGCACGTTCTTCGTGCTGTTTTCGGCGGCGATCCTGCTCGCGATCCTCGCCTTCTTCCTGCATTCGAAGTCGCAGGGGCCGAACCTGCTCGACCGCATGCAGGCCGATGCCTACGGCATGTTCCTGGTGCACTACCCGATCGTGCTGTGGATCCAGTACGCGCTGTTCGACTATGGACTGCCGGCAATCGTGAAGGCCGCGATCGGCTTTGTGCTCACGGTGCTCCTGAGCTGGGGCCTGACGGCAGCGTTGCGGAAGATGCCGGGGGCGTCGCACGTGTTGTGAGGCGTGCGTAGCCCGGATGAGCGCAGCGATATCCGGGAAACCGTGTCGACGAGGACCCGGATATCGCTACGCTCATCCGGGCTACAAGTCTGAGACTGTGGCGGCGCTTACGCCGCCTTCCCGCTCATATATTCCGGCAGCCAGCGCTCGAACGACTTGCGCAGCGTGTCGATCGCAACCGGCGCTTCGCCGGCGATCGCAATCGCGTCGCCGCCGGTGGTGCCGATCCGCACGCAGGGCACTTCGCAGCCGCGCATCTTGGCGAGCACGCGGCCGGCCTCCGTTTCCGGCACGGTGACGAGATAGCGCGCCTGGTCCTCGCCGAACCAGTAGGCCTGCGGGACGAGCGCGGTCGGCGCCGCAAGCAGCTTCGCGCCGATGCCGCTCGCCATCGCCATCTCGGCAAGCGCGACCAGGAGGCCGCCGTCCGAGAGGTCGTGCACGGCGGTCGCGGTGCCCGCATGGATCATGCCACGCACGCAATCGCCATTGCGCTTCTCGGCAGCGAGATCGACCGGCGGCGGCGCACCCTCCTCGCGACCGCAGATGTCGCGCAGGTAGACCGACTGGCCAAGCCAGCCATGGGTCTCGCCGATCAAGAGGATCGCCTCGCCCTCCGCCTTGAAGGCGAGCGAGGCGGATTTGGTGAAATCGTCGAGCAGGCCGACGCCGCCGATCGAGGGCGTCGGCAGGATCGCGCGGCCATTGGTCTCGTTGTAGAGCGAGACGTTGCCGGAGACGACCGGGAAGTCGAGCGTACGGCAGGCTTCCGAAATGCCCTTCAGGCAGCCGACGAACTGGCCCATGATCTCGGGCCGCTCCGGATTGCCGAAATTGAGATTGTCGGTGATCGCGAGCGGCTTGCCGCCGACCGCGGTGATGTTGCGCCAGGCTTCCGCCACCGCCTGCTTGCCGCCTTCGAACGGATCGGCCTCGCAATAGCGCGGCGTGACGTCGACGGTCAGCGCCAGCCCCTTCGGCCCGTCCTCGACGCGCACGACGGCGGCATCGCCGCCGGGACGCTGCATTGTGTTGCCGAGAATGACGTGGTCGTACTGCTCCCAGACCCAGCGCTTGCTGCACATGTCCGGCGTGCCGATCAGCTTCTCCAGCGCTGCACCGACGCCCATCGGCGCCGGCACGTCGCGCGCATGCACGACCGGCAGCGCGGCGGAAGGGACATGCGGACGGTCATAGACCGGCGCCTCGTCGCCGAGTTCCTTGATCGGCAAATCGGCCATGACGTCGCCGCCATGCTTGACCACGAAGCGCTTGCTCGGCGTGGTGTAGCCGACGATGGCGAAGTCAAGGCCCCACTTCTTGAAGATCTCTTCGGCTTCCTTTTCCTTCTCGGGCTTGAGCACCATGAGCATGCGCTCCTGGCTCTCCGAGAGCATCATCTCGTAGGCGCTCATGCCGGTCTCGCGGGTCGGCACAGCGTCGAGATCGAGGTCGACGCCGAGGTCGCCCTTGGCGCCCATCTCGACCGCCGAGCAGGTCAGGCCCGCCGCGCCCATGTCCTGGATCGCAATGACGCAGCCCTTCTCCATGATCTCGAGGCACGCCTCAAGCAGTAGCTTCTCGGCGAAGGGATCGCCGACCTGGACGGTCGGGCGCTTCTCCTCGGAGTTGTCATCGAATTCGGCCGAGGCCATCGAGGCGCCGTGGATGCCGTCGCGGCCCGTCTTGGAGCCGAGATAGACGATCGGCATGTTCACGCCGGAGGCCGCCGCATAGAAGATCTTGTCGGCGTCGGCGAGACCCACGGCCATCGCGTTGACGAGGATGTTGCCGTCATAACGGGTGTGGAAGCGCACCTGGCCGCCGACCGTCGGCACGCCGAAAGAATTGCCGTAACCGCCGACGCCCGCCACGACGCCGGAGACGAGATGCCGCGTCCTTGCATGTTCGGGCGCGCCGAAGCTCAGCGCATTGAGGCAGGCGATCGGTCGCGCACCCATGGTGAAGACGTCGCGCAAAATGCCGCCGACGCCGGTGGTCGCGCCCTGGTAGGGCTCGATGTAGCTCGGGTGGTTGTGGCTCTCCATCTTGAAGACCACGGCCTGACCGTCGCCGATGTCGATCACGCCGGCATTCTCGCCGGGGCCCTGGATCACCCAGGGCGCCTTGGTCGGCAGGCCGCGCAGATGGATGCGCGATGACTTGTACGAGCAATGCTCGTTCCACATCGCCGAGAAGATGCCGAGCTCGGTGAAGGTCGGCTCCCGTCCGATCAGCTTCAGGATCCGTTCGTACTCGTCGGGCTTGAGCCCGTGGGCGGCGACCAGTTCGGGGGTGATCTTGGGTTCGTTCTTCATCGATTCCAGGCTTTCGGCGGGGTTGGCCGTTCTTAGGAACATCGGGGGGCTTGGCAAAGCTCTTTATGACGCATTTTCCCGCTGTCCCACGTTTTGCAGGTGGGGTCCGCGGGAACGGGAATTGCCACGCGCTGACGGATCGGATTTAAGGGCAAAAGACCCGTAATTGAAGGCCCATTTCCTTGCACGAATTGACCAAAGTCCCCTCCACCCGCCGCCCCGACCTGCACATCGCCACCGAAGGCGAGTTCAAGGGCTGGCGAACCTGGATTCGCGACAGTTTTGAGAGTCATATCGGCCCCTTCTGGCACAAGATCGAGGACGACGGCAGCGTCCGCAGCGCTTTCCGGGTCGAGAAGAAGCATCTCAATGGCGGTGGGAACGTCCATGGGGGCTGTTTCATGGCCTTCGCCGACTATTGCCTGTTCGCGATCGCCACCCACGAGCTGGATGGGCCGGCCGTGACCACCAATTTCGCCTGCGATTTCCTCGACGCGGCGCGTGAAGGCGAACTGATCGAATGCGCGGGCGAAGTGTCCCGCGCCGGCGGTTCGCTGATCTTCCTGCGCGGCAAGCTGACGTCCGGCGGACGGCCGCTATTCACCTTCTCCGGCACGATCAAGCGGGTGAAGCGGAAGCCGGCACTGCAGGCAAACGCATAGCTCGACACCTTCCCTTTTCGCGCGCCCTCGCCCAGAGTTGCCGTGAGCGCTTTCGCGCCGGGGAGCAAGAACAAGGTGCCGCAGAGCACACCGGGGACGGCCCGCACGGTGGCGTCCGCATCAACGCCGTTGCCGTCCATGGCCGCCCCTGGCGCGCGTAGCTGGCGCGACTATGCGCTGCTGTTCGCGCTGGCCTGCTGCTGGAGTTCCACCTATCCGCTGACCAAGCTCGCGCTGGACACGATCCCGCCGATCACCTTCATCTCGGTGCGCTCGCTGATCGCGGCCGCCTTCCTGTTCGCGATCCTGTGGATGCGCGGCGTTAGGGTCCCCACCGATGTGAGGGCCTGGAAGTTGTTCGCGACCCAGCAATTGATCAACTCGACCTTCCCGTTCCTGATCATCACGTGGTCGCAACAATACGTGCCGGCGTCGAACACGGTGGTGTTGGCCTCGACGACGCCGATCTTCGCCTTCCTGATCACCTCGCTGATCACGCGGCACGAGCCGGCGACGCTGTTGAAGTTCGCGGGCGCGATCCTCGGCCTTGCCGGCACCATCGCCATCGTCGGTCTTGATGCGCTGCGCGGCTTCGGCAGCGAGATCGTGGCCGAGATCGCGATCTTGCTCGCTACCATCTCGTTCGCCTGCGCGACGATCTTCGGCCTACGGCTGTCCGAGTACGATCCAATGGTGGTGGCGGCGGGCTCGCTCCTGTTCGGCGGCCTCGTGCTGTTGCCGCCCTCGCTGATCATCGACCAGCCCTGGACGCTGCACCCGACGCCGACGGCGATCGTCGCCACCATCGTCATGGGGATCGTCTCCAGCGCGCTGGGACTGTTGCTGTTCTACATGTGTCTGGGCCGGCTCGGCACGCTGACGACAAATGCGCAAGGCTATTTGCGCATTCCGATCGGCGTGGGGCTTTCTGTACTGCTGCTCGGCGAGAGCGTACCGTCGAACCTGGCGCTGGGCCTGCTGCTGGTCATGACCGGCGTCGCCGCCATGACGGTGCCGGCGGAACGGCTGAAGCTGCGCTAGCGAAACGCTACTGCTTGGCGTCGTCCGCCAGCATCTTCCGGTACTTCTCGACGTCGCGCGCCACGAGCTTCTGGAGCACCTCGGGCGTGTGCTCGTCAGGATCGGGCGCAACGGTCGACAGATCGGCAAAACGCTTCTTCACCGCGTCGGTCTCCACCGCCGTGCGCGCGGCGGCATTCAGCTTGGCGATGACGGCCGGCGGCGTGCCCTTCGGCGCGAACAGGCCATTCCAGCCCTGCGCTTCGAATTCGGGGAGGCCCGCTTCAGCCGATGTCGGCAGCCCCGGCAGCGTGGCGAGCCGTACGGTCGATCCGACCACGAGCCCCTTCACCAGCTTCTCGTTGATCGACTGCGAGACCGAGGCGGCCGCATCGCAGACGCCGTCGATCTGGCTGCCGACCGCGTCGGTGAGCGCAGGCGCCGCTCCGCGATAGCCAACCAGCGTCGCGTCGATCCCGCCGGCCGTGACGAAGCTCTTGCAGATCAGGTAATTCGACGAGCCGACGCCGGCGTGGCCGAGATTGATCTTGCCCGGATTGGCCTTGGCGTAGGCGATGAACTCCTTGAGGTCCTTCGCCGGAAAATCCTTGCGGAGCGCAATGATGCCGAACGTCTTCGCCACCATGCCGATCGGTGCGAAAGACTCAGGCGTGAACGGGAGCTTCGGATAGATCGTGTAGGTCGCGGCATTGGTGCCGGCATTGCCGATCGCGATAGTGTAGCCGTCCGGCTCGGCGCGCGAAGCACGCGCCAGCGCGGTCGAGCCACCGGCGCCGGCGACATTCTCGATCACGATGGTCTGGCCGAGCGCGATGCCCATCTGCTCGGCGACCGTACGCGCAATCACGTCCGACGTGCCGCCGGCCGCGAACGGCACGATCATCGTGATCGGACGCTTGGGGAAATCCTGCGCGAACGCGGCCGTCGAAAGCGACAGCGCCGCGATCGCGACGAGGGACCGCTTCACCACGAAGGAAATCACGCAGCTTTTTCCAGATGCTGGACGAGGCCGGCAAACAGGCCGCGGCCGTCGGTGCAGCCCATGATGTCTTCGACGTGGTTTTCGGGATGCGGCATCATGCCGAGCACGTTGCCCCTGTCGTTGACGATGCCAGCGATGGAGTTCGCGGCGCCGTTGATGTTGGAGGCCTCGTCGACGACGCCGTCGGCGGAGCAGTAGCGGTAGAGCACCCGCCCTTCGCCTTCGAGCCGCTTGATGGTCTCTTCATCCGCCTCGTAATTGCCCTCGCCATGGGCGACCGGCACGCGGATCACCTGCCCGGCATTGTAGCCGCGGGTGAACGGCGTGTCGGAGCGCTCGACGCGCAGATGCACGTCGTGGCAGATGAATTTCAGCCGCTCATTGCGCATCAGCACGCCCGGCAAAAGGCCGGACTCGCAGAGGATCTGGAAACCGTTGCAGACGCCGAGCACGAGCCCGCCCTTCGCCGCATAGTCACGCACCGCATCCATCACCGGCGCCCGTGCAGCAATCGCACCACAGCGCAGATAGTCGCCATAGGAGAAGCCGCCGGGCACGACCACGAGGTCGGTGCCCGCAGGCAGCGAGGTCTCGGCGTGCCAGACCATCGCGGGCTCGTGGCCCGAGATGAGCTTCAGCGCGCGAGCCATGTCGCGCTCGCGATTGATTCCGGGGAAGACGAGGATGGCGGCTTTCATGGGGCGGGTGCGTCGTTCAGTTGAGGCGGTTTTCAATACGGTCCAAGCGACCTTCGTGGCGGACGAGAGTGGCATGAACGCTGGAAATCTCCTGAAAAACGCTGGTGATCTCGTGGCGAATGCCTGTTTGAGAGGTGCGCATGGCCTGCATTTCCTGCTTGAGCTCGTCGATCTTTCCATCGACCTGCGCAAGCCTGGCCTGCATCGACTTCATTACCCCGAACATCAATTCGGCTGTGACGTCGGCCATGTTGCCCTTCCTAAGCCTTCATCTCGATCGCGTAATTCTCGATCACGGTGTTCGCCAGGAGCTTGTCGGCGGCTTCCTTCAGCGCCGCTTCGGCCTTGGCCTTGTCGGCGCCGGCAAGCTCGATGTCGAACACCTTGCCCTGGCGGACACCGGCGACGCCGTCGATGCCGAGCGATTTCAGCGCGCCTTCGATGGCCTTGCCCTGCGGATCGAGGATGCCCGTCTTCAGGGTAACGGTAACACGTGCCTTCACGTTGATAATCCCTCTCAGCTCTTCACCAGCACCGGGCCGGAGCCCACCGGCCGCTCGTTCTCCATGAGGATACCGAGGCGTTTGGCGACTTCGGTATAGGCCTCGAGCAGCCCACCGAGGTCGCGGCGGAAACGGTCCTTGTCGAGCTTCTCGTTCGACTTGATGTCCCACAGACGACAGGAGTCCGGCGAGATCTCGTCGGCGACGATGATCCGCATCATCTCGTTTTCGAACAGCCGGCCACACTCCATCTTGAAGTCGACGAGACGGATGCCGATGCCGAGGAAGAGGCCGGTGAGGAAGTCGTTGACGCGGATGGCGAGCGCCATGATGTCGTCGATCTCTTGCGGCGTCGCCCAGCCGAAGGCGGTGATGTGCTCTTCCGACACCATGGGGTCGTTGAGCTGGTCGTTCTTGTAGTAGAATTCGATGATCGAACGGGGCAGCTGCGTGCCCTCCTCGATGCCGAGGCGTTGCGACAGCGAGCCGGCGGCGACGTTCCGCACCACCACCTCGAGCGGCACGATCTCGACCTCGCGGATCAACTGCTCGCGCATGTTGAGGCGGCGGATGAAGTGGGTCGGCACCCCGATGTCGTTGAGGTGCTGAAACAGGTACTCCGAGATCCGGTTGTTGAGGACACCCTTGCCCTCGATCACCTGATGCTTTTTCGCATTGAACGCGGTCGCGTCATCCTTGAAGTGCTGGATCAGGGTACCGGGCTCCGGGCCTTCGTAAAGAACCTTTGCCTTGCCTTCATAAATACGACGCCGACGGCTCATGGGGATGTACCGTGTTTTGTTGAAATCCATGTAATTGGTGTGCTCCGGTTACCAGGATTGCGACCCACAGCGGAGCTGCCGTGAACGGCCAGGAACCCCGTGGAAACAGAACGGGAACCAAGCCCTAGGCAACCTATCCGATTGGCTGTCCCAGTACAATCGATCCAGCCTGTCCGGCACTGAATTATACCGTCTTGCCTGCGGCTTAACGGCTCGTTGTTTTGCCGATTCGTGCCCCGTATCTAGGCATGCACCCGGGCCGCCGCAACGACGGTCCAGCTTCGATTCAGCAGGGAAAAAGACGCATGAACGAGTTCAATAAGCGCGAGGAAGGTTTCGAGAAGAAGTTCGCCCTCGACGAGGAGCTGAGATTCAAGGCGGAAGCCCGCCGCAACCGGTTGCTCGGGCTATGGGCCGCCGAGCAGCTCGGCATCACCGGCGAGGCCGCCGCGGCCTATGCCAAGGAGGTGGTCGCGGCCGATTTCGAGGAAGCCGGCGACGGCGACGTCCTGCGGAAGATCATGGCCGATTTTGCAGCCAAGAACGTCGCCCTCACCGAGCAGGCGATTCGCACCAAGATGAACGAGCTGATCGCCGTGGCAGCCGCCGAGGTGAAAGCCGGGAAGTAGGCGAATAGGGAGTGGCGAGTAGCGAATGGGCCCCATTCGCTACTCGCGATTCGCCACTCGCCCGCGTTAGCCTTCCTTGAACCCGTACTCCGGCACGTTGCCGCTGGCGCCGTAATATTTGTACGGCAGGAACTTCCCGCTCATCGTGATCTTGACGCGGTCCCCCTTCGGATTCGCGACGCGCTCGATCCCGATGTCGAAGTCGATCGCCGACATGATGCCGTCGCCGAATTCCTCCTCGATCAGTGCCTTCCAGGCCGGGCCGTTCACCATCACCATCTCGTAGAAGCGATAGATCAGGGGATCGGTCGGCGGCATCGGCGTGCCGGTGCCGCGCATCGGCACCTCGTTCAGCATCGCGGTCTCGGCCTTCGACAGGCCGAACAGCTCACCTGCGTTGGCCGCCTGCGGCTTCGTCAATTTCATCTGGCCAAGGATCGCGCCGACGATCAGCACCTCCGAATAGCCGCCGACGTGGTCGCAGATATACTTCCAGCTCCAGCCCTTCTCGCGCTTGATGTCGAGCAACTTTTCGGTGAGGTCTTCGCGTTTCATGTCAGGGTCTCCTTTGGCTACGCATCGTGTCGCGCCGATCCGTCCCCTCCAGGGCAGCAGGATAGAAGCAACGCCGTTTCGTGTCGCCTTGGAAGGCACGAAACGTGCCAATGGATGAGGTCAGGGGCTCATACCTGCGCCCTCGCCTCGCGCGGCAAAGCGTCAGTAAACTGCTTGATCGACGCCGGATCTCGCAGGGCGGGCAAAGGCGCGCAGCGCCGTGCCCACCATTTCTGTTTCAGCTTCGTTGATCGACATGACGGGCACGCTTGCGCCTTCGCTCTTCGAGCTACGGCGGACAAGTCGCTTTGCCTACGAGACTTACACGCTCTGGGACATCATCCCCTGCAGCCGCACCAGCTCCGCTTCGAGATCACGCTCCACATCAGCCGCCCGGATCTCCAGCACGCGATAGTCACGCGCCTCGAGCCAAGCGCGCCGCGACGCGCGGTCGGCGGCGATCGTCTCGCCCTCACCCGGATTCACCAGCTCGATCGCGATCCGGTGTGGAAAGGAGACAAAATCCGGGATGTGCCGGCCGACCGGGGTCTGGCGCTTGAACTGGCCGGCGAAGCGGCGGTCGCGGGTCAGGGCCTGCCAGAGCAGGCGTTCGGCGTCGGTCGGGTTGCGGCGGAGCAGGCGGGCGAGGCCGCGCACCGTAGAGCCGCTGTCGGGCACGCCGCCGCCCTGTCCGTGCTCGGCCAGCAGCGCGCGCAGGCGCGTGGCCTGTTCGCCGTCGAGCACGCCGCCCTTGGCCGGGCCCTTGCGCCCTTCGGCGATCGCCATGATGACCCCGTGCAGGGTGTGCATGTCCTGCTTGGTCGGCTCCATGCGGCTGAAGATATTGCGCAGGTTGACCAGCATGGTGTCGCGCTTCTCGGCCGGGCGCAGGAATTCGACCCGGTCGAGCTCGCGTACGAGATTGTCGAAGAAGGCCTGCATCTGGTGCTGCGAGGCGCGCTCGGAGCGCTCCGGCATGGCGTGCGGCAGTTCGCCCGACGTCATCAGCTTGAACCATTCATAGCCGACCAGCAGCACGGCCTGGGCGAGGTTCAGTGAAGCAAAGCCCGGATTGACCGGGAAGGTGATGATGCGGTTGGAGAGCCCGACCTCCTCGTTGGTCAGCCCCCAGCGCTCCCGGCCGAACAGGATGCCAGCCTTGCCCCCCGTCGTGACGTGACCCGAGATCTCGCTTGCTGCGGCCTCTGGCCCCACCACCGGCTTGGCCTGGTCGTGGGCGCGGGCGGTGGTGGCGAACAGCAGGTCGAGGTCGGCGACCGCCTGCTCGACCGTGTCGAACAATTCGACCCGTTCCAGGATGTGGTCGGCGCCGGCCGCGGCGCGCTGGGCGGCGATGTTGGGCCAGCCGTCGCGGGGGTTGACGATGCGCAGGCGGCTCAGGGCGAAGTTGCCCATGGCCCGCGCCGCCATACCGATATTTTCACCCAGCTGCGGCTCGACCAGGATCACGATGGGACCGTCGAGGGAAAGGCCCGCCTTGCTCTTGTCAGTCCCCGACATCTCGTTTCGCTTTCACACTGGTTCTCAAGGCCTTGCAGAGGCGCTTTTAGGAATTGATTCAAAGCCGACGTCCGGGCCGGCTTTGCCCGTTCGCCTGTCGTTCGCCTGTCCTGACAAAATTCTCAAGGGAAATAACGGGGTTAGAATCGGCTTTTGAATCTCTTCCGAAGCCTGAGGCCCGCCGCCGTGGCAGGGTCGCTCCCGCTCCCCATCTGTGGAAGCTGGATGAGCTAAAACTGCATAATCACTTGGCTTTCGCCCGCCGCTTCCCGGTGCTAAGAGGCCCCGGATATTCCAATTGGCGCCAAACGCGCCGTTCCCAAGAGGCTTCCCCGATCATGGCAAAAATCAAGGTGACCAACCCCGTCGTCGAACTCGATGGCGACGAGATGACCCGGATCATCTGGCAGTACATCAAGGACAAGCTGATCAACCCGTACCTCGATGTCGAGCTGATGTATTTCGACCTGGGGATGGAACACCGCGACCACACCAATGATCAGGTGACGATCGACGCCGCCGAGGCGATCAAGAAGGTCGGCGTCGGCGTCAAGTGCGCCACCATCACCCCGGACGAAGCCCGGGTGAAGGAGTTCAACCTCAAGCAGATGTGGAAGTCGCCGAACGGCACCATCCGCAACATCCTCGGCGGCTGCATCTTCCGCGAGCCGATCATCTGCAAGAACGTGCCGCGCCTCGTTCCCGGCTGGACCAAGCCGATCATCATTGGCCGTCACGCCTATGGCGACCAGTACCGCGCCACGGACATCAAGTTCCCGGGCAAGGGCACGCTGTCGATGAAGTTCGTCGGCGAGGACGGCACCGTGATCGAGCGCGAAGTGTTCAAGGCTCCCGGCTCCGGCGTCGCCATGCAGATGTACAATCTCGACGATTCCATCATCGACTTCGCCCGCGCCTCCTTCAACTACGGCCTGCTGCGCAACTATCCGGTCTATCTCTCGACCAAGAACACCATCCTCAAGGTCTATGACGGCCGCTTCAAGGACATCTTCCAGGACGTCTTCGACCGCGAGTTCAAGAAGGAATTCGACGCCAAGGGCCTGACCTACGAGCACCGCCTGATCGACGACATGGTGGCCTCGGCCCTGAAGTGGTCCGGCGGCTATGTCTGGGCCTGCAAGAATTATGACGGCGACGTGCAGTCGGACACGGTCGCGCAGGGCTACGGCTCGCTCGGCCTGATGACCTCGGTGCTGCTCACCCCCGACGGCAAGACCGTGGAAGCCGAGGCCGCCCACGGCACGGTGACCCGCCACTACCGCGAGCACCAGAAGGGCAAGGAGACCTCGACCAATTCGATCGCGTCGATCTTCGCCTGGACCCGTGGCCTGTCGCACCGCGCCAAGCTCGACAACAATGCCGATCTGGCCAAGTTCGCCACGACGCTCGAGAAGGTCTGCGTCGACACCGTCGAGGCCGGCTACATGACCAAGGACCTCGCGCTGCTGGTCGGCGCCGACCAGCGCTGGCTGTCGACCACGGGCTTCCTCGACAAGGTCGCCGAGAACCTGACGAAGGCACTGTCGGCGTAAGCTGCCCGCAATTTCGCCCGACTGGGTCGAACATCATCACGGGCCGCGCCTCAAGCGCGGCCCGTTCTTTTTTTGACCCGGCGCGGAGAACGACCATGTCCATCAAGCTAGCTGCCCCCTGCCTGGCGTTGCTTTCGGCCATGGCCGGGCAAACCAGGGCCGCCGACCCGCTCCCTGAGGCCATCGCCGCACCCGGCGAGACTGTCGTACTCAGCGTCCACGCCGAGGGCGCGCAGGTCTACGAGTGCAAGGCCGGCGCTGATGGAAAGCTCGCCTGGGCTTTCCGCGAGCCGATCGCGACGCTGCTCTCCGAGGGCAATACCGTCGGTCGTCACTATGCCGGTCCGAACTGGGAGCACATCGACGGCAGCGCCGTGGCCGCCAAGGCCGCGGGCAACGCGCCGGGTGCGACGACCGCCGATATTCCCTGGCTGAAGCTGGAAGTCACCGCTCACCGCGGCAGCGGCGTCCTCATGCCCGTAACCACCGTCCAGCGCATCAACACCCATGGCGGCAAGCTCGACGGAGCTTGCGACGAGGCCGGCGAGTTCAGGAGCGCGCCCTACTCGGCGGATTACGTTTTCCTGCGCAAAGGCTGACTGCTCAGCGGTCGGTACCTTCGCTCTCCGCCTGCGCCAGTTCGTCGGCCGCGAGATCTCCGGTCTCTTCCAGCCGCGCTTTCGCGGTCTGCTGGACGTGGGCGGCGAGCGTGGGCATGCGCTCGATCAGGGCGTGAAAGTCCTGGGCATCGAGCAGCAGCAGCCGCGTCTTGCGCGTCGCCGTCACCGTGCCGCTGCGCATGGTCTTGTGCAGCAGTGCGATCTCGCCGAAGAAGGTGCCGTCGCCAAGCCGCACATGCTGGCTCGGCAGTGCGATCTCGACCTCGCCGGCGGTGATGAAATACATCGACGAGGCGGCGTCGCCCCGGCGCACCAGAATCTCGCCCTGCTCGACGGTGCGGGCCCTGAGCAGCCGCATGATGTCGGCGATTTCGGAGGCCGACAAATGCGAGAACAGCGGCACCCGCGCCAGCATGCCCCAAGTGACGACGAAATCGCGCCGCTTTACTTCTTCCGCGAAAGCCGTCGAGATGATCGCGACCGGCAGCGCGATCATGGCGAAGCCGCTGATGATCGCGAACACCGAGATGAATTTGCCGAGCGGCGTCACCGGCACGACATCGCCATAGCCGACGGTGCCGAGCGTCACGATCGCCCACCACATCGCCTGCGGGATGGTGCCGAGCTTGTCCGGCTGCACGTCGCGCTCGATGGCGTAGAGCAGTGAGGCAAAGGTCAGCACCGCGCCGATCAGGATGACGACGCAGCCGATCAGCGCGCGCCGCTCGGCGTGCACGGCGGCGAGCAGCGAGCGCATCGCCGGCGAGTAGCGGATCAGCTTGAAGAACGGCAGCACGCCGAGCGCGGCCAGCGTCGCGTGCCGGCCCATGGCGAGCACGATCGCAGCCGGCAGGAACGCCATGAGGTCGATGATGCCGAGCGCCGAGAAAGCATAGCCGAGCCGGTCGGCGAGCGCCGAGCCCTTGCGCGGCGTGTGGCCGGCCACGGTCCACATCCGCGCAGCATATTCCAGCGCGAACACGATCACGGACAGGATTGTGATCGCGGAGAACAGCGCGCCGAACTGCGCGTCGAGCTCCGGCACCGAGGCGAGTATCATCGCGGCGACGTTGAGCACGATGACGCCGATGATGATCTGGATGAAGCGCGATCCGGCCGAGTAGGCCAAGGGATCGTGCTCCAGCAATTCGTAGAGGCGATCCCTTAAGTTGGGATCGCGCGGCCCACCTCCTCGCGGAACGAGGCGCATGGCGATTTAAGCGCCTGCCATCGCTTTTTCGATCGCCGACAACGCCGCCGCGGCCTTGGCGCCATCGGGACCACCGGCCTGCGCCATGTCGGGCCGGCCGCCGCCGCCCTTGCCGCCGAGCGCTTCGGAGGCAACGCGCACCAGGTTCACGGCATTGAAGCGCGAGGTGAGATCGGCGGTGACGCCGACCACGATTCCGGCCTTGCCGTCCTCGGTGACGCCGACGATCGCGACCACGCCGGCGCCGATCTGCTTCTTGCCGTCGTCCGCAAGGCTCTTGAGATCCTTCATCTCGATGCCTTCGACCGCACGCGCCATCAGCTTGACGTCGCCGACCTCGCGCACGCCTGAGGCTGCGCCATTGCCGCTCGCCGCGCCGCCGCCCATCGCGAGCTTCTTGCGGGCATCGGACAATTCGCGCTCGAGCTTCTTGCGCTCCTCCATCAGCGCGGTGATGCGCGCCGGCACGTCGTCGATCGAGGTGCGCAGTTCGTTGGCCGCGGTCTTCGCCAGCGCCATGGTGTCATTGGCGTGCCTGCGCGCATAATTGCCGGTCAGCGCCTCGATGCGGCGAACGCCGGAGGCGACCGCGCTTTCGCTCGTGAGCGTGATCAGGCCGATGTCGCCGGTGCGCTTCACGTGGGTGCCGCCGCACAGCTCGACCGACCAGCCGAGCGCATTGGCGCCGCGCTCGCGTGCGGTCTTGCCCATCGAGACGACGCGGACCTCGTCCCCGTATTTCTCGCCGAACAGCGCACGCGCGCCGGCCTCTCGGGCCTCGTCCACACCCATCACGCGGGTCGTGACCTCGTCGTTCTCCAGCACCACGTCGTTGGCGATGTCCTCGACGCGGGCGAGCTCCTCCGCCGTGATCGGCTTCGGATGTACGAAGTCGAAGCGCAGGCGGTCGGGCGCGACCAACGAGCCGCGCTGGGCGATGTGATCGCCGAGCACCTGGCGCAGCGCCTCATGAATCAGATGGGTCGCCGAGTGATGCGCGCGGATCGACGAGCGGCGTCCGTGATCGACCTCGAGCTGCAGCGCGGTACCGAGCTTCAGCTCGCCGCTTACCACCGTGCCGATGTGGACGAAGAGATCGCCGAGCTTCTTCTGCGTGTCGGTAACGCGGAACTTGATCCCGCCCTCCCCTAGCAGCACGCCGATGTCGCCGACCTGGCCGCCGGACTCCGCATAGAACGGCGTCTGGTTCAGCACGATCGCGCCTTGCTCGCCGGCCTTGAGGCTATCGGCTTCCTTGCCATCCTTCACCAGCGCCGCGACCACGCCTTCGGCGCTCTCGGTCTCGTAGCCCAGAAATTCGGTGGCCCCGAGCTTCTCGCGCAGCGGGAACCAGATCGCCTCAGATGCCGCCTCGCCCGAGCCGGCCCAGGACGCGCGCGCCTTCTGGCGCTGGCGCTCCATCGCATCGCTAAAGGAAGCCTGATCGACGCCGATGCCGCGCGACTTCAGCGCGTCCTGCGTCAGGTCCAGCGGGAAGCCATAGGTGTCGTACAGCGTGAAGGCGACGTCGCCGTCGAACATGTCGCCCTTTTTCAGACCAGCGCTCTTCTCGTCGAGGATGGCAATGCCGCGCGCCAGCGTCTTGCGGAAGCGGGTCTCTTCCAGCCGCAGCGTTTCCTCGATCAGATTCTCCGCGCGCATCAGGTCGGGATAGGCCTGCCCCATCTCGCGGACCAGCGCCCAGACCAGGCGATGCATCAGCGGCTCTTTCGCACCGAGCAGCTGCGCATGGCGCATCGCGCGGCGCATGATCCGGCGCAGCACATAGCCGCGGCCCTCGTTCGAGGGCAGCACGCCATCCGCGACCAGGAAGGCCGAGGAGCGCAGATGGTCGGCGATGACGCGGAACGAGGCCACCGTCTGCTCGGTCGGACCGCTGCCGAGCGCGGACGCGGTCGCGTCGATCAGGTGCCGGAACAGATCGGTCTCGAACACGCTGTCGACGCCCTGCATGATGCTGGCCATGCGCTCCAGCCCCATGCCGGTGTCGATCGAGGGACGCGGCAGATCCACGCGCTCCTCCTTCGTCACCTGCTCGTACTGCATGAACACCAGGTTCCAGAATTCGAGGAAGCGGTCGCCGTCCTCCTCCGGGCTGCCGGGAGGGCCGCCCCAGATGTGATCGCCGCGATCGATGAAGATCTCCGAGCACGGGCCGCATGGGCCGGTGTCGCCCATCGCCCAGAAATTGTCCGAGGTCGGGATGCGGATGATGCGGTCGTCGGAGAAGCCGGCGATCTTCTTCCAGAGGCGGGCCGCCTCGTCGTCGGTGTGATAGACGGTGACGAGCAGCTTGTCCTTCTTCAGCCCGAAATCCCGGGTGATCAGCGTCCAGGCGAGCTCGATTGCGCGCTCCTTGAAATAGTCACCGAAGGAGAAGTTGCCGAGCATCTCGAAGAAGGTGAGATGACGCGCGGTGTAGCCGACATTGTCGAGGTCGTTGTGCTTGCCGCCGGCGCGCACGCATTTCTGCGAGGTGGTGGCGCGTTGATAGGGCCGCTTCTCGACGCCGGTGAAGACGTTCTTGAACTGCACCATGCCGGCATTGGTGAACATCAACGTCGGATCGTTGCGCGGCACCAATGGCGAGGACGACACGATCTCGTGGCCGTTCT
>JAEWFG010000332.1 GCA_023388935.1 Pseudomonadota bacterium | reverse complement strand
CCGACGCACAGCATGACGTCGCAATCATGCATGGTCATGTTGGCTTCGTAGGTGCCGTGCATGCCGAGCATGCCGAGCCAGTTCTTGCCCGACGCCGGATAGGCGCCCAGGCCCATCAGCGTGGAGGTGATCGGAAAACCGGTGACCTCGGCCAGCTCGCGCAGGAGCTTGGTTGCCTCGGGGCCGGAATTGATCACGCCGCCGCCGCTGTAGATCACGGGGCGCTTGGCGTTGGCGAGCAGCGCCACGGCCTTGCGGATTTGCATCGCATCGCCCTTCACGCGCGGCGCATAGGAGCGGTGCACGTCGGATTTGCGCGGCGGATGATAGGTGCCGGTCGCGAACTGCACGTCCTTCGGCACGTCGACGAGCACCGGGCCCGGGCGGCCCGAGGTCGCGACATAGAAAGCCTCGTGCAGGACCTTTGCGAGATCGTTGACATCGCGCACCAGCCAATTGTGCTTGGTGCAGGGACGCGTGATGCCGACGGTGTCGCATTCCTGGAACGCGTCGTTGCCGATCAGATGCGTCGGCACCTGGCCGGAGATGCAGACCAGCGGGATCGAATCCATCAGCGCGTCGGTCAGCGGCGTCACCATGTTGGTGGCGCCGGGACCGGAAGTCACCAGCGCAACGCCCGGCTTGCCGGTCGAGCGCGCATAGCCTTCGGCGGCGTGGCCAGCGCCCTGCTCGTGGCGGACCAGGATGTGCTGGACCTGGCTCTGCTGGAAGATCTCGTCATAGATCGGAAGCACCGCGCCGCCGGGATAGCCGAAAATATCGGTCACGCCATGATCGATGAGCGCGCGGACGATCATCGCGGCGCCGGTCATCTGGTTCGGATCGTGGCTCTTGTCACTCATTGGCTTGCTCCGCATGCGCTGTTGTCAGCGGCTTCGTTCGTGTCGGGTTCGGGAAATAAAAAAGGCCCCGAAGAGGGCCCATGCACACCGCCTGTCTTATGGATGGCAGCTAGCCATCCCCGGCGGTGTGCCTGGGTACGACGGCGATAAGGAAGTTGGTAATAATATTACGCATGACAGGCGCTCGACTTCCCAAAGGTTGCGCGAAACATAGTGGCCAGAGCCCGGATGTCAAGGCAAAGCGACCATTCCAACGCGATTTTCGCAGTGTAGCGGTGTTCCCAGGGTTCGGCGAGAGGTAAAATCGGGAACCGGACACAAAAGCGTGTCAGCCGCGGTCCCGGCCCGCACTGACGGCCGCGGCAAGCCATCCCCTCGCCTCCCCCGGCTTCACCCATTCGAACTCCGGCAACTGGTGCCGGAACCAGGTGAACTGGCGCTTGGCATAGTGGCGGGTATGGGCGCGGCCGATCGTGGCGGCCTCCTCCAGACTAAGATCCCCGCGCAGATGCCGGATCAGGGCCGGCACGCCATGGGCCTTCATGGCCGGTAGCAGAGGATCGAGGTGTCTGGCGGCGAGCCACTCGACCTCCTTCAGCGCGCCGCCGCCGAGCATGGCGTCGAAGCGGGCATCGATCCGGGCATAGAGTTCGTCGCGCTCGGGGGCGAGAAACACCGCGCGAAAACTGTCCTTGGGCAGCAAAGGCGGCTGGCCCTCATGATGCCAATCCAGCAGCGAGCGGCCGGTCGCCTCGACCACTTCGAGCGCACGTGCGATGCGGGTGCGGTCGCGCAGGTTCAATCGTTCGGCGGCACGCGGATCGCGGCGCGCGAGTTCCGCATGTAACGCCTCGACGCCGCTCCGCTCCAGCCGCGCACGCACGTCCTCGCGCACATCCGCAGGGATTTGCGGCACCACGGAGAGGCCCGCCGTCAGTGCCTTGAAATAGAGCCCGGTGCCGCCGATGAAGATCGGCAGCCGGCCATGCGTTTGCGCCTCTTCGAGCGCTTTCGCCGCGTCGCTCACCCAGGCGCCCGCCGAGAAGTTCACGGCCGCATCGACATGACCGTAGAGGCGATGCGGAGCGCGCGCCTCGTCGCCATGTGTGGGCCGCGCCGTGATGATGCGGAGGTCGCGATAGACCTGCATGGAATCGGCGTTGATGACGACGCCGCCCGTGGCGAGCGCAAGCTCGAGCGCCAGCGCCGACTTGCCGCTGGCGGTCGGGCCTGCGATAAGCACGGCCTTGCTCGGATGCCCCTCGCTCACGAAAACCTCAAATGTCCCTGGTCGCCACGCTGATCTGCAACCCGAATAATCCCGCGCTCGATAGCACGATCGTGGACGGCGCGCGCGCCGTGCTGCCTTCCGCCGCGCCTGCACACTGGCTGTTCGACGGCGTTGCGGTCGACATTCCCTTCGGCGCGCAGGATAACCTCGAAGGCGACCGCCACGCCATCGAGCAGCGGTTGCGCGAGCTCCGCGGCGACCTCCCCATCGATATCGTCGTGCAGCCGGTCGGCTTCCGGCGCAAGAAGCTTTTTCTCGCCGACATGGATTCCACCATGATCGGCCAGGAATGCATCGATGAGCTCGCCGATTTCGCCGGGTTGAAGGCGCATGTGGCCGCAATCACCGAACGCGCGATGCGCGGCGAGATCGAGTTCGAGCCGGCGCTGCGCGAGCGCGTCGCGCTATTGAAGGGTCTCCCCGTCAGCGTCGTCGACGAGGTGCTGGCCAAGCGCATCACGGTGACGCCGGGCGGCCGTCAGCTGGTCGCGACCATGCGCGCTGGCGGCGCCTATGCCTGCCTCGTCTCCGGCGGCTTCACGCTGTTCACGAGCGCGGTTGCCGCCAAGGTCGGCTTCCAGGAGAACCGCGCCAACGAACTCGTCGTTCGCGACGGAAAGTTCACCGGCGAGGTGAAGGAGCCAATTTTGGGCCGCGCCGCAAAGCTCGCGACGCTGGTGGATTTGATGGAGTCGTTCGATCTCGACGATATCGACTCGCTGGTGGTCGGCGACGGCGCAAACGATCTGACGATGATCCAGGCGGCGGGGCTGGGCGTGGCGTATCACGCGAAGCCGGCTGTCGCGGCTGCGGCCGCGGCACGGATTGATCATGGCGATCTCACCGCGCTGCTATATGCGCAAGGGTATCGACGGGACGAGTTTGTAGAGACCTGACGTCCTCTCCGACGTCGTGCCCGGGCTTGTCCCGGGCATCGGCGTGGATGGCCGGAACGAGCCCGGCCATGGCGAGAAGCTGGAGCGAGTGTACCTTACTGCACGCTCAGCGCCACGAAGCGCAGTTCACCGTCGCCGTTCGAGACCAGAAGCAGCACCGACTTCTTGCCGTCCTTCTTGAGCTGATCGACGCGCTTCTGGATGTCGGCGCCGCTGGAGACGGCCTCCTGTGCGACCTCGACGATGACGTCACCGGCGGAGAGCCGCTTCTCGGCGGCATCCGAATTGGCCTCGACATTGGTGACGACCACGCCCTTGACGCTGTCCTTGATCTTGTAGCGCGTGCGCAAATCCTTGCTCAGCGCAGCGAGATCGAGGCCGAGCGCCTTGTGCGTCACCAGCTTCTCGGGCGCGGGCTCGTCGGTCTTCACCGCGGCCTGCACCTTGTCGGGATCCTGGAGGCGACCGAGCGTGACCTTCTTGGTCTCCTCCTGGCCCTTGCGGATGATGACGACATCGACCTCTTTGCCGACCGCCGTGTCGGCGACGACGCGGGAGAGATCCTTCGGGTCCTTGACGTCCTTGCCGTCGAACTTGACGACGACGTCGCCGGGCTCGATGCCGGCCGGCTTGGCCGGACCCTTGTCGTCGACGCCGGCGACCAGCGCACCGCGCGGCGGCTTGATGTTGAGACTCTCGGCGATCTCGTCGGTGACGCTCTGGATGCGTACGCCGAGCCAGCCGCGCCGCAGTTCGCCGAACTGACGAAGCTGGTCGACGACGCCGGCGACCGTCTTCGACGGCACGGCGAAGCCGATGCCGATCGAGCCGCCGGACGGCGAGATGATCAACGTGTTGACGCCGATGACGTCGCCTTCGAGGTTGAACAGCGGACCGCCCGAATTGCCGCGATTGATGGCGGCGTCGGTCTGGATGTAGCTGTCATAGGGCCCGGAGGAGATGTCGCGGTTCTTGGCCGAGACGATGCCGGCCGTCACCGTGCCGCCCAGGCTGAACGGGTTGCCAATCGCGACCACCCAGTCGCCGAGGCGCAGCTTGTCGGAGTCGCCGAACTTCACTGCGACCAGCGGCTTCGGCGGCTTGAACTTGAGCACGGCAAGGTCGGTCTTCTTGTCGACGCCGACCAGCTCGGCCTTGATCTTGGTGCCGTCGTTGAGGATGACGTTGATTTCGTCGGCGTCCGCAATGACGTGGTTGTTGGTCACGACGATGCCGGAAGTGTCGATGATGAAGCCGGAGCCGAGCGAGTTGGTCTTGCGCGGCGGGTTGTTCTCGCCGCCCTTGCTGCCGCCGCCGGGACCGCGGCGGTTCTTGAAGAAGTCGTCGAAGAACTCCTCAAAGGGCGAACCGGGCGGCAATTGCGGCATGGTGTTGGTGCCGCCACCCTTGGCTTCGACGGTCTGGGAGGTCGAGATGTTGACGACCGCATCGATGACCTTCTCGGCGACGTCAGCAATGCCCTCCGGTCCGCGCGCATAGGCCGGCGTACCGAACGCGCTGAAAGCGCCGATCGCGAGCGCGGCCAGCCCAAGTCGCACGCCAAGTCGCGCGCGACGGCGCAAGCGGGTCGGGGCAGTGGTGGCAGCGGTCATTGTGGTCTCCAGAGAAAAGGATTCGGCGCCAAGACTGCGCTCGAACGGGGGCACGGCGCAAGCGCGGAGCTTAACGGGCCTCAAGACCCGGATAATATGGCGAAAACCGGCCTCTCGCCTTCACTTTGGCGTTGGGCCGACGGCTAAATCGGGCGCCGCATAACCCAGATCAGGATCAAGCCTGCAATGGCCGAACCGATTCCGACCGCCCGCAGGATATTGTCCGGCGTGGCGATCGCGCTTTTCATGGCCTTGCGCATCCAGTTCGGACTTGCCGCGAACATCAAGCCTTCCAGTACGAACAGGATGCCCAAGCCGATGAGGAAGTCGGCGAACGCAATGGACCTCATCGGATTGGAACCTCCCCGCTGTGCTGTTCTTGTCTGGACAAGGGCGGCAGAACTGCCGCCCTTGTCCAGCTTGAGGCTTGTTTAGCTTAAGGCTTCGCCGGCGTCTCGGTCGCCGTCTTGCCGGACGGGCTACCGAAATACCGGAAGAAATCCGACTCCGGCCGCAACAGGAAGCGGGTGTCGTTCGCGCGCAGTCCATTCTCGTAGGCCGTCATCGACCGGTAGAAGGCGAAGAAGTCGGCATCCTTGCTGTAGGCCTCGGCGAACAGGCGGTTGCGCTCGGCATCGCCCGCGCCGCGCGTCTGGTCCGCCTGCGAATTGGCTTCCGCGACGATCACGGTCGCCTCTCGATCGGCCCTGGAGCGGATCTCCTGCGCCTTCTGGCCACCCTGCGCGCGGAACTCGGCGGCCTCGCGCTCGCGCTCGGTCTTCATGCGCTGGTAGACCGCCTGGCTGTTCTGCTCCGGCAGGTCGGCGCGACGGATCCGGACGTCGACGACCTGGATGCCATAGCCATCGGCCTCATGATCGAGCTGTTCGCGGATGCGTTGCATCAGCTTCTCGCGGTCGTCGCGCACCACGTTGATGAAGGTGACCTCGCCGAGCACGCGGCGCAACGCCGCGTTCAGGAGCGTGGTGAGCTGGATGTTGGCGGCCTGGATCGAGCCGACGCTCTGATAGAAGCGCAGCGCGTCCTTGATGCGGTAGCGCGCGAAGGCGTCGACCACGAGTCGCTTCTGGTCGGAAGCGATCGCCTCCTGAGACGGGTTCTCGAGATCGAGGATCCGCTTGTCGATGTTGATCACCGAATTCCAAGGCGCCTTGAAATGCAGGCCGGGAGCGGTGACGACGTCGACGGGCCGGCCGAACTGCAGCACGATGGTCTGCTCGGTCTGCTGCACCGTGAACAGCGACATATAGCCGACGATCACGACGATCAGGAGCCCGAGCAGCGCGACGATACCTGTGACCGGAGACCTCATCGGTTGCCTCCGCTCGACTGCTGACCAGTGGCAGGCGGCCGCTTGGTCGTCAATTCGCTCAGCGGCAGAAAGGGCACGACGCCCTGGCCCGAGGGGCCGCCGTCATAGACGAGCTTGTCCGCGCCGCCGAGCACGCGCTCCATCGTCTCCAGATAGATTCGTTCACGCGTCACGTCGGGAGCCTTCTTGTATTCCTCGTAAATCTTCAGGAAGCGCGCGCTCTGACCCCTGGCCTCGGCGATCGCCTGTTCCCTGTAGCCTTCGGCGGCCTGCAGGATCTGCGCCGCACGTCCACGCGCCTGCGGCACGACCTGGTTGGCATAGGTTTGCGCTTCGTTCTGCAGCTGCTCCTGATTGGCGCGAGCCGCCTGGACGTCGCGGAAGGCGTCGATCACCTGCGCCGGCGGATCGACCTTCTGCATCTGCACCTGGGTGATGAGAATGCCCGCCCCATAGCTGTCCAGAGTCCGCTGGATCAGTTCCTGCACGCCTTGCTCGGTGACGTTGCGCGCACCGGTCAGGATCGGCTGGATGTTGGAGCGGCCGATCACTTCGCGCATCGCGCTCTCGGCGACCGCCTTCACTGTGCCTTCGGGATTCTGGATGTTGAAGAGGAAGTCACCGACGCCGTCCGGCTTGATGCGCCAGAGCACGGTGAAGTCGACGTCGACGATGTTCTCGTCGCCGGTCAGCATCAGGCTCTCTTCCGGCACATCACGAATGGAGCGGCCGCGCCGCCCCGGCTCGTCGATCAGCGTCATGCCGATGGAGGTGGTGTTAACGCGCAGCGCCTTCGGCAACAGCACGGTCTCGATCGGATAGGGCAGATGGTAGTTCAGGCCCGGCTGCACCGTGCGCACATGCTTGCCGAAGCGCAGCACGACGCCGAGCTCTTCGGACTGCACGCGGAAGAAGCCCGACAGCAGCCAGAACGCAATGATGAGCAGGATGATCAGCGTGATGCCGATGCCGGAAAAATAGCCGCCCGGCATGATCTGCTGGAGGCGGTCCTGTCCGCGTCGCAGAAGGTCTTCCAGATCCGGCGGTCTCGGCCCGACCGGTTGCGGACCTGTGCCCCATGGTCCTTTCGGACCCGAGCCCCATGGGCCACCGCCCTGATTCTTCCACGGCATTCGACGTTCTCCTCGTAGACCGGGACTAGAACTAGCCCGGCCCGCATTGTCCGGTCCGGCTTTATAGGGGACCGGCAGGTCCCTTACAACGCAGCCCTGACCGTCCTCCGAGCTATGCTCGGGCACGAAAAAGTCAATGTAAACATTGGCGAAGGCGGTTAATTACGTGGCCGCCGACGATATGTCACATAGGAGAACTCGGCGCTGTCGTCGGGCCCGGAAGGATGGCGGACACGCGCCGTCTCATCCCATTCCGCCTTGTCGATGTCGAAATGCGTGTCGCCTTCGGGGCGAGCGTGCACTTCGGTGATTTCGAGCCGATCGGCGCGATCGAGCCATTGCCTGTAGATCTCGGCGCCGCCGATCACCGCGATCTCGGCGACCGAACGCCGCAGGGCATCGCCGCGCGCAACCGCGCCCGCATCTGCGGCCGACGTCGTGACGATGGCGCCAGCCGCGCGATAATCCGCATCGCGCGTAATCACGATGTTGGTGCGGTTGGGGAGCGGTCGGCGCAGGGTCTCGAAGGTCTTGCGGCCCATGATCACGGGCTTGCCGATCGTGAGCGCCTTGAAGCGCTGTATGTCGGATTTCAATCGCCACGGGATCGCGTTACATGCGCCAATGACGCCGTTCTCCGCGATCGCGACGACGAAGACGATCTCCATCAGGTCGCGCTCCGGGCAAGGCGCGTCAGCGCTGGACCGGTGACGCGGCACAGGGTCCAGTCGTCCATCATGACGGCGCCGAGCGATTTGTAGAACGCGATCGACGGCGCGTTCCAGTCGAGCACAGCCCATTGCAGGCGCGACCAGCCGTTGTCGACGCATTCCTTGGCGAGATAGACCAGCAGCGCCTTGCCGAGCCCCCTGCCCCGATGCGACGGTCGCACGTACAAATCTTCGAGATAGATGCCGTGGCGGCCGCTAAAGGTCGAGAAATTGACGAACCAGACTGCAAAGCCGACAGGCTCGCCATTCCATTCGGCAATCGCGCAATAGAGTTGCGGCCTCTCGCCGAACAGCGCAGCCGCAATCATCGCCTCGGTCGCCACGACCTCATGCGAGAGCTTCTCGTACTCGGAGAGCTCGCGGATGAAAGCGAGAACGAGCCCGGCTTCACTGGAACGCGCGCGGCGGATGTTGAGCGACATCTGCGCCTAGACCGCGACTTCCGCCTTGATGTGCGGATGCGGATCGTAGCCGACGAGCTCGAAATCCTCGTAACGGAAGGAGAAGATGTCCTTCACATCAGGGTTGATCCGCATCACCGGCAGCGCACGCGGCGCGCGCGTGAGCTGGAGCCGCGCCTGCTCCAGATGATTGGAATAGAGATGGGCGTCGCCGAACGAATGCACGAAGTCGCCAGGCTTCAGGCCCGTGACCTGCGCCACCATCATGGTGAGCAGCGCATAGGAAGCGATGTTGAAGGGCACGCCGAGGAACACGTCGGCCGAGCGCTGATAGAGCTGGCACGACAGCTTGCCGTTGGCGACGTAGAACTGGAACAGGCAGTGGCATGGCGGCAGCGCCATCTTGTCGACTTCGGCCGGATTCCAGGCCGAGACGATCAGGCGGCGCGAATCCGGGTTGCGCTTGATCATGTCGACCACGTTCGAGATCTGGTCGATGCTGCGGCCGTCCGGCGCAGGCCAGGAGCGCCATTGATGGCCGTAGACCGGGCCGAGATCGCCATTGGCATCCGCCCACTCGTCCCAGATGGTAACACCGTTGTCGCGCAGATATTTGATGTTGGTGTCGCCCTTCAGGAACCACAACAGCTCATGCACGATCGCCTTTAGCGGCAGACGCTTGGTTGTCAGCATCGGGAAGCCGGCCGACAGATTGAAGCGCATCTGATGGCCGAACACCGACAGCGTGCCTGTACCGGTCCGGTCGGTCTTCTCGGCGCCGTCTGAAAGAATCCGCTCGAGCAGGTCCTGATACTGGTGCATGTGCGATTGAGCCTTTGGGGAGGCAGTGAAGTTAACGGCCACCTCCGCGCTGCGACAGCGGCGATTCGCTGTTCGCAGCGATTATACCCGGAAAAGTGAGCGTTCCCGGCATAAACGACAAGGGGCGGAACTTGCGCCCCGCCCCTCGCCTATCAGCTTGATCCTGCTGGTTAAGTTGCCGGCTTGAGCACCGGGGTCCACTTCGCGATCTCGTTCTTCACGAGGGTGGCCAGCGCCTCCGGCGACCGGTCGGTGGGAGCCGGGATGACGCTGCCGAGTTCGAGCAGGCGCTTGCGCACGGTCTCGTCGTCGAGCGCCTTGATGGCAGCGGCGTTCAGGCTCGCAACGATCGCAGGCGAAGTTCCCTTCGGCGCGAATATCGCGTTCCAGGCCTGGGCCTGGAACGCGGGGAGGCCCGCCTCCGCCGTCGTGGGCACGTTCGGCAGCGACGGATTGCGCTCCGGCGTTGCGATCGCATACGCCTTGATGGTGCCCGCATTGATCTGCGGCACGGCGTTGACGATCTGGTCGCACATGTAGTCGACCTGCCCCGCCACCAGCGCGTTCATCGCGGGTCCAGTGCCGTTGAAGGGCACGCCGACCGGCTTGATGTCGAGAATGGAGTGCAGGAGTTCGCAGGACACGTGCGAGACCGAGCCGACGCCGGCGTGCGCCGCATTCACCTTCTCGGCATTGGCCTTCACGTAAGTCACGAATTCCTTCAAGTCCGTTGGCGGAAAGTCCTTGCGCGCCAGGATGAGGATCGGCGTGCCTGCGAGCAGCGCGATCGGCTCGAAGTCCTTTGCGGGGTGATAGGCGAGCTTCGGATAGAGCGGCACGGACGCGGCATGCGTGCCCATATGTCCGGTAATCAGCGTATAGCCGTCATTGGCCGCGCGCGCGGCGCGCGTGGTCGCGGTGGTTCCACCGGCGCCGACCACGTTCTCGATGACGATGCTCTGCCCGAGCGTCTGTGCCATGTGCGCGGTGACGATGCGCGAGATCACGTCGGTCGGACCGCCGGCAGCGAACGGCACGATCATGGTGATGCTGCGCGTCGGATAGGTCTGCGCCTGAACCGGTGCAACAAAGGTGCACAACGACGCAAGCGCCGCCGCACATGCGCCCGCAAGCGTGCGAATGGAAGTCATCTCGATCCCCTGAGACTGGAACAAAAAATGCCGGCCATAAGGCCGGCATTTTCATTTCACGAACCCGTTCGTTAAGTCGATTCGACTTCCGAATGCGGCGCGCCGACGCAGGCGCGGCGACGACACAAGGCGATCAATTCTCGGATTCGGTGAATACCTCGTCGCGCTTGGCGCGCAACACGGGCAGCACCGTGAGCACCAGAAGGAAGGCCGCGATCGCGAGCAGCACGGCCGACAGCGGACGCGTCAGGAACACGCTCCAGTCGCCGCGCGAGATCAAGAGCGCGCGGCGCAGGTTCTCTTCCATCAGCGGTCCCAGCACCATGCCGAGCAGCAGCGGCGCCGGCTCGAAATCGTGCTTGATCAGCCAGTAGCCGACCAGGCCGAACACGCCTGCGAGGATGACGTCGACGGGTGCGTTGTTCACCGAATAGATGCCGATCGCGCAGAAGATCACGATCGACGGGAACATCAGCCGGTAAGGCACCCGCAGGAGGCGCACCCAGATTCCGACCAACGGCAGGTTGATGATGATCAGCATCAGATTGCCGATCCACATCGAGGCGATCATGCCCCAGACGAGGTCGGGCTGCTTCTGCATCACCTGCGGACCCGGCACGATGCCGTGGATGGTCATTGCACCCACCATCAGCGCCATCACCGCGTTCGGCGGGATGCCGAGCGTCAGCAGCGGTATGAAGGAGGTCTGCGCTGCGGCGTTGTTGGCGCTTTCCGGCGCCGCCACGCCCTCGATCGCGCCACGGCCGAACCGCGACGGGTTCTTGGCGATCTTCTTCTCAAGCGTGTAGGCCGCAAACGACGCGATCACCGCGCCGCCGCCCGGGAGGATGCCGAGGATCGAGCCGAGCACGGTGCCGCGCAGGATCGGCGGCGTCGAGTCGATCAGATCCTTCTTGGTCGGCATCAGGCCGGTGATCTTCTGCTGCACGAGATCGCGGTTCATCTCGGCGCCGGCGTCGAGATTGCGAATGATCTCGGCAAAGCCGAACACACCCATCGCCACCGTCGCAAAGCCGAGACCGTCGGCCAGTTCCGGAATGTTGAAGGCCATGCGCGAAGCACCGGTCTCGATGTCTGAGCCGACCATCGACAGCAGCAGGCCGAACACGATCATCGCGATCGCCTTCAGCACCGAGCCCTTGGCGAGCACGACCGCGAAGATCAGGCCGAGCACCATCAGCGAGAAATACTCGGCCGGACCGAAGGCTAGCGCGAGCTTGGTCAGCGGCGCGCCGAGAACGGCGATCAGCACGGTCGCGACGCAGCCGGCGAAGAACGAGCCAATTGCCGCGATCGCCAGCGCCGGGCCGGCGCGGCCCTGCTTCGCCATCTGGTGGCCATCAATGGCCGTGACGACGGATGTCGCCTCACCAGGAATATTGACCAGGATCGAGGTGGTCGAGCCGCCATACTGAGCGCCGTAATAAATGCCGGCGAGCATGATCAGCGCGCCGACGGGCGGCAGTCCAAAGGTAATCGGCAAGAGCATCGCCACAGTAGCGATGGTGCCGATGCCCGGAAGCACGCCGACCAGCGTGCCGACGAGGGCACCGATCAGGCACATCAGGAGGTTGATTGGGGAAAACGCAACGGCAAAACCGTGAGCGAGGTTGGCAAAGAGCTCCATCACACCCTCACTGAACCAGGAAACGCGGGAACATCGGCATCGGCAGCCCGAGCACGTAGGGGAAGAGAAGCGCGCAACCGAGTGTCAGGCAGGCGCCGACGATGGCGGCCTCCACCCAGCGCGTTTCATGCGTTCCCATCGCCGCGATCATGAAGCTCACGAAGGCCGAGACCACGAGGCCGAGCGGCCGGATCGCCAGCGCGAAAAACAGGATCGCAACCATCACGAACAACGGCCCGCGCCAGGAATAATGTGCGAGCGTCGGCCCTTCGGCCAGAAGGCCCGTCAACGCAATGCCCGCGGATAGAGCCACCAAAAGTCCGCCAAACATCCGCGGAGCCGTGCCGGCTCCGAAGGAGAAACCACGCATGCCCTGCAAATCGCTCGATGCCCACAGCGCGAAGAGCGCCAGCGCCATGAGAATGATGCCGCCGACATAGTCCTGTGCCGACCTGATCGTCATGAACAGCGTGACGATCGCGACCGCGAACAGCGGATAGGAATAGATCAGCGCCAGCAGCACATCGGATGACGTCTTCTTGGTGTCACCGCCGATCGCTCCGATCAGCGCGCCAGGAGCGCCCGCGACCAGCGCGATGGCGTGACTGATCACCACGGTGGCCGGGCCGCGACCTGCACCCCAGCCAAAAATCGTCCCTATCGACCAGATGAATTCGAAAATCTGCGGCGCAATCGCCAGCAGACAAAAACCGAGCGCCACCGATGTGTTTCGGGTGGCTGCCGCCGAGTGGCCCATCGTATCGGCCATGCATGTCTCCTCCGCGACCCGAAAGTCACGAGCGCTGTTGTTCTAACCGGCTGGAAATGGATCCCCCGCCCGGATCACTGCCTAGCGATTTTCATTACACAATGCCAGCGAAACCCAACAAGCCCCCCGCGAGCAGGAGCCACAACGGATTGATGCGCGAGACGGATGCGATCACGGCAACCAGCGCGGTCAGGAGCAGTGCAGCAATGGTGCGATCGGTCGACTGGGCCAGGATCAGCGCGCTGGCTGCCATCAATCCGATCGAGAGTGGAACCAGTGCAGCCTGAATCAGGCCAGGCCAGCGCGATTGGCTCGGCCGGTTCAGGAGCCGACTGACATAATAAGCAAGCAGCGCCGTCGGGAGGCACATCGCCAGCGTCGCCGCCAGCGCTCCGGGAATGCCGGCGAAGGCATAGCCGATTAACGTTACGATAAGCACGTTGGGACCTGGTGACAGCTGCGCGATCGCGTAGGCGTCGGCGAACTGCTTGTCGGTCATCCAGTGATGCACGTCGACCGCAATGCGGTGCATCTCGGGCAGCGGCGCCGCCAACCGCGAACAGCGACATCAGACCAAAGGTGGAGATCAGCGCCCAGATCGGGCTCTCGTTGTTCATGCTGCTACCTTGCGTCGCAGCACGCAGGTCACGCCGACACTGAGCGGGATCGCAACCAGGAGCACCGCCTGGAGTGGCAGGCGGACCACGCCGATAGCAGCAAATACACCGAGCATCAGGATTAGCGCGACGACGTCCATGCGCTTTAACAGCGGCGTCATCATGCGGAACACCACAGCGATCAGCAAGCCGACTGCAGCGCAGGAGATGCCGGCAAGGATGCGGCACAGCACCTCCACATCGCCAAACCGGGCGTAGATGATCGCGAGCACCGTCATGATCAGCGTCGGCGGCAGCAACAACCCGGTGAACGCGGCGACGCCACCGGCAATCCCGCGCAGCCGCGCGCCAAACACCATCGACAAATTGACGACGTTGGGCCCGGGCAGGAAGTGGCAGAGCGCAAAAGTCTCGTTGAACTCGTCCGCCGTCATCCAGCGGTGCTGGTCGACGATGGCGTGCCGGGCAAACATCAGAACCCCGCCAAAACCGGCCAGCGACATCCTGGCAAAGGCCAGGAACAGGTCGAGCAGGCCGGCGGGGCATAGGCGACGGGAATATCCGGCTGTTGATCTGGCTCTTGGGCGGCCGGTGCTGAATCCATGGACATGTCAAGAGCTTAGAACGTGGGCCGCCATGCGGCCAAGATGATACGAACGACCGTCCGGAACCTATCCAAAGGGAACCGAGGATCGCCGGTCGAAAGCTCTGTTTTTCGAAACCTTTGCCCCCTATATTGGGAGTGCCGGTTCGCCGGCTATGGAAATAAACGGTCGTCGCAATAAACCATTCGGACCCGGGGGCGGTACCCGGCGCCTCCACCAAAGCCCACCGGATAGCGGGCTCCGGCCCGTGCAGGAAAGTGGGTTTTGGCGGGGGCGAAATAGGATCGACGAGGGCGTAAAGGGCGTGCTTTTTCCCGGTATTGTTCCGCCGTTATCGGGCTACTGCAATAGTTGCCAACGACAACTTTGCTCCGGTTGCTCAGGCTGCGT
>JAEWFG010000326.1 GCA_023388935.1 Pseudomonadota bacterium | reverse complement strand
GGTCAGCGCGGAGGTTGCCGGATCCGTAGCGTATTCCCAGTTGAACACGACGTCGTCGGCGGTGAACGGCTTGCCGTCATGCCATTTGACGCCCGGCTTCAGTTTCCAGGTCACCGACTTGCCGTCGGCAGCCAGGCCGCCGTTCTGGATGGAGGGGATCTCGGCTGCCAGAACCAGCTTCATGTTGCCGTCGGGATCCCAACAGGCGAGCGGCTCGTAGAACAGGCGCGCGCCGTCCTGGTCCTTGGTACCGGTGGCGAAATGCGGATTGAGCAGGGTCGGGCCCTGCCACCACAACAGCTTCAGCGCACCGCCGCCGCGCTTGGTCGGCTTATAGACCTGGGGACCTTCGGCCATGGCGACGCCGCCGAGCGCGAGGATCTGGTTGGCAAGGGGAGCCGTGAGGCCGACCGCGGCCATGCGCTTGATGAAGGCGCGGCGATCCATCCGCCCGTCCTTCACCTTGCCGATCATCGAACGCAGTTCTTTATCCAGCATCGTTGTCCCCCGTCTGGTTCCCTTATCGGTGCAGGCGCCGCGAGGCGACCGCCCGGTTTTCGCTGGCGGTAGATGGCACACCGAATAGGCCGCACGTCAACTGCGACCGTGTGTGTGCTAACGGTGTTCTGGCTGTCCGTTGGGCAAAACCGTGTTCCGCAGCCCACGCGCTCGGCAATCCGGCGTCAAAACTCGCTGGAATCCCTTTCGCACTGCGAAAAATTTGTTCGCCGCCCCAGACGAAGTATCGAGACGAAATTCTACGCCACGGACATGTTGAGCGGCGGCGCGACGTGATCGGGCAGCGGGCAGACATAGGGAGTCTTGGCCGTCCGCTTCTTGAGGTCAGCCTTGGCGGCCTTGATCAGCTCCGGATCCGTCAACGCCTTGATACCGATACCAGCCATCGCCTTGGCCGCCTGCACCATGGCCTTGTGGGCGTGTGCGCTCTTGCCCTGCGCCACCACCTGCCAGGTGTGGAAGGGTGTACCGATTGCAACCGTGGGTGCATGGACCTGCACGGTCGGCACCACCCAGCTCACGTCGCCGACGTCGGTCGAGCCGACCAGCGGGTTGCGCTTGGCATCGAGCGGCACCAGGAAGTCGGCCAGCGGCCGATCGGTCGGCTCCATGCCGATCGCGTAATAGACCGACGCGATGTCCTTGTCGCTCAGCGTCGCACGGATCTGGGTGGCAAAACCCTTGTCCGCGTCGTCGAAATGCGGCGGTCCGAGTTCTTCCATCACCCGATGCAACGCCTGCTCCAGCGGCGCATTCGGCAGGATGTTGGAGACCGCGGAGATGATCTTCATCTCGACCTTGGTCTCGGTCATCAGTGCCGCGCCCTCCGCGATCTTGCTCACGCGTCCGACCAGGTCGGTCATGCCCGGGAGATCTCGGGCGCGGATCGAATAGCGCACGCGTGCATGGGCCTGCACCACGTTCGGGGCAATGCCGCCGGTGTCGAGCAGCGCGTAATGCACGCGCGCATCGCTCGGCATGTGCTCGCGCATGTAGTTCACGCCGACATTCATCAATTCCACCGCATCGAGCGCGGAACGGCCGAGATGCGGCGAGGCTGCAGCATGCGAGGTGCGGCCGGTGAAGATGAAGTCCGCGCGCGTATTGGCGAGCGATGGCGTCACCGCCACTTCCCAGAAGCTGTGCGGATGCCAGGTGATGGCGATGTCGGCATCTTCGAACGCACCTGAGCGCACCATGAAGGCCTTTGCCGCGCCACCTTCTTCGGCAGGGCAGCCGTAATAGCGGACACGGCCCTGCACCTTGTTCTCGGCGAGCCAGTCCTTCACCGCGGTCGCGGCGAGGAGTGCGGCAGAGCCGAGCAGATTGTGACCGCAGCCATGGCCATGGCCGCCTGTTTCGATCGGACGGTGCTCGGCGACGCCGGCCTCCTGGCTGAGGCCCGGCAGCGCGTCATATTCACCCATGAAGGCAATGACCGGTCCGCCCTCGCCCCACTCGCCCATCAGCGCGGTCGGAATGCCGGCGACGTTCTCGGTGATGCGGAAACCCTGATGACGCAACTCGGCGAGATGCTCGGCGGCGGACCGCGCCTCGGTGTAGCACACCTCCGGCATGCCCCAGACCTTGTCGCTGAGGTCTATGAAACGCGCCTTGATCGTATCGACGCCACGCCAGATGTCGCTGCGGTTATCCATTGCTTCGGTCCGTGATCTCTTGGCCAAACGAAGCCGCAATGGTTAGCAGCTTCATTGCAAGCCGCCTAGCACCTCGCCGGACACCAGCCATGCGGCCGATACCGGATTGGGCCGTCGCCTACCGACTTTAGACGGACAGTTCCTGTCATCTTTGGAAATCGGCGTCGCGCCATCTGGAATAGTTGCGGTCAAGTCTTTCAAGACGGCCGTGCCGGGCTTAAATTGCGCCTGCTTCGCGCGCCCTTACGGCGACGAAGGAAGCTCGCAGATCAGGAGAACTCCATGCCCGCTCTGACCGAATGGAGAGTGCCGCCGGCCAATCAGCCGCGTGCGAGCGACTACGGTTTCGATCTCGACCGCGCGCTTGCCTCAGTCGTCGGGCTGCACGCCATCATCCCCCCGGACGCCTTCAGCGCCGAGACGCTGGGCACCGAACGCGCCGGCAACGGCGTCGTGATCGACGACGGGCTGGTGCTGACCATCGGCTATCTCATCACCGAAGCGGAGTCGGTATGGCTGCACGTTGGCGACGGGCGCGTGGTTGAAGGACACGTGCTGGGCTTCGATGCCGTCACTGGCTTTGGCCTGGTGCAGGCGCTCGGCCAACTCGACGTCGAACCCTTGCCGCTCGGCAACTCGGCGGAGGCCCGGATCGGCGACCGCGTCGTGGTCGGCGGCGCCGGCGGCCGCACGCGCTCGGTCGCGAGCCAGATCGTGGCCAAGCAGGAATTCGCGGGCTACTGGGAGTATCTGCTCGACGAAGCCGTCTTCACCTATCCCGCGCACCCGAACTGGGGCGGCACGGGCTTGCTCAACGAGCGCGGCGAGTTGATCGGCATCGGCTCGCTCCAGCTCGAGCGCGAACGTGACGACAAGGCCGAACACGTCAACATGATCGTGCCGATCGATCTGTTGAAGCCGATCCTGGACGATCTGCGCAAGTTCGGCCGCGTCAACAAGCCGGCCCGGCCCTGGCTCGGACTCTACTCGACCGAGATCGACAACCGCGTGGTGGTGATCGGGATCTCCGCCAACGGTCCGGCCGCGCGCGCCGAGCTGAAGACCGGCGACGTCATCCTCGCGGTCGACGGCGAGAAGGTCACGAGCCAGACCGGTTTCTACAAGAAGATGTGGGCGCTTGGCCCCGCCGGCGTCGATGTGCCCCTCACGGTGCACCACGAAGGTGTCACCTTCGACGTCACGGTGACGTCGACCGACCGCTTCAAGCTGCTCAAGGCGCCGAAGCTGCACTGACCCCGAGCCTGAGGAAGCGGCGATGAGCGAGGCCGTGGTCGACGACATCGTGGCCGTGCTGCCGCCTCTGCTCAATGCGCTGGAAGCACTCGGCTTCTTCCAACGGCATTTGCACCCGCCGGCGTTTGCGTCGGTGATGAACGCGATCGGCACGCGCGACGAAACGCTACAGGCCGCACACGCGGCGATCGGGGAATGGCCCGAGCAGTTCGCCGGACTGCGCGAGCGACTGGATCGCGCCTGCAACGAGACGCTCTCCGCCTTTGCCGGCATACGCGAGGTTGAGCGCGGCAACGGCGATCTCGTCGCCGTCTTCCGCGCGCTGCGTCACGTCCCGCGCGCGCAGGAGGCGCTTTATCCGCTGGCAGCGCAGTTTCCGCCGGTGAGCAGCTTCTTCCTCAACTCCGCGAGGCGCGAGGATGAATCCCTGCTGGCGAGCCTGGAAGGAGGCGCTGGCGAACACACCGGCATCTTCCACGACCACAACGATCCCGGCAGCCGCGGCGGCTTCTCGGTCTATGTGCCCGAATATCATTCGCCCGATCGCGCGATGCCATTGGTGATGGCGTTGCATGGCGGCAGCGGCAACGGCCGCGGTTTTTTGTGGAGCTGGCTGCGCGATGCGCGCAGCCTCGGTGCGATCCTGGTGGCGCCGACCGCGATCGGCCCGACTTGGGCGCTGATGGGCGACGATGCCGACACGCCCAACCTCATGCGCATCCTGGAAATAGTGCGCAGCCGCTGGACCATCGACGCCTCGCGCATGCTGCTGACCGGCATGAGCGACGGGGGCACCTTCAGCTATGTCACCGGCCTCGACGGCGCCTCGCCCTTCACGCATCTTGCGCCGGTCTCGGCAACCTTCCATCCGCTGATGGCGGAAATGGCTGACGCCACGCGCATGCAGGAACTGCCGATCTTCATCACCCACGGCAAGCTCGACTGGATGTTTCCCGTGCAGACCGCGCGCCAGACGCAGGCGGCGCTCTCAGCGGCTGGCGCCGACGTCACCTATCGCGAGATCGAAGATCTCAGCCACACCTATCCGCGCGAGATCAACGCGGAGCTGCTGCAATGGCTGAATGGGGGATGAACGCTCCATCCAAGCTGCGCCGCACTGCCGCGGAACCCATCAATTCGGCTCGACGTTATCCGGCCATCACCGGAGGTTCGCCATGCAGACTTTTTTCGGAATGATTTTGGGCGCGCTGCTGCTCGGCTGCGGCGTGTACGTCTATGACTCCATGCAGACGTCGTCGGTCGCCAATGGCGAGGTCGCGACCACCAATCGCACCATCGTCAACTGGGATGTCGCGAAGGCCGATTGGGATGCGCTGCGCGATCGCGCGCACAAGGACTGGGTCCGGATTTCGTCGAGGTAACGACGTCGTATCATGAACAAGGCGCCGTCGCGGGCCTGCGGCGGCGCCTTTGTGTTGAGTGCAATGAACGCTGCTCGCGTCAGTTCATCTTGGCCTTGCGGGCGTCGGCGATGACCTGCTCGAACTCGGCCATGCTGAGCACGCCCGGCACGCGGTACTTGCCGACGATGAAGGACGGGGTGCCGCGGAAACCGAAGGCTTCGGCCTGCTCGTTGTTGCGCTTGAGGATGGCGTCGATGTCCTTGGCGTGGTCGGTGAGATCGCGCTTGAGGCGGTCCATGTCGACGCCGGCGGCCGCGAGCAGCTCGTTGATGCGCGGCTCGGTCAGGCGCGAGCTGACACCCATCATGGCGTCATGGGCCTTGTGGTACTTGTCCTGAAATTTGGCGGCAAGCGCCATCCGCGCCGCCGTGACCGACACTGGACCGAGGATCGGCCAGTCCTTCATCACCAGCCTGACCTTGCCGTCGTCCTGCACGACCTGGCGCAGCTCGGGCTCGATCTTGCGGCAATAGGGGCAATTGTAGTCGGACCATTCGACGATGGAGATGTTTCCGTCGGGGTTGCCGGCCACGGGAACGTCGGGATCGCGCAGCACCCTGCTTTCGGTCAGCACCTCGTCATCGTCGGCCGCCGCGCGCGCCGAGGCGATCCCACCCACTGCAAGGGCGCCCGCCCCGATCAGCGTCAACGCCGCGCGCCGTGTCGGCACAAGGCGGTTGTTCCTGAATCCAGTCATATCTCGTCCCGTTTCGGTCCCATCTCCGCCAATACGTTGTGGAGCCAGGAATTGTTACGCCCCGTATAGAGTGTTGCAGCCGCCATGTCATCGCACCAGCAGCGAGACCTCCGGCCGCACCAGGAACGAGGTCACCAGGGCGCTCAGGCATCAAGGGATGCGACCGCAGGCTTGTCAATCGTACTAGGCGTGGGACATGCGCGGTTCGCGCGGAGCCGCAGCACGGGGCAGCATCGCCATCAGCGTGCAGGTCATGGCGGCAATCAGTGTGGTCTTGCCGTCATGTTCGGCGAACGCCCTGGCCTCGCAGAAGGTCAGCGTGCGGCCCGGCTTGATGACCTCGGCCTTGAAGACAAAACGCTCGCCGCGGGCGGGTGCGAGCAACGTGGTCTTGAACTCGACGGTGAGGATATCGGCCTCGCGCGGCATCAAGGTGAAGGCGGCAACGCCGCAGGCGTTGTCGAGCCCGGCGGTGATGATGCCGGCGTGCACGAATCCGTTCTGCTGCGTGAAGGCGGACGAATGCAGCATCGCCAGTTCGACCTCGCCCGGCGCGAGACGGGCGATCGAGATGCCGAGCGTGCGCATCGCCTCCTGCCCCTCGAACAGCGCGGCGGCGGCGGTACGGTAGTCCGGGTTTTTCGGTTCGAATGCAGCCATGGTTCAAGCTTCGGCCGGTTCGAAAAGGTGTTTCATGGCGACCTCGCGGATGGCGTCGGCGAACGGCGCGGATTTGCGCAGCTGACGATCCAAATGCACACCCGTGATCTCGCACGTCGCGGCGATCTCGCCGGTCTCGGCATTCATCATGTCGTGCCTGAAGCGGATCGATTTGTCGCGAACCTCCAGCAGATGGCTGCGGATCTCGACGATGTCGCCGGCGAGCAGCTCGCGCTTGTAAGTGATGTTCTGCTGCACGGCGGCCATGCCGCGGCCGGAGATGCGCAAATAGCTCGGCGTCAGCCCCAGGCGGGCGAACAGATTCCAGTTGGCCTCGTCGAATTTGCCGACATACCACATGATGTTCATGTGGCCGACGTGATCGCACTGCCACGGATAGACCGTACCGCGATAGGTCGCCTCCTGCTCCATCGCCATTCCCTGCCCTTCTCGCTCTGCCCTTTTCGTCTATTGATACGGTAGCGTATCAGAGCCGCACTGCGCTAGCAATACGGCACCGTATCAAGAACCGGTGAGGCTTCCTTCATGAGCGACGGCAAGGGCGATGTCTGGGTCGAGGCAGGATTTACCGAGCTCGCCAAATCCGGGGTCGAGGGGGTGCGGGTCGAGGTCCTCGCCAAGAACCTGGGCGTCACCAAGGGAGGCTTCTACCGCCGCTTCGCCGACCGCGCCGCGTTACTCGATGCGATGCTGGAACGCTGGCGCGAGGGACGCGTGGCGGCGATCGCGCAGCAAACAAACCTCGATGGCCAAGACCCCCGCGAGCGGCTGAAGGCGCTGATCCAGCTCTATTCCGAACGACTGAACTCGGAGGGCATGGCGATCGAGCTTGCGATCCGGCAATGGGCCCGCTCGGACGAGGGCGCAGCGGCTGCGGTTGCAAGCGTGGATGCGGCCCGGTTGAAGCACGTCGCCGAACTCTATCGCGCGACCGGGCTCGCAGCCGAGGAGGCCGATGCACAGGCCTTCCTGTTCTACTGCTTCATCTTCGGCCAGAGCCTGTTGTTCGTCGGGCGCGGCCCGCGCAAACGATCGCAGCTCGTGGCGAAATCGGCGGAGAAGCTGTTGGACTAGGCGTGGACTCGTTAAACCGGAAATGCACGCGGAACACTCGGTCGCGTCGATGCCGATGAGACATCAGTCGAAACAATATAAATCGATGTTTCTAACGATTCCGGCGGTACGCTGGGGCTTCCGGGCGAGATAAGGCATTTCAGTCCGCATTCGTTGCAACCCGGGAGGGGTCGTTGTCCAAGACAGCGGCCCCTTTTTCTTAGCGCGCAAGCGTCATCGAGTGAGCGGCGACACATCAAACTCTTGTGTTCGGCAGGTCAATCCTGACGGCGGACTTACGACGCTCCGACGACGGACGAAAATGGTCAGCAATCTGAATGCGAAGGCAAAGTGATGGCTAATTCCACGTTCATCCATCTTGCCGGAATTTCACGATACATCGGCCGAAATCTCCCTAAGCTCGCGCGTGTCGACACTCAAGCGGATAGGGGATTCAAAACATGAAGAGACTGTTTCTCGGTGTTGCTGGTCTCGCTGCGATCGCTGGGCCGGCGTCTGCAGCTGATCTGCCTGCGCGCACATATATGCCAACGAAAGCCCCACCGATCGCGTCGCCTGCGTATGACTGGAGTGGATTCTACGCGGGTATCGATGGCGGCGGTGGATGGAATAGAAACTGCTGGAGCAACACGAGCTTCTTCGGCACGCCGGTTACTCCGAGCGCGGCCGAGGGCTGCGGCACCGGCTCGGGCGGTACTGTCGGCGGTCAAATCGGCTATCGCTGGCAGGCGGCTTCCTGGGTGTTTGGCGTCGAAGCGCAGGGCAACTGGGCCAACTTCTCCGGATCCAACCAGAGCCTCGTATTTCCCGGCATCACGAACCAGAGCAAAGTCGACGCATACGGTTTGTTCACCGGGCAGGTCGGCTACGCGTGGAATAACGTGTTGCTCTACGTGAAGGGCGGTGCGGCAGTCACGGACAACCAATATTCCAGCCTTTCGAACGCAACCGGCATTGAATTGAGTTCAGCCAACGACACGCGCTGGGGCGGCGCCGTCGGCGTCGGCTTCGCGTATGGCTTTGCGCCGAATTGGTCTGTCGGTCTCGAATACGACCATCTCTTCATGGGGACCAACAACAGCGCATTTACCGGCGTTGCGCCGGGCAATCTCGGCGTCACTACCCGCAACGAGGACATCAGCCAGGATATCGACCTCGTCACTGCGCGAATTGATTACCACTTTGGCGGCGCTGGCACCGGGCGCTACTAGGAAGCACGCTGCCTTGTCCCACCTCGCTGCCGGCCATGTCGCCTCCCCGAAACTTCGGCCGGCAGCCTTTTACAACGGGCCCGTCTGCGCCACCGTATCGGAGCGAGGCGGTCATAGACGAAGATTTATAGTGCGTGTCCTCGGCGAAATGGCCGGAGCATTGCTCCGGCCATCGCATCAATTCGAAGCTCAGGCAGCGCCCTTCAGCTTCTTGTTGCATTCGCTGTAATAGCCGCCGCCCTTCTCGATCCACTTCATGCCGCCATTGCCGTTGGACGCCTTGTTGGCATTGTACTGGTCGACACAGGTGTGGAGGCGGGCCTTGCCGGCGGTCTCCTTGGAATATTTCGGGTCGACCGCGTTCGGGAATACCGCAGGTCCGGCCGGCTGGGTCGGCGCCGGGGCCGCCTCCTTCTTCGCCTGCTTCGACTCGGCCGGGGCAGCCGGAGCAGCCGCGGCAGCTGGTGTCGCATCCGCGCCGCACTGGGCCTTGCGGAATTCATTCCACTTCATGGTGCCGAGCGAGCCGTCCTTCTTGGCAGCCTGGTATTTTGCACTGCACTCCTGCGAGGTCAGCGCCTGCGCTGGCGCGGTCGCCACCAGTGCGGCAAATCCCGACACGGCAACTGCACACAGCAATTTTGATTGAATGGTCATCCCTGGTCTCCTCCTTGGTTTTCCCCCCTAGGGAAGCGAAACGAGGATTGCTATCCTAGCGTGTCGCCAGCTTGCGACAAGGAAGCGATGGCTCCTGCCGCCAAAATATAGTGATCGCGCCGTTCAGATTATTCATGTCGCGTTCAGCAACGCGAGCCGACGTTCCCAGTCCTTCGCAATTCTCGCAAGAAGAGTGCAGCACCATGACCCTCGCCTCCCGCCTCGCCGTCGTCGCGATCGCCTCTCTGTTCGCAACCGGCACCGCTTTCGCCCAGGCTGCCGCGCCGGCGGCCAAGACCGACGCCAAGACCACTACCGCCGCCCCCACCGACAAGAAGGCGCCGAAGGAGCACTCGGCCGAGTCGCTCGAATGCTCCAAGCAGGCCGACGCCAAGGGCCTGCATGGCAAGGAGCGCAAGAAATTCCGCTCGGAGTGCATCAAGAGCGCGAAGGCCGGCACCGCCGCGCCGGCCGCCGCCGACAAGAAGTAAATCCGTCACGATACTGCTCGCGAGCCTCGGCGAGAGGCGTGCGCATTGCGGCATGACGTAGCCGCAATTGTACGCCTCTCGTCGATTTGCGATAAGGTGGCGTGAAGCAAATCGCCGCCTCCCTGCAGTTCGAATGGCCAAGCCGTGCCAAGATCTTGAGCACGGTGGAGACGCTCGTCATCGGCACCGCCGGCGGCCTGGTGTTTCTGCTGGCGGGCCTCCCCGGCGGGTTGATCTCGGGCTCGATGATCGCCGTTGGAATCGCCGCGATCGCCGGGCGCCAGCTTTCGCTGCCGCCGATCCTGACCCAGACCGTGCTGGTGCTGCTCGGCATTTCGCTGGGCTCCGTCGTCTCGCGCCATCTGATCCAGCAGGTCAGCGCCTATCCCCTGACCATCGGGCTGCTCGCGCTCGCTACCTTCTGCTCGACCTTCGGTTCGAGTCATTACCTCCAGCGCATCCATGGCTGGGACCGCACCTCGGCCCTCCTCGCCGGCAGCCCCGGCGCGCTGTCGCAGATCACGATCCTGGCGGTCGAGCGCGGCGCCGACCTACCGGGCATCGCGGTGGTACAGACCATGCGCGTCATCATCCTCACCGCAGCGCTGCCGATGGTGCTGGCACTCGCGGGCATGGCGCCCTCCGCGGCACCATCGCTGACAACAACGATCGCCTCGCCGCTCGACCTCGTGGAGCTGGTCGCAGCGTCACTGGCTGCGGCGCTCCTCCTGCGGCTGATCAAGTTTCCGGCGAGCTGGATGTTCGGCGCCATGATCGCCTCCAGCGTGCTGCATGGCGCAGGCTGGGTCGAGGGCGGCCTGCCGAACTGGGTGCGCGGCGTGGCGCTGATCGGCATCGGCGCGCTGATCGGCAGCCGCTTCGCGCGGATGCGAATCAAGACGCTGGCCGGCCACATCAACGCCGCGCTGGGCTCGTTCGCGGTCGCGATCGCCATCTCCGCCATCTTCGTCGGCATCGTGGCGCTCACCACGCAGGTGAAGTTCTCCGACGTCGTTGTCGCCTTCGCGCCGGGCGCGATGGACGCCATGCTGGCGCTGGCCCTGACGCTGCACATCGACCCGATCTTCGTTGGCGCCCATCATCTGTCGCGCTTCGTGTTCGTGACGATCGCGACACCGGGCATCGTGCACCTGTTCGGGCGCACGCAGGACGATGTGGACGATTAGCAGAGCTCAGCTCTCGTAGGGTGCAGTGCCGTTGAAATGGTGGGCACGCTGCGCCTTGCCCCACCCTACGGCAGCTGGGAGCGCTTCGCCGTCGCCACAAATCCCCACGCGGCGATTGCCGCCATCAAGAGCGAGATCAGCACGTTGTAGCCGGCGAGCGAGAGGCCGAGGAAGCGCCACTGCACCTCGTCGCAGCGCACCACCTTCACGGTGTCGAGCCGCGAGAGCAGATCACCGGCACTGCCGAGGTTGACGACCGGGCCGGAGCAGTCGGTCGGCCCCTTCCAGAAGCCCCATTCGACGCCGGCGTGGTAGGCGCCGAGCCCGGCATTGGCGAGCGCCGCCAGCGCGAGGATTGCAAGGCCTGCGAGCAGCAGCGGCCGCGGAGCAACTCCCCGGGCCGCGAGCACGACGAGCAAGCCAAGGGGGATCGCGAGATAGTACGCGTAGCGCTGCTCCAGGCAGAGCGGACATGGCATGATCCCCAGCACGAGCTGGAAGAACCAGGCGCCCGCGATCGTGGCTGCTGCAATCAGCGTGACCAGGAGCGCGGCGGTCAGCGCGGGGTTCGCGGCCGCCGGCCTGAACGCAGGTATTGCGGCACTCTGGGTCGTCACGGCAGCCTCTTCCGGTGGGTCCAGTTGTTAAGCCTCTAACCCCGGCCCATGCGGCTGTCGAGAACGGCCGGGATCACTTTGGCGCGGGTTGACCGCGCCCTCTCCATGGCTATAGTCCGCCCGCTTCGCGACGTCCTCATCCGAGGGGCCGACCGAGGGCCCCTGTGGCGGAACTGGTAGACGCGCTCGACTCAAAATCGAGTTCCGCAAGGAGTGCTGGTTCGATTCCGGCCAGGGGCACCACGCTTCGCCCTTTCGGGCTTCGCGTGGCGCAGCCACGCCGCACCGAAAGGGCGAAGCGTGTCCGGCGAAGCCTCTTGGCGAAGACGAACCGACGCACCCCCTCCCCTGGCAATCGTCAAATCCCGCCTGTATAAACCAGTAGCTTCTTCTGTAACTCGAAGAGGCTCACATGAACGACCTGCACGCGTGGCTTTCCGAACAGCACCACGGGTTGCGGACCTTCCGGATCTTCCAGCAAAAGCTCGAGACGCTCGGCCGCGACGATCCCGCCCAGGGCGGCCTGTGCCGCCTGTTGAGCAGTCTCGTCGGCAGCTATGTCGAGGCCTTCGACGAGGCCCCGCTGCCGGTCGACATCGCCGACAGCGCCTATCACCGCCTGCTGACGCTGGTTCAAAGCCTTGATCTCCACGCCGACGCCGACCGGCGGCTCGCCGACATCAACCGGGTCGCGACCTGCGAACTCCGGCAATGAGCGTGAGCGCTGACGTCCGAGTCCCCGCGTTGGCGTAACATCAGTCGCATTGATCTCCACGTTCGGCCTGCTGCGAGGCGTAAGGTGTTGCGACGCGTATCGAGACCCGGATCTGTGTCAAAAACATCCCCGGCACGGCCGCGGCAAGGCGTTCGACTTCGCCGAACCAGTGCCTATATCCTGCAGCAACGCGTGTTGATGCAGTGAGAAGCTTTGATGGCCAGGAGACGGACGACAGAAGCGGACGACCTTCCCCGCTATTTCGTCTGGGTCCGGGGCCTCGAAGGCCCCGAGCCGCAGAAATGGATGGCGATGGATTTCGGCGTCGGTGACTGGAAGCGGCCGCTCGTGCTGGGCTGGCTGGAGCTGCCGGATGAAGAGCGGTCATTGTCCTTGTCGATGCTGGCGCGGCGCTATCCGCCGCCGAGGGTCGATGTTCTGTAACCCACCCCACGACACGCCAGCCCTCACTTCCCCCGTGCGGCGGTCGGCGTCAGCCCGAAGCGCACCGCATCCGTGATCCCCGCGGCACCGCACCGCAGCGCGCTCACCCGATCCGGCTTGCGACCTCAACGCGATCGTGCCCAGAATATATAATTATCTCATAACGCAATCATTGATTGAGATCGGAAAAGTGACACCCGGCCAGGGCTGAAGCATCCGGTCAAGATTTTCGGAGGGGTCCATGTCGCACCAGCGCGGAGCGCAGAACGCCGCTTCCGTCATCCCACACGAGACGCCCGAAGACGCGAAGGCCGGCGGACCAGCGACCGCCGCCCCGGCAAAACGCAAGCTGGTGCTGTTCGCCGACGGCACGGGCAATGCGTTCACCACCCAGGAATCCAGTGTCTGGCGTCTCTACGAGGCGCTCGACCACACCCAGCCGGACCAGATCACTCACTACATCAAGGGCGTGGGCACCGCCGGCTGGGCGCCGCTCGCGGCACTTGACGGCGCCACCGGCATCGGCGTGCCGGCCAACGTCCGCAAGCTCTATCGCTTCCTGTGCTGGAATTGGCGCAACGGCGACGAGATCTACATCTTCGGTTTCAGCCGTGGGGCCTTCACTGCGCGCACGCTGGCGGCGATGATCTCGAGCCAGGGCCTCGTGCCTTCCGTGATCGGCGACACGCCGGTGTCGCATGCGGAGATGCAGCGCAACGTCAAGGCCGCCTGGCGCGAATACCGCCGGGACACCGTGCCCTGGACCCGGAGCCTGCCGACGATCTGGGTCACGCGCTGGATCCGCGACTTCGTGCTCTTAATCTATCACTGGATCTGCGGACATCGCTCGTACGCCGAAGTGCGCAGCAAGATGGGCGCGCGCAAGGATGTCGAGATCGAATTCCTCGGACTGTTCGACACCGTCGAGGCGTTCGGCGTCCCGGTCGAGGAGTTTCGCCTCGCGATCGACTGGGCTATCTGGCCGATCTCGTTTCGCAATCACCGGCTGTCGCACAAGGTCAGGCATGCCTGTCACGCGCTCGCTCTCGACGACGAACGCACCACCTTCCACCCGTTGCGCATCGACCAGAGCCATCTGGCCGAAGGCCAGGTCGTCAAGGAAGTGTGGTTCACGGGCGTCCATTCCGACATCGGCGGTGGCTATCCGGAGTCCACGCTGTCCTTCGTGCCGCTAGTTTGGATGGTCGATCAGCTCGACGGCAGGCTGCGCTTCCAGGACGGAGAGATCGAGCATTTCAGGGATTATCAATCGGCCATCGGACCGAGGCATGATTCACGCAGCGGCGCCGCGGTGTTGTACCGCTACGGGCCGCGCCCGATCCTTTCGGGCACGGAGAATGGCGGCCTGCCCGTCGTGCATTTCGCCGTCATCGAACGCATGCTGTTCGGCAGCGACGATTACGCACCGATCATGCTTCCGGCGGATTGCCTCGTGCTGCTGCCGAACGGAACGACGCTGGCGCTGCGGCCGGACGGAGAAAACAGCGAGCTGGAAGAGCAGCACGCACGCGAGATCCTGAAGGCCGCGTATCTGGCGAAGGCCACGGGCCCGCGACGCGAGAAAGAGGCCCAAGCCTTCATCACGATGAGCACGCCAGACGCTGCCATGTCGCGCCTCACGCGCGATACCGTGTGGTGGCGGCGCGTGGCATATTTCTCCCTCTTGTTCATGGTCGCCTTCATCGCCGTCTTTCCGTGGATCGCACGTGCTCTGGTCAGCTCATCCGAGGATAATGGCCTGCAGGGCACCTGGTTCTTGTGGCTCGTCACCGACGCCGATTGGCTGCTCGGCGCGATCGTGGCGCCGCTTACCAATATCCTGAGAAACCTGCTGCCGTCCTATGCAGCGCCGTGGCTCGACATTGCGACCTATTATCCGGTGCTGACATCAGCCGTACTGCTCGTCACGCTCTGGGTATGGAACAAGAACGCCTCGCTCCGCGACAATATCCAGGAGCGCGCGCGGCTCGCCTGGAACACGCCGCGCCGCAAGGCAAGCAGGAAACACATCGCAACGTCCAGCCGTGCCCTCGCATTCGCCAACTGGATGCGGCACAACATGGCGTGGGCGCCCACCCTGTTCGCCAGGCGACTGCTGCCGCTCGCCTTCCTCTTCGTCATTTTCAGCTCGGCATTGCTGATTGCGTGCACCAGCTACTTCACCGGCCGCGTCGCGCTCGGCAGAGTCTGCTCGCCGCCGGAGATCAAGGGCGGGAGCGGCACCAGCGTCGAGCGCGGCCAGCCGGTGCTCGACGAGCCCTTGCCAGCCGGCAGCGTGTTCGAGACCAGGAATTTCTGCTGGTGGAGTGGACTCGCAGTCGAGAAGGGCCGCAAATATCGCGTCTGGCTCGACATCGAGGAGCCCTGGTTCGACCGGACCATCATGACCGGCGTGAGCGGCTTCCAGACCGACTGGAGGCATTACATCTTCCTGCCGATGCGCCGGCTCTACGGTGCCGACTGGTTCCAGCCGGTGGTGCGCGTCGGTTCGAAAGGCATGAACGACATTCCGCTCACAGCGGTCAACGTGACGCCGGCCGATGAACTTCCGCGCCGCAAGAAGCCGGCACTTCCGGCGGAAGACGATTTGGTCAAGAATCCCGACCACAGGTATTTCGTCCGTGTCGAGGACGAGCTCGGCAAGAATGATCCGCGCGGCGCGAGCCTCGCGGCGCTCGACGGTTTTCAGCCGATCCCCGTGGACGATCTGCCCGCTGCACGGGAGGTATGGAACAGACAGGATCTAACCGGCCGCCTGGTCGCCGAATTCGTGGCGCCCGAATCCGGCGAGTTGTTCGTCTACGTCAACGACGCCGTGCAGATCTTTCCGACCGTGCTACCGTGTTGCATAACTCCGTCGTTCCTGGCACCCTTCCAGGGGCGGACGGAAAAATTCTACGACAACAACAGCGGGACAGCCCGGATCAAGGTGCAGCGGCTTCCAGTGCCTCCGGAGCCGGCTAAAAAGCCTGCCCAGACCGTGTCCACCCAATAAAGCGCGATGAGATTGGGATGAATCGTCATCGCGCTTTAGGGCCTGTTGGGATTCATCGGGAATTTATCACGGCGGCGGCGAGATGGAGCATGGCAGCGAAGCTTTGATCGGTCTTGTCGGCGCGCATCGCGATGCGCTTGAATTCCTTGAGCTTGCAGAAGAA